>DATFYI010000253.1:0-10138 GCA_035315125.1 Anaerolineaceae bacterium | reverse complement strand
TTTGAAAACCGATCAGGCTACATTAGCCAAGCTGCAGCAAAATAATGGCCTCGATCCCAATACATTGGCGCAAGATCAGCAGAATGTAGATTCGGCACAGCTGGCGCTGACCAATGCCCAAAAAGTCCTGGCAGGGGCATCTCTGATAGCTCCATTCGATGGGACGGTGATCACAGTAGCTGGTCAGGCCGGGGATACTGTGACCGACTCCTCTACTTTTATCACGATCGAAGACCTGGCCCACCCCCAAGTCCAGTTTTATGCGGATGAAACGGACCTGGATAAGGTAGCCGTAGGCAAGACCGTTCAGGTTGTTTTTGATGCCTACCCGAATCAAACTTTTACTGGTAAGGTGACCCAGGTCGATCCGCAGTTGGTAACCGTCAGCGGCTCACAGGCGATCGAAGGTCTGGTAACCTTAGATGCCGTGCCGGCTGGTTCGCAGGTAACTTTATTGGAAGGACTGAACTGTTCGGTGAATATTATCGGCGCCCAGGCCAACAATGCCCTGCTGGTTCCACTGCAGGCCCTGCACGATCTGGGCGGCGGACAGTATGCTGTCTTTGTGATTGATGCAACCGGCAAGCCGAAGCTCCAATTGGTGACGATTGGATTAGAGAACCTGGTTGACGTACAAATTACTTCAGGTGTACAGGCAGGACAGTACGTTTCAACCGGTTTAGCACAGGTGAAATAATGGATAAACCAACGATTATCGAAACTATCGATCTGAAGAAGATTTACGGTATGGGTGATTACGAAGTCGAAGCATTGAAAGGCATAAACCTGAGTATTTGTGAAGGTGAGTTTGTAGCGGTGATGGGACCGAGCGGCTCCGGAAAAAGTACTTTGATGAACATCCTGGGCTGTTTGGACCACCCAACTGAGGGCAGATATATTTTAGGGGGTGAAGATGTCAGCGATCTCAATAAGATAGAGTTGGCGCACATCCGCAACGCCAAACTGGGCTTTATATTTCAATCCTTCAATTTACTTAACAGAATGACGGCCATAGAGGATGTGATGGTGCCAATGATGTACCGGGTCGAGAACCGGCTCAGCATGAGCGAACGGCGTGAGCGAGCCATGGCAGCCTTGGAAAGCGTTGGCCTGGCTGACCGTGCCAATCATTTGCCCAATGAGCTTTCCGGTGGCCAGCAGCAGCGGGTTGCCATCGCCCGGGCCTTAATTAACGATCCGGTGCTGCTCCTGGCGGATGAACCTACCGGTAACCTGGATACAAAAGCCAGCTATGAAATTATGGATCAGTTAAACAAGCTGCATGAAAGAGGACGGACGATTGTAATGGTGACCCATGAGCCGGATATCGCTCGCCAGATGGAGAGGATCATTCGCATCCGAGATGGATTGCTTGACATGGACCGTGATAATGAACAAGTAGCGGCTGAGGCAAAAGAAGAGTTGCGCAAGACTCTGGAATTACCTGAGGAGGCCAAGGATGAACTTTAGTGAAGTATTGGGACTCGCTTTAAAAAGTATTACATCCAACAAATCCAGGTCGTTTTTGACCATGTTGGGTGTGATTATCGGTGTGGCGTCAGTGATTGTCATGATCGCGGTCAGTAATGGGACAGAAACGCAAATTGCAAATCAAATTAACGCCTTGGGAACCAACTTGTTATTTATCAGTAGCTCCATTACACGGGGTGGACCGAATGAAACTGCCGCCCAACGGCAGGCTACCGGATTGGTCTATACCGATGTGGCTGCTATCAAGAGCCAGATCAACGGTGTGGCCGGGGTTTCGGTGGAACAAGATGCCAGCGAAACCCTCACTTTTGGCAGCAATACCCTCACCAGCATCCCCGTTATCGGTACGACGCCCGATTACACCACAGTGCGTGGTGTGCAAGTTGCTACCGGAAGGTTCATCACCCAGCAGGATTTGGACCTTACACAAAAAGTTGTAGTGCTGGGTTCGGATGTGGCGACCGAATTATTTGGCAGCAGTAATCCGATTGGGCAGCTAATCACTGTCAATAGCACACAGTTGACGGTAGTTGGGGTGCTGCAAGAGAAAGGGGTGGTTTCCGGCACTAATTTCAACGACCAAATTTATGCTCCAATCCAGGTTGTTTTCCAAAAATTTACGCCCTCATTTTTTGCAAGGGTGATGGGTGACCGGGTGCGTACTATTTATGTGTCTGTGGATCCAAAAGCCAACATGAATGACGTGATCACCCAGATCAGTTTACTGTTGGCGCAGCGTCATAAAGTTGATATCTCATCGCCGGACTTCACTATTCAAACACAATCCGATATTATTGGCGCCCAAGAATCAACCACGGCTTCCTTCCGCACTCTGTTAGCCTCTGTGGCGGGTATCTCGTTACTCGTTGGCGGCATTGGTATCATGAACATTATGCTGGTCAGCGTGACCGAGCGTACGCGCGAAATTGGCTTACGGCAAGCCGTTGGCGCTACCCCCAACGATATTGAAATTCAATTCTTAACGGAGGCGGTCATGTTAAGCGTAGTAGGAGGGGTGATCGGGATACTGGCAGGTGTGATCGGATCATTCCTGTTTGGAAAATTCGGCGGTATGCCAACTGTGATTGCCTCCTACTCGATCGGCCTGTCCTTTGGTTCTTCAGCTTTGGTTGGTATTCTCTTCGGATATATACCTGCTCGGCAAGCGGCTCAATTGGATCCTATCGAGGCCTTGCGCCATGATTAGATCAAAATAAAGATATTAAGAAATAAAGGAGTTCTAGATGTTTAAGAAGGCGTGCATATTTTCTATCACTTTGGTCGTGGCAGTCGCTCTATCGGCATGCTCGGCCAGCGGAGCTCAAACACCGACCGCTCAGGCAAGCGGGAGCGGATCACAAAGCGGCCAAACGGGCGGCACTGGTGCGAGCGGTTCAAATGCTCAGGTTACAGTTACTCCGGAGACCCGCTATGCTATCGGTACTCTAAAGCTGGAAGGGACGAGCCTGGCAGTTACGAAAGATGAGGCAACTACCCTGCTCCCGCTTTGGAAAGCGATGTTAAGTTTGTCTAATAGCAACACCACAGCGCCGGCTGAAATTCAGGCGCTGCAAGACCAGATCAAAGGAAGCATGACGGCTGACCAGGTTACTTCAATCGAAAAGCTGGATTTGAGTCCTCAAAATATGCGAACGATCATGGCCAGCTTGAATCTTCAATATGGAAATGGTACCAGGTCAACGCTAACACCGGCTCAAAGGCAGCAATACGGCGGAGGAGGTGGCGGTGGTGGCTTCACTGGTGGTGGCGGCGGTGGCTTTCGCCCTGGCGGTGGTGGCTTTGGCGGAGGTGGAGCGCCGGGAACTGGCACTAACGGGTCAACCACAACTCGTCCCACACCAATCGGTGGCTATGCCAGCCGGGCCCGCAGCGCGGTTAATCCGGTGCTTACCATGGCAGTCATAAATTTATTGGAGACACGCGCTGGCCTGCCCACATCTACGCCTTTCTATAGACGACCAAATTCGGGTACGCCCAATCCAAGCGAACAGCCGAATGCAACCGGGCAACCGAATGCAACCAGTGTGCCCGGATCGTCCAATGCAACCAGTACATCTACACCAGCTACATCGACGACACCAGGTTCATAAGTCCCCTCCGACTTAACGTTTGAAATTGAGGGCATCCAATGGATGGATGCCTTCAATGTTTAATTAATTCTTATACAATCCCTAAAAGATGTAGCATATGCGTTATGATAAAGCGTTTACAAGGATTGACAGTCCCATATCTGAAAGTTAGAATGTTTTTAGTGATTGTGTTCGCAGGATAACGAAAAAAAATTAAAGGCCGATTTTTTACGTTCAACATGCCTGGAGATTGATCTGATGTCTGTATTTATTAAGGCTTTGTTGGTTATCGTGGTTGGTGAAATGGGTGATAAAACCCAAATCCTGGCTATGACCATGGCAGGCAAATATAAAATGAAGCCGGTATTAATCGGTGTCCTGCTGGCTACCATACTCAATCACGCCATTGCGGTGGGGGTTGGAACTTATTTGAGCCTTCTCCTTCCCATGAACTTAATCTCCATTGCAGCGGGTATCTCATTTCTAATTTTCGGGCTTTGGTCAATCCGTGGAGATCAATCCAAAGATGAAAAGATAAAAGCGGACAGATTTGGACCGATCCTGACAGTGGCGATTGCATTCTTTCTGGCAGAAATGGGTGACAAGACTCAATTGATGGCGATTGCGCTTGCGGCAGAATTCCGCCAGCCTTTGATCGTTCTTGCGGGTACCACTACTGGTATGATGGTTGCGGATGGGATCGGAGTTATTTTCGGAGCATGGATTTGCAAAAATATCCCCGAAAAAACCTTCCGCTGGGTATCGGGTATTATCTTTATTTTTTTTGGAATTACAACGTTATATGATTCTGTACCCGCCTGGATGATCCGATTAATTTATATCATTCCATTTTTCGTGATACTGGCTGGATTGGTTTACCTGATCGGAATTCGGATAGGAAAGCGTCCACAACCTTGTGACCAAATGCCCGCGGAGACACTTCCAGAGACGCTGGGTTCAAAAAACTGATAAAAATTCATCTTCACAATAACTTTGGTGGGGAAGAATAAAACCATGGGAACAAATCGGCCATGAATAGTTCAGTTTAACGGTTCAATATGAATCAGGACTTGACCCAGATTTGGGAATTGATCCCGCAGGCTATTTTCCATTATTTCGGTAATCTCATGGGCCCTGGCAACCGTGATTTCCCCGTGAACAGAGCAATGAAATGAGACATCTGTCTTTTGACCAACTTGTTGGTAAATGTGAATTTCGTGGACATCACATTCGATCCCTGTGGTCTCGGGCAATTGGTTGATGATAGCTTTCAATTGTTCTTCCTGCTGGGCGGTCGATTCATCGGCAATCTCAGATGAACGGAATTCTGGTTCTATGTGTGTGACCACTTTGTCCAACCAGGGATAGGCCTGCTGGACTGCTTCTTCAAAAGCGGTGGCGCGTGCGTGTGCTTCTTCAACCCGCAGATTGTCATCCACATCCAGATGAACAAGCAAAGTAATGCCACCTTCATCTTCATCAACGCGGATATTATGAGCACTCAGGCCGTATTGAGATGCCAGGACATGGATTGTTTCTACCAAATCCTCATCGGCAGTACGGATGGGATCCACATGCACCATCACATGAGAATTGGGTAAGATGTCCTGGACCGCTTTTTCAACCTTTTCAGTGATCTCGTGTGCCTGACTGGCGGTCAGACTCCGGCTGACTGCTAAGACCAGGTCCACGAAATAATCTGAACCGCTGCGGCGTACGCGTACCTGTCGCACCTCTTCAACCCCAGGCAGCCTGGCCGCTCTGGCGATCTCATCCTGAAGGTTTTCGGGCACTTCATCCATTAATTCACCTATAGCCCGTCGCCCAAGTTTTAAACTGACGTAACTCACCAGACCGGCTACTACCATTCCAGCGATTGAATCAGCCTTTGCCAGCCAGGGAATATGATATTGCTCAGAAACGAACACGAGGATAAGGCCAACGAGCACCACGCTGGATGACAATATATCCGCTGTAAAATCCAGCGCCTGGGCTTCCAACGCCTGGCTGTTATACTTTTTAGCCGTTTTTTTAAGCTGACGGGAACGGGTGATATTAATAATTATGGAAGCGCCCATTACAAGAAAAGACCAGATTGAAGATTCAACAACTACTTGCTTGAAAAAAAGCCGGTTGATAGCCTCATAGAAAATTCCGGCACAGGTGATCAAGAGTAAGAGAGACTCAAACAAGGCCGAGAGGTTCTCGACTTTGCCGTGGCCGTAGGTATGAACACGGTCCGCCGGTTGGCTGGAGACTTTTACCGCAATGTAAGTGACCACAGCAGCCACCAAATCCAACAGTGAATGTGCTGCTTCTGCTAAAAGTCCCAGGCTACCCGTCAGAAGCGCTACAATGAACTTCATCGCTGTTATGAAGATGATGGCAAACAAAGACGATAAAGCCGCCCATTTCTTTTCCCGGTTGGCAGCCGATTCTATTTCCGATGGAACGGTTTTTTCCATTCAATTAACCCCGATTATATGCTTTCAAAGTCGCAGTAACTCCGCTTTCTGGCTCTGCGTAGTCACTCTCTATAAATCCTTAGCGATTTCTCGAATTTATTGATTATTTGGATTTTATTTTAGCTTGCTGCAATCATTACAGATACCAAAAAGTATTAAGTGGTTGGTGATGACCTGAAAGTTATTTTTCTGCTGCACGACATTAAAAAATCCTCTGACTTCCTTATCCTCGATGGTAAAAACTCTTCCGCATTCTTGACAAATCAAGTGGTGGTGCAACTCGTTGTCCACTGATTCATAAACGGCTGACCCAATGCCCATATCAGACACGGATATTTTGCCATCATTCGCCAGACGTTCAAGGGCGCGATAGACCGTCGAAGGATTTACAGCTGGCAGACGGTCATGAATTTGCTCATATACTTGATGCGAAGTCAGGTGGGTATGATTTTGGGAAAGGGTTTCTAAAATAACGAGCTCGACAGAAGATGTTCTCATATTTCCAATTCCAAGTTTTGTTAAATTATAATGCAAATCTTTGCTTATGCGATTATATGCAATATAATAGATCTAAACAGACTTGGAGTATGCATATTTATTGGATATTTTATGACTCTTAAACAATTGGCCGGGAAAATTCCCCGTGGGATGATATTGTACTACGGTTTGTTCGGCTTATGGCTTGGCACAACAGCCATGCATATTCCGGATGGATATTTGAGCCCGGTCACGTGCATGATTATGTTTGTGATTATATTGCCTTTCTGGGTTCGTGGGGTTCAAAAACTGCGCCAGAAAATGAGTGCTCAGAATATTCCTCTGATTGCACTTATGGCGGCGTTCTCGTTTGTAATTATGATGTTCAACGTCCCCATCCCCGGTGGGACCACTGCTCACGCGGTGGGTGGCGCCTTGATTGCAATTCTTTTGGGGCCTGAAATTGCTACCGTTACTATATCTATTGCCCTGCTCATCCAGGCGCTTTTCTTTGGCGATGGGGGTATCCTATCGTTCGGGGCAAACTGTTTCAATATGGCTGTCGTTCTGCCTTACGTCAGTTATGCGATATATCAGATTATTACCAGGAATACCTCTATTGACTCTCGGCGGCGAATCGCAGGTGCAGCCGTAGGCGCCTGGTTTGGATTGACCGTAGCCGCCTTCTGCGCCGGATTTGAATTTGGTATCCAGCCTTTACTCTTCCATACTGCTAATGGTATACCCTTATATGCACCTTACCCTTTGTCCGTATCCATTCCGGCTATGGTTGTTCCTCACGCTCTGGTTGCCTCGATTGTCGAAGGGCTGGTAACTGCCCTTGTCGTAGCCTATTTACAGCGCGCCAACCGGCCGGCGCTTGAGATGGTGAAGAAAGAGGAAATTTTCCCTGAGGCAAGTGGATTTGCCCATTGGCGCAATTTATGGCTCGGCCTGGCTGTTCTGGTCGTAGCGACACCAATTGGCTTGCTGGCTCCTGGTACCGCCTGGGGAGAATGGGGAGCGCAAGAATTAACCAACCGGGGCTTGGCCTTTGTCCCACAAGGGCTTGCAAAGCTGTCCGGTTTGTGGGGCGCCCCGATGAAAGATTATGACCTACCAGCCCTGGGAAATTCCAATCTGGGTTATATCCTTTCAGCGCTGGTTGGGATTCTTGTAATCGCTCTGGTGGTCTGGTTATTCACCACGTTGGTTACCAATGGTAAAAAGAACACCCCAGAAGTAATACATAGCAAGTGAGCCAGTCTACTCGACCTTCGAAACCAGCCAACCGCAGCAGCTTTATTGAGCGCACGCTGGTTGATATTAATGGAACCCTGGAGCAGTCTTTGTTCGCCGATCAGATTGCTCGGCAAAAAGGATTCCTGCAGACTTTGGATCCTCGCTTGAAAGTCATCTCAACGGTGCTGTTATTGATTGCCGTCAATCTTTCGCATAGCTTGCTTATTCTTGTAATGTTGTATTTTCTGGGACTTGGACTGGCTGCCATATCCAGTGTGCCGCTGGGTTTCTTTATTAAACGTGTATGGGTTTTTATTCCATTCTTCACTGGCTTGGTTGCCCTGCCGGCGCTGTTCATGACACCTGGAGCAGCGCTGGCGCATCTGCCATTCGGAATGATCGTTACACAGACTGGTCTAATGACGGCATTATTTCTAATTTTAAGGGTCGGCACTTCAGTTTCTTTTTCAGTTCTTCTTGTCCTGACTACAGCCTGGAACAACGTTCTCAAGGCACTCGCTATTTTGGGCGTTCCCGATGTGATTACTTTGATCCTGGGAATAACCTACCGGTATATTCATTTATTGTTACATCTGGCAGACGAATTGTTTTTAGTACGGAAAAGCCGCATCTTAAAGCGGGTGACGGGTAGCGAAGAACGGCGTTTATTGGCTGCCACATCGGGTACGTTATTGGGGAAATCCTTACAAATCAGCAGTGAAGTTTATTTATCGATGCAGTCGCGTGGTTTTCGATATTATCCGCGCACGATGGATACATTTCGAATGAAAATGTGTGACTGGATTTCCGGGGCAGCAGTGCTCATGATCACCGGTTTTGGGATCTGGCTGGGGCGTTAGGTGTCTTTATCTTAGAAAGGTCTCATTATTGAATCAGCCAATTGACCAGAATAATGCTATTTTTGAGGCTCGTGAACTGTGCTTTGCATATAATGAGCGCATTTCTGCCTTGGAGCATATCAGCCTGTCTGTAAAACCGGGAGAACGACTGGCAATTATTGGCTCAAATGGTTCTGGAAAAAGTACCCTCTTGAAAATTCTGGATGGCCTATATTTCCCAAGCCGCGGATCATTACGGGCTTTTGGTAAGGAACTGACAGAATCCGCTTTATGGGATGACCAATTTAATTTTGAATTCAGGCGGCGAGTTGGTTTTGTATTCCAGGATAGTGATGTACAGTTATTTATGCCGTCAGTTTGGGACGAAGTGGCTTTTGCCCCGCTTCAATTAGACATAGAGCGCAGTGAAGTAGTGAAACGAGTCGAATCAGCTCTACAGGCTTTGAATATAGCTAATCTAAAAGACCGGGTTCCACACCAGTTGTCGGGTGGGGAAAAGAAACGGGTTGCACTGGCTTCAGTGCTGAGCTTCTCACCGGAGGTATGGTTGTTGGATGAACCTACAGCCGGGTTGGATCCGCGCAGCGTGTCCTGGTTGGTGAGCTTTTTAAACTCGCAAGAAGGGGCCGGTAAAACAGTCGTCATTGCAACACATGATTTGAGCATCGTCGATGCAATCTCCGAACGGGTTTATGTTTTGAGTGAAGAGCATCAAATTATTGCTGAAGGCAGCCCAAAGCAAATCCTGGCGGATCAATCACTGCTGGTAAATACAAACCTGGCCAGTTCCCTATAAGCCGCATCCAGGCTTTGTAAAATCCAGTCTGATTTTCAAAACCGACCTTAAAGCAAGACGCCCTAAAACAAAGACGCATTAAAAACAAATGTTGCATAGAGTAATTGGCTCATCTTTTAGAAAGAGAAGTATTTCGACAATGAAGCCATCTCAAAGCCCTGCGGATAGTAAGAGCCGGAGTGATTATCCACGGCGTATTTCCCATGATAATCGCCTTTAGTTATACGCTCAAGCATAGTCACCAATCGGTCGATGTCTTCAAAGTTGTTGTAACAGCCAAAGCTGATGCGGATCAGGCCAGGTAAATCGGCCCGATTGTGCTCGATGGCACGTTCGTGATGAGCTTTATACTCCTCGTCTGTCACATTTAACAGGCGCAATATATAGGGATGGGCGCAGAAACAACCATTCCGTACGCCAATACCACCTTCAAACCCTAGAATAGCGGCGGCTTTCCCATGGGTCAGGCCATTTACTTGAAAGGGAATTACCCCCAGGCGATCACTTACATGGTTTGGATTGGTCAAGCCATACAGGGTGATGCCAGGGAGCTGTTTTAATTTGGTAAGGGCATAATGGGTTAACTCCGCTTCATGGGCGGCGATGGCATCCATACCGACCTCCGAGAGTTGTTTGAGGGCGGCTGCCAAAGCAATTGCGCCGATCACATTCGGGCTACCTGCTTCATTGCGTTCGGGCGAGGAGTTCCAGATCACT
>DATFYI010000252.1:0-17416 GCA_035315125.1 Anaerolineaceae bacterium | reverse complement strand
TACACGCAATCTCGCTCTGAAAATATCCCCACTATCTTTGAATTTTCAATGACTAAAACAACGCCAATTTCATATTTCGCCATTAATTTCAGCGCATCCATTATGGTCGCGTCAGGTGGAACGGAATATATTTCATTCTCTTTTTTACGAAGTATTTCCTTTACTTTACACATTTGGCCTTCCTCCCTATCCGATCAGTAAAGGGAAATCCTGGCTAGCGTGCCTGATCAAGCCAATAACCGCTCCAAAACTACTTTCGATTGCTGCTTGACTACATCATGTAGACTATTACCATGGGAATCCATTGTAACTACGACGGGAAAATCCTTAACATCAATAACCCAGATCGCCTCAGGCACACCAAAATCCAATTTATAAACACCCATTACTTTTTTAACGGATTCTGCAATCAGGGATGCTGCACCACCTATGGCATGGAAGTAAACACCGGGAACTTCCTGACAGGCTTTCAGGGTTTTCGGGCCCATTCCTCCCTTCCCAATCACACCTTTAAGGTTAAAGTGACGCAAAACATCTCCCTGGTATGGCTCTTCCCGGATGCTGGTCGTTGGTCCAGCAGCTACAAAACGATATTGCCTGGTATCCAATCCCCCAACCACAGGTCCGCAATGATAAATAAGGCCACCGTTCAATATTGGTTTTATGGCCCTATATATTTCCAGGTCATCACCAACTGGTTCTCTCGTCTTTTTAATAAAAGTGTCGGCCAACCATTTATGCACTGCATCTCGCCCGGTTATCATAATTCCGGATAGTAAAACCGAATCACCGACATGCAAACAGCGAATTGCATCATCTGAAATAGGAATTGTAAGATTATTGGACATAAGCTACCTTCCGCCTATTCATATTTCACCTGGTCATCTTGGACGATCATCCTACGGCGACGAAATGCCCAGCACATATAGGATACAGTAACATAGAAAGAGGCCGGCAGCCGATAAGTGGATGTGATTTTAGTGCCTAAAACCGTTGATTTTCCACCAAAACCCATTGGCCCAATCCCTAATTGATTTGCCTCTTTGGTAATTCGCTCTTCCAGCGCCGCCAGATCTTCCCGTGGATTTGTATCTTCAACTTTTCTAAGCAGTGCTTCTTTAGAAGCTACAAAAGAAGTGCCGCGATCTCCACCGATCGCCACACCCAGGAATCCAGGGGCGCAGCCTTCGCCTTGCGCCTTGTAAACAGCATCTAAAACGCATTTGCGGACCCCCTCAAGATCGCGCCCAGCTTGTAGCCGATCATCCGGCAAAGAGTATTGAGCGCCCACATTTTCACATCCGCCGCCTTTAAGTATCAACTCGATCGATAAAGGTCGCTCATTAATTTCCTCAAAATGGATTGTTGGGAAATGCTGATCACCAAGGTTATTACCTGTATTTTTGCCATTGAGCGAATCCACAGCATTTGGTCGCAAGTAGGTCATTTTTGTAGCGTGTGCAACCGCATTTCTGATTTGCTCGCCCAATTCACGTGGGCTCCATCCATCCGGGGAACGGACGAAGAAAATCGGTGTTCCGGTATCCTGGCAAATGGGTGTCGAGTTACGCCTCGTCATTTCCACGTTTGTCATAATTGTTTCCATGGCGCCGCGTGCAGCTGTACCAGGTTCCTCCTGGGCAAGCGCTTTTTGCAGTGCTTCTTCAACGTCAGGAGAAAGATTTGTAGAAGTCAGCCGAACCAATTCTAGAATCTCTTGTGTCAAATCCCGCATATCCGCTCCTTCAGAATAATGGCATGTCTTGGCAAGTTTTTAGGTTTGATAAATTTTATGTACCTTTAATGGGTATTTGGAGAGAATTGCAAGTGTTCCCGGTTTGCCAAAGTAATAAGCACAAACGAATGCGGCTTCCTTGGTTACAAAGGCCATAGGATTCACCCATTCAATAATTTCATAATTGAAAAGGCAGGAATACTTGTTGACGGTTCAGGAACCAGTGAAGTTATCCTACAATCTAGCTATAAAGTTATTAGAATGATACTAAATATAATTCTTAACAAACCATAAAACAATTGACTTATATCATGCAGTTCATGTACAAAAGGAAAGTAATCACTTAGACAAAAATACTAAACCCATTCCAGGCCTAGCATTTCTAACTTCCTACGAGTAGGATTCCCTGTGTTTAGATCCCAGCCCGCCAAATCAAAATAGACGTTCTTGTAATGCTCCAGGTCTTCTGGCAAATAGGATACCCCGGCAGTGGGACCGCTGCCTTGTAATGGCTTGCTGAGTTTCTTCGGTAATACATCATCGGTACGACTGAACCCTTCGCGTGCGTTAAATGCCCTCAGCATATTCAACCTGCGTTCGCCGACCTGCATGATTTCCTCTACACTGATGTCCCATCCCGTTGCAGCGCTGAGCATATCCGCCATTTCTTGTGGCCCGTACAACTGCCAGGCCGGTCCCCACACAAACTGGCACAAACAATAAGTATCTAACGCCGAATAAAATACTTCAGTGAGATAACCAAAGCGCACTTTCTCATCAGTCATCGTGCCCGGTTTTTGAACATCTTTTAGACCGATCTCCGCCAGACGTGAATAATAATGGGGCAAACCTCCATCTTCGTACATTGGATCGTGTTCAGAGGATTGGTGGTCGGCGCCAAAAGGATTAACTGCATACACCAAACCCAGGGATTTTTTTGCTTGCGGAAGGTGAGCCGGCAGCTCAGTTTTCTTTACAGTGACCAGGTAATCTTCTGCCTGTGCTCCAATTTTCTCGGCAGCTCGCGCAGAACCTTCTGCTAATAAATCCCCCAGTCCTTCTCGCCGGCCTATCATTTCTACCATGGCTACCAGTGCATCTGCATTTCCAAAGCGCAGATCAATTCCACCGGTATCGACCAGATTTAGAAGATGATTCTCGAAACATTCCATCGCAAATGCAATCGTCGCTGCAGTTGCGATTGTATCCAGACCGTATTCATCGCAGATCTGATTTGCAAGGGCAATGGCGTTTAAATCACTGATTCCACATGAGGCTCCCATCAGACCTATCGTCTCATACTCAGGCCCACCATAAGCAGGGTTTACTTTACGGTCTGCGTATTCCGTTTCGACGACGCGCTTGCAGCGTACCGTGCATGCAAAACAAGTGTCGCGTCCCTTGAGGATCGTATCGGTCATACGATCGCCGCACAAAACATCGAAATGATCAAATTGACCCTGATTGTAGTTATAAGTAGGGAATGAGCCGATCGAATTTTGAAAAGCAACCACATCGGCAGTGCCATTCATATTAAGGCCTTTTACATCAACATATTGCTCCATCATCCCTTTAACACCCTGGCGTTGCATCTCAACAACATTTTGACGTCGTGTAGCTTCTAATTTACCCCCTCCTTTTACCACTACAGCCTTCAACAACTTTGAACCCATGACCGCTCCCATACCTGTGCGCCCATTAGCTCGGTTATGCATGCTCATAATGGCAGAAATACGGGCCAATTTTTCGCCCGCAGGACCAATTGTCAATACTTCAAGCTTTGGATCACCTAATTCAGCCTTGATCATTTCCTCAGTCTCAGCGGTTTTCTTTCCCCACAAATGCCCTGCTGGGTGTAGCTCCGCCATTCCCTCATGTAAATAAAGGTAAACTGGATGATCTGATCTACCGCGGATAACAATCCCATCGAAACCAGAAAATTTAAGTTGTGCGGGAAAAAAACCACCGGATTGGCTGTCGCCAATGGCTTCGCTGAGGGGTGACCTGGCATTGATCCCTAACCGCGACTGCCCTGAAATCGAGAGCCCAGTTGGAAGTGCAGTAAACATAGTAAGAATATTATCCGGTCCAAGAGGGTCAGTACCTGGCTGCATTTCTTTGAGAATATAGTATAGACCAAATCCACTGCCACCTCCATATTTCCTATAAAAGTCATCAGATGGATGCTCTGTCCACAATTTTCCCTCAGTCAGGTCAATTTGAAGGATTGTCCCGTTATAGCAGCGAGCCATAATTTCTCTCCTTTGTTTATTGTGTTTTGGCAGAAACCTGGAATTCAACCTACATTATAGCGATCTTCAAAAATAATTACATCATTTTAATCTTAAAATATTGATAAATATATCCGTTTCGGATATATAATTACGATTGATTATTGAAATTCGGAAATATTCTAGCTATACTATTCACGTCTGAAAGGTTTTAATATGACTATAAAGTTAGATTTCCTGGATAAACAAATTATTGATCTATTAACCGATGATGGACGGATGACCTGCGCAGAAATCGCGCGCAGGATTGGTCAAACCAATGAACGCCTGGTGCGCTACCGCCTCGAGCGATTAATCAAGGAAGGGGTATTCGTTATTAGCGCCGTATTGGATGCCAAGACGATTGGGTTTCCTGTTATTGCAGATGTCTTTATTGAAGTTGAGCCCGGACGAATTTTGGAAGTGGCAAACAAACTTGCAGAATTCGAAAATATAACTTATGTAGCCTGTTCAATCGGCGAAAGAGATGTAAGTATCCAAATTGTAGCACAAGATAATCGAACGCTATACGATTTTGTCTCCCAAACAATTGGAAGCATGACCGGCGTCCGCCGATCAAGAACTTCGATTGTCCCGATCATCATTAAGGATGATTCACGTTGGAAAGTGCCTAGCTCCCTCATCAAGAAGAATTTAATCGCAGAGAAGTAAGGAAGCTATTTTGTACCCCAAAGTAGAATTCCCCAGATTCTGTGCGGATTAAAAATATATCGAATAGGAGATTGCAATGAAGATTTTACTTGTCGGGGTGGGTGGTGTAGGCGAGGCGATTGCAGTTATTTCTCAGCGACGACCCTGGTTAGAAAAAATGGTTCTGGCTGATTATAACCGTGATCGGCTTGCTGAAGTACAATCGAAACTTGGTGATCCGGAACGCTTCCCAACGGAATGGGTAGATGCATCAAAACAGGATTTGATTGAAGCGCTGGCGCGTAAATATCAAGTTGACTTGATCATGAACGCCTGCGATCCTTCCTTCAACATGCCAATTTTTGATGCTGCCTTCTGTTCCGGTTGCAATTATATGGATATGGCCATGTCGCTTTCTGAGCCAAATGAAAGCGATCCTTATCATCAGACCGGCCTGAAACTCGGCGATTTGCAATTTCAAGTTGCCAAGGATTGGGAGAAAAAAGGTCTCCTTGCAATCGTTGGCCTGGGTGTCGAACCTGGCATGGCAGACATTTTTGCACGCTACGCTCAAGATCATCTCTTCGATGAAATCGAAGAAATTGGTGTGCGAGATGGCGCCAACCTGGAAGTACGTGGTTATGAGTTTGCCCCAAATTTCTCAATTTGGACCACAATTGAAGAATGCCTCAATCCACCTGTGATTTGGGAAAAAGACAAGGGTTGGTTTACTACCGCGCCGTTCTCTGAACCGGAAATCTTCGAGTTTCCAGAGGGCATCGGCAAAGTTGAATGTGTAAACGTCGAGCATGAGGAAGTCTTACTTGTCCCACGCTGGGTCAAAACAAATCGGGTGACTTTTAAGTATGGATTAGGAGATTTCTTCATTGGTGTGCTCAAGACCATTAAAATGCTTGGTCTGGATAACAAAGAACCCATCAAAGTAAAAGATGTCATGGTTGCCCCAAGAGACGTCGTCGCTGCATGTTTACCCGACCCAGCACATCTGGGCGACCATATGTTCGGCAAAACATGCGCCGGCACCTGGGTGAAGGGTATTAAAGATGGCAAACCACGCCAGGTCTATATCTACCAGGTTGCCGATAATCAGGAGTGCATGGACAAATTAGGCTGTCAATCTGTTGTAGCACAAACCGGCTTCAACCCCGTAATTGGATTTGAGCTACTTGCCAAAGGCATCTGGAAAGGCAAGGGGGTTTGCGGTCCAGAAGCGTTCGATCCAGTTCCATTCATGGATCGCATGGCTGATTTTGGCTTTCCATACGGTATAAAGGAGTATAAGCTCAGCTAAATATCCAAAAAAGTGTTTTTTTGTCGCCCGAAGTTATTTATAATAATGCTTCGGGCGGCAAATCAGGGGGATTTTTTCAACCGAATTGTTAAAAAGAACTCCTGCTTGGGCGGGGAGACAAATCATCAAGGAAAAACGGCACAATGGGTTTGATTTAAAAAAGGAGATCGCTTATGGGACAGGCAACCATCGCTGAAGATGTACCCGTAACCAAGACAGCAAAGAGCATGCTAAAACGAGAACTGACTCTTTTGCCTCTGTTTGGTTTTATTTACTTCACAGTATGTGGTGGATCATTCGGGACCGAACAATTGGGCAGCATGTCTGGCCCGGGCTTGATGTTTGTACTTTTCATCGTGACCCCTTTGCTTTTCAGCATTCCCAATATGCTCATGGTGCGCGAAATGCAGTCGATGATGCCGGTGGAAGGCGGATATTACCACTGGCTTAAAACCGCATTCGGCCCCTTTGTGGGTTTCATGGGTGGCTGGATGAATTGGGTAGTCTCCTGGGTCGACGTTACCATTTATCCGGTCCTGGCAGCCTCATATCTTGCATTTTTCATCCCGGTTCTCAATACGGGCACAACCATTGCAGGAATTCAGCTGCCATCCTGGCTCCTTTCCTGGTTTGTAGCGATCATCCTCATTTGGGCAATTTCGTTGCTAAATATCCGGGGCGCACGTTTGACCGGCTTGACAACAGATTGGCTGGGAATAGCGATGATGATTCCGCTCTTATTGATGTCAGTCGTTGGCTTTGCGGCCTGGATCAAGAGTGGCACCACAGTTCAATTACCCTTCCTGGCCAGCGGCCAATCAATCAGTATCCAATCTTTGATTCCTGCTCTGAGCACCGGTCTTTACGTGGCCATGTGGAATTTCATGGGCTGGGAACTGCCCACAGCCGCTGGAGATGAAATCGTAAATCCAAAGCGGACCTATCCTTTGGCGATGCTGCTCGTTTTAATCGCAACTCTCTTAACCTATAGCATCCCCGCCGTTGCCGGCATGTATGGTGGCGCAGGAGAAAATGGCAAATACCAGCTTTGGGGACTATCCGCCTCGGATGATTCGGTAGGGATTATCGGAGATTTAGCTGGTTCCGATCCTGCCGCTCAAAAAGAGTGGACAGACAAACTGAATAGCTGGGGTGTCGATCCCACCAGTACACAGGGTTATTTCTACCCGGATATCGCTCACGCAGTTGCTGATAAGTTAACCGGACAGACAAACGGACCGCTGGCAAGTGTGATGGGTTCTCTGGTCACGATTGCGGCTATATTGAGCATGACAGGCTTGTTTATTGGCAATGGCCTGGGTGGCACTCGAGTGCCCTTTGCATTGGCCGAAGATGGCATGATGCCCAAATTCCTGGTTAAAGTCCATCCCAAGTTTGGCACCCCATGGGTATCAATTTTGATATGTGGGGTCATATTCTCCATCTTTTCTCTCCAGGCCTTTTCATTCCTGGTGGTTATGGACGTTTTCCTTAACATGGTAGTATTAATGGCAGAATTCTTTGCCATGTGGAAAATGCGTATCGCCAGGCCCGATTTACAACGCCAAAAGGTTCCAGGTGGTTGGTTTGGATTGGTATTGGTTACCTTAGCTCCTTTAGTGGTCGTCTTGACGGCTATTATCAGCCGCCTGTCAGACGAAGGGATATCATCGCTTTATTGGGCGCTGGGTGCTATCGCTTTGGGAATGGTGCTTTATATCCCATTACGGATTTTTATAAAACCTGGTATACCCGATGTAGATCCATTTGGAGCGGCAGCGGAGGAGGCCTGAAATGGCAGTTGTAATTGAAGATTATCAAAATGTACTGGCTCATCTTTCACCGGTCTGGACTCACTCGACCGATATTATTGCCAGTCATGCTGAGGGCGCCTATGTTTACGATCTGGCTGGGCGTGCCTATCTGGACTTCACCTGTGGAATTGGAGTAACCAACACTGGTCACTGCCATCCAAAGGTTGTAGAGGCTATCCGTGAGCAAGCCGGCCTGTTACTGCATGGACAGGCCAATATCATTTTGCACAAACCGTTGTTAGAATTGGTAAGAGCGCTACAGCCAATCGTTCCGCCTGGCATAGATGGCTTCTTTTTCAGTAATTCAGGCGCCGAAGCAGTTGAAGGGGCAGTTAAACTTGCCAAACATGCCACCGGTCGTCCAAACGTGATAGTGTTTCAAGGGAGCTTTCATGGTCGTACTTCTGCTACCATGGCGATGACCAATTCAAAAACAACTTATCGAGCCGGTTATCAACCTCTGCCTTCTGGTTTCTTTGTTGCTCCCTATCCATACGCCTACCGCTATGCATGGTCTGAAGAACAAACCAGTACATGGTGTATGGAGGAGCTCGAATTCTTGCTTCTTACACAAACTGCTCCACAAGAGACTGCAGCAATTCTAATTGAACCAGTCCTCGGCGAAGGTGGTTATGTGGTTCCACCGGCCAGTTTCATGCATGCCTTGCGAGCACTTTGCGACAAACATGGTATTTTGCTGATCGCTGATGAAATCCAATCTGGTTTTGGACGAACAGGTCGCTGGTTTGCAGTGGAACACTTCGGTCTCACACCAGATATCATGACTGTCGCAAAAGGACTTGCATCTGGGTTGCCGATATCTGGCGTTTTCAGCCGCCTTGAGTTAATGCAGAAATGGATCCCCGGCTCGCACGGCGGCACATTTGGCGGAAACGCTGTAGCTGCCGCTGCCGGTGTAGCGACGATTGGAGCGATTCGGGATGAGAATATGTTGGAAAATGCTCGGACCCGCGGCGAGCAGTTGCTGAAAGGATTGCAAGCTCTGCAAAAACGTTACACTGTAATCGGTGATGTCCGTGGGCTCGGATTGATGGTAGGTGTCGAATTTCGCGACCGACAGCGTAAACCGGATAAACCCACTACCAAAGCTGTTGCCCAATCCTGCCTGGATCGCGGTTTGATTATGCTCACCTGTGGGCCGTGGGATAATACGATCCGTTGGATCCCTCCGCTGATTGTGACCGAAGAACAGATCAACCGGGCACTTAATATTTTTGAGGACAGCTTGAAAGAAGTGGTCAAGTTATAATTCTAAGGGCTGAATAGACTATAGATTCAGTCTATTCAGCCCATTCAATTTCAGGCAGGGATACTATGCCATTTGGAACTCCAGGAAAAATATTACATATTGATTTGACAGAATCATCCTTTTTTATTGAGTCTATACAGGATGATTTTTACCGGTTATACCCTGGTGGAAAAGCATTGGCTGGATATTACCTGCTGCATGAAATCCCTGCCCATGCTGATCCATTAGGCCCAGAGAATGTATTAATAATTGCCTGTGGATTATTATGCGGCGCTCCCATATCCACCGCCGCTCGTTTCACCGTAACAGCACGTTCCCCCCTGACTGGCGCATATGGCGAATCCGAAGCGGGTGGATTTTGGGGCCCCGAACTTAAATTTTCTGGGTTTGAAGCTATTCTGATCAAAGGACGCGCTGCTCACCCAGTTTATTTATGGATATCTGATGGGAACATCGAGATCAGGGATGCAAGTCACTTATGGGGACGTGAACCTGCCGTAGTTCAGGCTCAAATCAGAACCGAACTCGGAGATAATCTGATCCGCATTTTACAAATTGGCCTGGGCGGTGAAAATCAAGTGCTTTTTGCATCGATCACCAATGAGCTGCGCCATTTTAATGGCCGCACTGGCATGGGAGCCGTGATGGGTTCCAAAAACTTGAAAGCCATAGCGGTGCGCGGGCACGGGCGCTACAGTGATTTTGCGTTTGACTCGGCCTCCTTGCAAACCCTTGGCCATAAAATTGCTCAGGATGTAAAAAACAATCCGATCAGTTGGGGCATGCACGAACAGGGCACTCTGGCATTGGTTGATGGACTGAACAATTCTGGCATGATGCCCACCAGGAATTTCCACATGGGTTCTTTTGATGGGGCTTCCAAGATCAACTGGCAAAGCTATTCCAATGAAATTTATATCGGCCGACAATCCTGTTATGCTTGTAGTGTTCGCTGCAAACGCGAAGTGGAAGTGAAGGATCATTACCTCGTCAGCAAAGACTACGGCGGTCCTGAGTATGAAACTGTGGCGGGTTTTGGCTCGAACTGTGGCATTGCTGATATAAAGGCCATTGCCAAAGCCAATGAACTTTGTGACCGTTACATCCTGGATACGATATCGACCAGCGCAACGATCGCTTTTGCGATGGAGTGTTTTGAGAATGGGTTAATCGGACCCGAAGATACGGGTGGAATCGAACTTCGTTTTGGGAATACCGATGCAATGCTACAGATGATAGAGCTGATTGCCCATCGTCAGGGCTTAGGAAACCTATTGTCAAATGGTTCGAAGCGTGCAGCCCAAACGATCGGAAAGGGTTCAATCCAATTTGCTATTCAAGTAAAAGGGCAAGAATTAGCCTTGCACGATCCGCGTGGCAAAGTTGGCGTCGGTATCGGCTATGCCATCTCAGAAACCGGGGCTGATCATTTGGTTACGCTCCATGATCCTTCACTATCTAATTCGGATTCATTTTCCTTCAAATCCGCAAAGATGATCAGCGAAAAGGTGGTCCCTCTTCCAGCTACTGACTTAAGCGATCAAAAAGTAGCACAATACTGGCTTTTTGAAAATTGGATCAGTTGTGGTAAAACCATCGGTTTTTGTTTCTTCGGTCCAGCACCCCGCTCGTATATGCTCGCCCCAGACGTTCTGGACGCTGTCCGTTTTGCAACAGGTTGGGATGTAACCATCGCAGAACTCTTGAAAATCGGCGATCGGAGTACAACCCTGGCTCGCATGTTCAACATGCGCGAAGGATTTACCCCTGCGGATGATATGCTGCCTGGTCGCTTATTTACCCCCCTGGAAAATGGTCCCCTGGCTGGAAAATGCATTGTCCGAGATGATTTTGTGCGTGCTCTGCATACCCTTTACCAATTAAAGGATTGGGATCTCGAGACCGGCCTCCCAACCGCCAGAAAGCTACACGAACTCGACCTTTCATGGTCAAGCGAATATCTTTAAGAAGAATAAAGTGCGCATTCATTTCGGTGGGCATCTTGCATTCTACCATCCCCGAAAACAAAGTTGGCTAGATTTTGAGCTAGTTGCACCTGTTCCACTTTGCAAAGTCGTTGAACAGCTTGGTATTCCGCCGGGCGAAATCGCATTTTCAGTTGTGAATGATATTATAGCTGACCTTCAAAATACCATCGTAAATAACCATGATACCGTTCAGTTTTATCCTCCCATCGATGGAGGATAAAAGGCTAATTGCAATTTAGAATAAACTAATCCGATCGGGAAACGTATACGCAATAAATTGATTGCCATGGGCATAACCGATCAATATTATCCCTTTTTGTTTAGCATATTCAACGGCTAGTGAACTTGGTGAAGAGCGAGAGATTAGCACTGACGAACCAATTCGGCTGGCTTTTTGCAACATTTCCGAACTGATCCTTCCCGTAGTGATCAAAATGCTGTGGTTCAAATGGATGTGATCAAGCAAGTAGTGCCCTGCAATTTTATCCAGCGTATTATGCCGTCCAATATCATCCGCCATAACGATAATATTCTGACCGTCGCTTAAAACAGAAGTATGGACTCCACCAACACGTTTGTATAAATCCTGGGACCCCAACAATTGCTCGATCAATTTTGATACCACGCTGGTATTCAATAGAACACCATCCTCTGGAGCTGTTATCGGAGCGTTGAGGTCTTCAATTTCACGGGTGAATCCTCCGCCACAACCCGACGTTCGTCTCCAGGTTTTAGGTCGTTCAATTGATTTAGTTAACCATACATCTACATTTGTTAAATCAGGGCAAACTCTGACCGAAGCAATCTCGTCAACCGAGTTTACCTGTCTTTCGTTGAAAAGGAAGCCAACCGCCAACGCCTCCAAATCAACCGGAGTACACATGAAATTCAACCAAATGTCTCCGTTTACCGAAAGACTTACTTCTTGCTCAAGGATTACTCCGGATTCTAATGTTTCCCATTGATCATTTTTATATTGCTTTAATTTAAATACCTTGTAAGGTTGATTCATTGGTACTGTCACCTGCTCAAACATTCATCCTTCAGAAATAAGATTAACGAAATAGTTTACTATAGAGATACAGAAATACTGTCGCCGTTGTCAAATCAGCCGTTGTACCCGGGTTGCAGGCATGATTCGCATCTCTTAATTCTCCATCTAACTCTGCTATTGCTTTCCACCCCTCCGGCGTCAGCGTTCCTCCTTTTTCCAACACGTCTTTGGCCCATTGTGAGACCTGGATAGCTTTTTCTTTTCCGATCTTTCTGGCAATCAGTGTATCGGGAACTCGAGATAAAATTTCCAGATATGTCTGTACGATGGCGGAAGATAGATCGTTACCAGTACGTAATGCCTCTCTAAGAGCCGGGAAACCGATTTCAAAGGTAATCGTGTAACGGGATACATACTCACTTGCAATCGAATCATTTTCTTGCACTAAAGCCATGGCTTTAAGCAGAGTAATCGAAGGTTCTTCGCGGATATCTGCCTGAGTAACTTTTCCTAAACCCCCGGCGTGAACACTTCGAATAGCCGCATAAGCCAGCCGGGCATCTTCGACAGTCAAGCCGACCAAAGTGGCGGTCAATTTTTCCCGTATGTTGGCAAAATTATCCTGCTCGGGTTTCGATATTCGATAACCACCCGGCCCAAACGAGCAGGCTTTAACCAAAGGGGCTAATAAAAGTACAATACCGAGGTTTGTATTGGTATTTACCAACAGTTGAGTGTCCTGAATAGCACGAGAAATTATCTGCCCCACACTATATTTAAAGGCATTTTCCATCGCTGGGCCAATTGCCACCGCGCTGAGCAGTAAATCTTCAAAATGAAGATCGGAAAAATCGTGTAGACGGTTGACATTTCCCGGCTTAGGAGCGCTTGCTTCTAACAAGCAGGCCATCTGTGCCGCCTGAGCAATTCTTTTAGCCATGTCCGGTGTTACACCCCGTCTTTTTTTATCGACTTGAGAATATATTCAACGATAATATCCGCAATATTGAATGTAACGGTCTTGCACAAACCTCGCCAGCCTGGAATGCTATTAACTTCCAAAACAAAAATACGCCCATCCTCAGCCGGCAGAAGGTCGACACCAGCATAATCCGCGCCCACCAACCTGGCTGCCTGAATACTAAGATCCTTTAAGGAAGAGCTTAACTCAATAGATTCTACCTGGGCGCCCTGAGACACATTGGTCTTCCAGCTATTTCCTATTCGTCGCATGGCAGCAACCACGCTATCTCCGACAACAAATGCGCGGATATCTTCCTGCCCGTGGGGAATATATTCTTGCAGATAAAAGATATAGCGGTCTAGCTCAAGGGCACGAAAAACACGGTAAGCGGTATCTTCATCAGATACCCTGCGCATCCCTTTTCCCTCCGAGCCAAACATGGGCTTGACAATGACATCGCCCATTTCCCGAAAACCGGCCAGGGCCTGCTCAAAATCTTCGGTGACGATTGTTCTGGGTGTGAGTATCCCTGCGTCTCTCAATATAAAATCGGTATAATATTTATCAACCGTACGTTCGATCGTTGTTGGAGAATTGAAGATGCGAACGCCACTATTTTCAAGCCGGTGAAGTGCATCCATTCGGAAAATAACTTGCTCGAGCGAGCCGATTGGGATTGTACGGACCAACAGTGCCTGGCAATCTTCCAGGGCTACGGAGTTTACCTCGACCTGAGTACGACCGTTAATCCTTGCCGCCAGGCGGTTGATCGGGAAATAACACGGTTGCATTCCATGACTGCTGAGCGCCTCTTCCAGAGCCAGAACATGCCATCCTCGCTGGGATGATAATATGCCAATTTTAGGATGCAAGGATTAGCCTGCCAGCAAGGATTTGTATAATACCTCAGAGTTTAATTGACCGGCTGTAAAGCAGTGTCCGCTGGCCAGGTTATTGAATATAACCTGGGCCGGGCTGAACAGCAGTGGATCAATTTTATAAAAATCACCGCCATAGCGTTGGAACAGGTCGTAAAAAGGAGTGCCATAATCCCTTGATGCCGAGGATGGTACCTGTGGCACCATTTTTTCCAGCTCTTCATCGCTGGTGTTGACTGTATAATAGACCTGGCTGCCGTACAAAACGCCATCATTCGTGCGACCGATGGCGCGTAAATCATCTTTGGCAATCGTTGCCAGCGGGCAAACTCCATAGCCAGAGACCACCTTACGGATATCAAAACCCAGCTCGAACAGCTTATGTAGACCCGTTTCAACGACGCGGGCGGCAATTTGCATCGAACCAACCAGAGATGCAGTTGGGGCAATGATCAACGTAAGTGAACTGGCTGACACGCCGCATTTGCTGGCAATATTGTTGGCTACATCTTCTCCGGGTAGTTGGCGGCCTTCCAATAGTAAAACAGCCACATCCGCCTGGTCTTTGTAATCCAGCTTTGCAAAGATCTCCTCACCGGCATAGAGAGCGCGAGCCGGCCCGGACCCCATTGCAAAGAACTTTTCACCCTTGATGGCCCATCCGGCATATTGGCCTGCCATACAGGCGATATGTGGATAGGAAACGCTGACACTGACTGACGGCAGCCAGAAGGCACTGTGGTTCGGGTCTTCAAAATTCAGCCGGGTCATGCTCACCTGACCAAGACCACCCAGGCAGGCTTCAGCAAATAAGCGGCCGGCTTCCAGGCTACCGGATACATTTACACCTGCGTCGATAACGGTGCAACCATTAGAAAGAATGACAACCATGAGGCCCAGGGCTTCGCTTTCCTCAGCCATCTGGTGAGCGATTGCAGCTGCGCGTTGGTTAATGCTGATCATATACCAAGATTTCTCCTTTTCCCAATGTATTCTCATCCCCGCTATACCGCCGGTATTTACCGGTTATCCAATTCTGATCAATAACGACTGCCTGGGCCTTTAAGGCTTGCAAGATCAGTTTGAGAAAAATAGGGCTGTAAACACAGTCATAGTGGAATGTCGGTAATAATTCCGGCTGGTGGAAGGCAATGATCGAGCCATATTTCATACCTGCGCCAGCGCGGGCACCCATCTGGCCAAATATAATCACGGTACCGGCCAGCATAAACGCTCCGGCAAAATCGGCTACGTTGCCATACACAACGATCAGGCCCCGGCGCATTAATGCTCCAGTCTCATTGCCGGTATTTCCTTCGACAATGATCAATCCACGGTTCATGCCATGCCGGCTGCCACGATAGGCGCCGCCCAAGCCATGACCGGCGTTCCCATGAATATGTATCTTGCCGCCTTGCATCTCAGATCCGGCCCAATCGCCGGCATTGCCCTCAACCACAATCTCACCGCCAAGCATTGCCGCACCGAGATGCATCCCTGCATTTCCATGAACTACGATTTTCCCCCGAGTCATCCCTGTGCCGATGTGTTTTACTCTTGAGAGATCACCTTCCAGGGTTATCTCGCTGGACCCATCACCTTCTACTGAAAAAAGATCCCCTAATTTTAGCGTTTGATTCCCTAATAGGATTGGCATCTCAGAAATTTCAGACTCAGTCTTACCAATGAAGTTATCTGGAGTAATAACTTCCGCTTCTAATGGATAATTTGATTGGGTTTTTATTTTCAGAGTGGTCATTTAGGCGTCCCCTCTCCAAGAATCTGGTGTAAATGGAACTTATACTGTCCCAAGCTCCCCCCATAATTACCAGAAGTAATCAGTCTGATGCCTGGGATACAGGCAGCCAGCACCCCCACTCTGGTAGATTCCGCCACAGAACTTTCGTCTAGGCCATCGATTACGATTTCAAGCACAGAATTTACTCCATCAGGCAAGGCAGTTTTAACAATACCGCGTACAGTTGGGCAATATGCATCATTGGTCGAAGCATGTAAAAATTTGTATCGTGAAGTCGTTTTACTGCCACTCCTGACCATGCCACCCGGAAATGGCAAAATCGCCCCTCGCACCTGCTTCATCGCCTCGACTGCTCGCTCGGTTGCTTCAAGAGTCACGTCCGGGTTCTCGCCCAGGATCAGGAAATTGCCCCCGCCTACCGAGCTTTGCATACCAAACTTATCTTCAATCAGAAACTCCCCTTCCATGACCGGCACTCGCCAATAACGTCGACCATCAATCAATTTGCTGCCTTGATAACCATCGCCAAAATAACGCAGTTGTCCACCAATTTTAAGCTTATCAGATGCTTGAAGCCCGTTATAACACGCCGTAGTTGGGCAAGTCATCACACACTGGCCAATGCGTTCGATTAAACGTTTGGGCAAGTCATCCTTTGTCATGGTAAAAAACAAAACGCTGACCCCTGGACGACCATCCGGAGTGTCTTGCGTCTCCCCTTCAATACCAGCCTCGCATCTACAGCCAATCACCGAAGTAGCGAAGCCGGTCATTGTTACCGCCGCTTGCATGGCCCATTTGGGGTTTTTACCGGTGATAATCAGCCGTGTCCCCCACATATTAAAGGCTTCTGCATAAGTGTCTTCAATTTCCACGTCATTGATTTTGAGTGTCATATCTCTATCCTGACTGATGCATGAAATCTGTGTCAATTCGCCTGGCTGGCCCCTTTCAAAAGGGTTTAATCAGGGTCGGCAATCCACCGCAACATGATTCGGCAAATAATGGTCCAGCTGAACCGGGTAGTTTTCGAACTCGACGGTGTAATACTTGTCAAAGTACTCATGGATAGTTGTTTCAATATCCGGGTTATAAGATGGGTTTACAAAGAACGTCCGTCCGAAAACATTTTCACGTAGCTCACCATCCTCAACCAATACCGAGCCATTTTTGATCACATAACGCGGCACAGCAAACATTTTCTCCCAATCACTGTTCTTATCATAAATCGTGATGTCTGCATCAGCTCCAACACCAAGTTGACCTTTGTTCTGCAATCCCAGCAGTCGGGCTGGGGCCGCTCGCGTGATGATGGCAATCTCATATAGGGAATATTCCCTATCCAAATCCGGTAATGTGGTCTTTGCCAGTGCTTTTTGATTGGCTTTTTGGATCATCTCTTTACGATATTCGCGATCCATCAGCAGCCGGATAATGCGTGGATAAGACATGAAAGATGCTCCATTCGGGTGATCAGTCGTAAGAGCAATCCGCCACGGGTCCTGCATCATCAGGAACCATTCAAGTCCAATAGCCCACTGTGTAGCATGAATATAACTTTTATACTTGTACTCGATGGGCACAATTCCGCAACCCTCTTCATTTTCTACATCCACATTGACCCACTTCCGGCCAGTTGCCTGATACAGCAAATAACCAAGCGGGCCATCACCGGTCATAGAGGTCGTATCTCCAAACATAACCTGACCCACGTCCACGCTCAGGTTCGGATGGTTGTTTATATAATCGACTAACTCAGCAGTCTTCGATTGGAACAGCCC
>DATFYI010000251.1:0-8352 GCA_035315125.1 Anaerolineaceae bacterium | reverse complement strand
GATGTGCAAGGTCGCCGCGTCCATGCCCTGCGCCACAATCTGGTCGATGTTGGCCGTCATCACTGACGAATCCGCTTTGCCATCGAACACGTATACATCTGCGCCATACTTTGCCTTGGCGTACTTCTTCGCCTCGGCGGCCTGGGCCTGGTGGAACACGTTCGACAGGTCGGACACGAAGAACGCAATTTTCTTGACGGTCTTCACATTAGCTGCAGGGGCCTGAGTCGTAGGGGCCGAGGCCGCCGGAGCCTGGACGTTGGTGCCAAACTCGGTGTTCAGCCACTTCGCCGCATCCGCCCCCGGCATCGTCCAGTAGGAGATGTTGTACGCCTTGTAGAAGAACTCCTGCGCTGGCTGGGAGGTCGGTGCCACCTTACCGTTGGCGATATCCATGATCAGGTCAATCCGACCATCCGCCGTCTCGATCGGCGGCAGGCCCATAGACATCTTCAGCGAGCTGTTCGGATCGTATACTTGCTTCATCTGCACTTCGTCAAAGTCTACGCCGGCCACAATCTCGGTCAGCGGCTTGCCATTGTCGAACTTGCCGCGGCCGGCCTGCCCCAGCGCCGTCATCGCAGCCAACGCCTGGTCGCCAGCTTCCGCGTAAATCAGGTTCACTTCCGGGTGTTGGGTCACCAGGTCTGTCGTCACCTGCTTGGCCTGGTCGGCACCCTGGCTCACGTCCAGGCAGCCCAGGTCCTTCGCACTCTTATCCACGGACAAGACGCCCTGCACCCAGGGGTCCGTGCGCCCAGATTTGACTTCGGTGTTCGTGGGCCAGCCCTCCTCCACCATTACAATCGGCTTGTTCGGTTGTGCGGCCTTCCATTGCGTGGCCATCTCGACCCCCATCGCATACGAAACGCCTTTCTCATCGCTGCGCGCCACCGGAATGCCGGTATCCGCCACCGGGCTGAAGAATGACGTCATGATGATGCCCTTCTGCAGCGCTGCCTGTACCCCAGGCTTGGCCGCTTCGCCGTCCCAGATGTGCAAGGTCGCCGCGTCCATGCCCTGCGCCACAATCTGGTCGATGTTGGCCGTCATCACTGACGAATCCGCTTTGCCATCGAATACGTATACATCTGCGCCATATTTTGCCTTGGCATACTTCTTCGCCTCGGCCGCCTGGGCTTGGTGGAACACGTTCGACAGGTCAGATACAAAGAACGCAATCTTCTTCACAGTCTTGGTTGTCGCCGCCGCGGCGGGGGCCGCTGGAGCCTGTGTTGCAGGGGCCAAGGCGGCCGGGGCCTGAGTCGCCGGAACAGCCGTCGCTGGAGCACCGCAGCCACTGAGAATAAAGCTGGTGAGAAGCATTACGCTCAATAGAGTAAACAGGATCTTTTTCATTTTGAAAGTTCTCCTCTATGTCGGTTATGAAAAAAGGGAAATAGTTGGATAGGTTACACCACTTTATTGCTTTATATCTTTGGATTGAGGTTGGTTTCATTTTGACACAAGTTCTGCTCAATCAGGTATTTAATCCGTGTCACCTTCTTTCACCCGGGGCGGATGTTTCGTCCAGGCCAACCAAGTCTTTCTGGTGACCATAGTTCACCAAACCCTCGGGACCTTCAAATTTTCCTGTTGCTCTCGGTGAATTTAGAAGCCGCTGACGTCTTGCGCTAACCCATAAACTAACATCTCAGAAACACACCCGCCCTTTGTGAGCGCACAGGTCTGGTACACCATATCGGCAAAGTGTTCGGGGCGCACAGCCAGGGACTCGTCCCACTCAAACGTATTGACACCGGATGCCGCCTGGAAGCCAGTATTGGACCCGCCCGGCACCAGGAGCGTGACGGCGATTCCGTGAGGTCTCAGTTCTGTGTACAGGCATTTTGTAAAGGCGTTGACGCCGGCTTTGGCAGCAGAGTACACGGACCAACCCTGCCAGGAGCGTCGGTCACAGGCGCTTGACACATTGATGATCTTGCCGTAGCCTTGTTTTTTGAATTGGGGGGTGAAGGTCCGGCAGCTCATAATGGTGCTAGTGAGATTAAGATCAATGATGCGGCGGTTGATTTCATCATCCATCTCTTCGATTGGGGCCACTTTGAGTGCGCCGCCTGCATAATTGATGAGAAAATCTACCTTGCCGAAGTTGTCCAGCGCTTCTTTTAAGGCCCGCTCGAAAGTTTCAGACCTGGTCACATCACAGGCCAGGGCAACGACCTTCGAACCAGATTCTTCACAGGCCTTTGAAGTGGCCTCAAGGGCCTTCTCGTTGCGGTCTATCAAGACCAGACTCACCTGGTCAGCTTTGGCGAACAGTTCCGCCGTGGCTTTCCCAAACCCGGAGCCAACTCCCGTGATGACTGCAACTTTTCCTTTCAGAGATTCAGCCATAAATCAGTGCCTCCCTTTCTTATTGATATTAGGTTGTTTCTTTTCGCAACTGGGTCAACAGCTTGCCCAGTTCTTCATCTTCGATTGCGTAACAGTGCTCCGGCCCAGGGTATTGCCCCTGTTCCACTTCTGTACGGAACTGGGTCAGTGCCGTCACGATAATCTGCGTCAGGTCCAGGTACACTTTGAGAAAACGCGGTGACATCTCTTTGAACATTCCTAGCATATCCTGGGTTACCAGCGCCTGACCATCACACTCTGGCCCGGCCCCAATCCCAATGGTGGGGATATCCAGGCTGCGCGTGATGATGGCACCCAACCGGTCAGGGATGCATTCCATGATCAGCCCAAAGGCGCCCGCTTCCGCCAGCGCTACGGCATCCGCCACGACCACTGCCGCGCTGGCTGCCGTTCGGCCCTGAGTCTGGATCGTCCCGGTACGTACGATCTTCTGCTTGGTCACTCCGAGGTGCGCTAACACAGGCACACCGGCATGCACCAGGGCTCTCACTTTAGGCGCATCGGCCGCGGCTCCTTCCAGGTGCACTCCATCGGCGTGTCCTTCTTTCATCAGCCGGACGCCGGTGATGACGGCCTGTTCCACGGTCTCGTATGAGCCGAACGGCAGCGTGGTGACCACCATGGCACTCCCCGCCCCATGCGCCACAGCTTGCGTGTGATAAATCATCTCGTCCACGCTCATCGATACTGCTTCAGACCGGCCGAGGCCCACCGTGCCCACCGCATCACTTACCAACACCACGTCCACCCCGGCAGCATCAATGAATTCTGCCATCGGAAAATCGTAGGCCGTCAGCAAGGTAATCTTCTGGCCTTTGCGCTTTTTATTCCTGAGGGAGGTTGTTGTAACCTTGGGCCGTGTACTCACATATGCCTCGCTCTTTTATTAGAGTGCCGCAGGTAGTAAGTTTTCGAGGTCGAGGTGAGGGCTGGGCAAGATCCGCACCGACACAACCTCACCCAACCGGCGCGCGGCCTGGGAACCCGCTTCGATAGCGGTCCGCACCGCACCAACATCGCCGCGCACCATGACGGTCATATAACCGGCGCCAATGGCGCGCAGGTCGAGCAGGGTGATGTTCGAAGCCTTGATCATGGCGTCAGCGGCCTCGATGCACGCCACTAGTCCGCGCGTTTCAATCATACCCAACGCCCGCATTCCAGGGTCCAGGGCTTCTTCCAATTTTTGAATATCGTTTTGGCTCTCGTTTGTTGTTGCCATGGCCATCTATTCCTTCCTGTAGGAAATGTCTCCCTCAAACCGCAGGGAGTCGAGAATACCAACTATTGCTGCATCAATCGGTGAGGAATTTTGCCCGGTTACCAGGCGCGCTGAGCTGCCCTGGCTCACCATAACGAGCTCACCTTCGCCTGCGCCGACCAGGTCTACTGCCAAAAAGAGCTCGCCGCTTGGGTTACCGCTGGCATCCGCCGGTTGGACGAGCAGTAGTTTGGTCGTTCTTAGCGTTTCGTGTTTGAGGGAGGCAACTGCCACCCCTACTACTTTAGCGATAATCATGTTTTCTCCTCACGCGCGCCAGTCGATCAGTTCCCGGAGCGATTCTTGCTGGATTGCCTGACAACTTCAACCAGTTGATCTACCAACACATCCTCATTCGGATGGATTTTTGGTTGCTCCTGCCGGGCTGCAACGACCGCCAATGTGCCATGCTGACAGCCCTTCGGTTTGGGGCCCAGTTTGGGCGCTGCCTCACGCCTTGAAGATGCAGGTGGAACCGGTGCGTCTGCTTTGGCCGGAGAGGAAGATGCACCTGCAGGAACTACCTTGGCTGGGGCGGGGCGGGAACCATCCACAATTGATACACCCAGCTGATGGGCCATATCGCGCGCCAGATCCATCAGGACTGTGTTCTCACCGACGACCAGTTCTTTTTTTCCCTGGGCAGCCAAGTTTTCGATATCTTCCATGCAAATGTATTTCACCACTTCACCTCCAGCGGGGTTTACTTGCCCTGACCGCTCAAACTACGGATCGCCTGAATGGCTGCATCGCGCCCCACCTTAACTTCAGACTCGGTGCCTGAAATGTAGAGACGTCCGAAACGGCCGGAGGACTGGTAGTGGACCATTGTAATATGAGCCGCTTTTTCGGCTTCATTCGCAGCCAACATCACATAAGAGGCTGGTGCAACTTCGAGCACGCACAAGGTCTGGCCATGCAGCAACAACCCGCCACGGCTGGTCTGGTTTACCAACTGAGCCTCGTAAGCATCCACGTTGGTAATCATCTTGACTGCAGCGATTTCGGGCTTGTGGCGGTCGTGTTCGGAGAGATTGAAGTGGGCCAATGCTTCACGCCCGGCAACGCGCACGGCTTCCTGGAAAGGAGCGTGGATTTCGAGGCTGCCATATTCCCGCTCGACACTCAGAGTTCCTGGCCGAACATCGGTCGCCTTGAGTGCTATATCCAAGAATTCGTAAACCTCACTGGCAGGCGCCAGCTCGACGAACAATTCAGCCATGCCCTCCACGGGAACATCTCCCTTGAGAAGCATCCCGGTGAGCGCCGCATATTGGGGCTGCATCGAGTCGATGAGTATATATGTCCTAAGTTCCATTGTTCCTCGCCTTGATTCTGTGCCTAGCGTTCCGCGGGCAGGTTTGCCAGCGCCCGCACGATTTTGGTCGAGCCCTGGTTAAGCAGCTTTTCGACGACCGGGTGAGGCCGGGCAATAACATGGGCCGCCACCAGTTCCCCAGCCCGCTTGGCAGCCGCAACACCTGCATCCACCGAGGCCTGCACCGCACCGACTTCACCGCGGACCATAATGGTGATGTACCCGCCGCCGATCTCTTCCTGGCAGATCAGGCGTACATGAGCCACCTTGGTCATTGCGTCAGCCGCCTCGATCGAGGCCACCAGTCCTTTCGTTTCGACCATTCCAAGGGCAGTAATCTGCAAATGTGAAGTAGCCATAGATGTCCTTTTCTTTTATGAATTTTCGAAAACTTGATTCGCGGCCTTTAGGCCCGCATTGGTATCAACCGGATACCCTAAATTTCGCAGGGCAGTTCCGGTGGCGTTCAACATGTCAATCACCCGGTTGCGCGAAAGATCACCCAATTGGGTCGGGTCAAGGAAAAAGGCGCTCTCGGAGACCGAGCCAAACGCTCCGTTTGCGCTCACAATCTGCCCCAGGCTGCGCACAACGTCCGCTGAGCGCAAATTGCCAGGGCACTGGATATCCGTTTGGGCTCCCGAACAGAAACGCTGCGTGGAATCGCAACCGGGGCATTCGCGCCCATCCACAATCAAAGACAATCCCATTTCGCTAACGCCCCAACGAATGGCTTTTACCGCTTGATCAGCCAGGGAAGGGACGGCTGCTGTAGAACAGGAGGATGATGGGGCGCTGGAGGAGGTTCCTGACCACAACTCAGCCAGGGCCAGGCGCATCTGGTGGGCTGCAGCGCGCGGATCGGCTGCTTCACGAATCCCCCGGCCGCAAATCAAAACGGAAATCGGCAGATCGGCAAAAAAAGGCAGCAGTTCCATCGTCATTCCGCCGGTTACCGTGAGTTTATAACCCATATCAATCAACCGTCGCATGATTTGCTTGTCATCTTCCGTCCATTCACGGCCCGCGGATTGGGCATCCCACTCACGGTGATAAACGATACGGTCAACCCCGATCCGGCGCCATTCGGTTGCACGCGCAATGATGTCGCGGACGCCGGTGAGTTCCATCAACATTTCCTTGCCCCGTTGGCGGGCAACAGAAAGCGCCTGCTCCACGGTCGCCAGCGCAGCGCCGCCAATTACCGTCATCATATCGGCGCCTGCGTCGAAGGCCATGGTCGCCTCGAGACCGCCCACATCTGGAGCTTTGAAATCGGCCAGGATGAGCTTGTCGGGGCAAATCTCGCGCATGGACCGGATTGCCTCGAGCCCGGCTGCTTTGCAAAGTGGGGTGCCGATTTCAATGATGTCTACTTCAGGGGCAACCAGGACCGCCATTGCCAGTGCTTTTGGTAATGAAATGTAATCCATGGCGATCTGTAAAAGGGGAGTGGTATTCATAATTTGATTTAACCTCTATCCCGGTCCATTGAAGGGCCAAACTAAGTGCTGATTTTTATTTCTTGCTCTAGACGATGTCGCTTCTTAGTTTTCTTGAAACTCTCAAAATATGAAATATTATTCGGTATTGAATATAAAATGATATTTATTTCATCTGCTGAATATGTTATCATTATATTCCACGTATTGCAACTATTTTCACAAGAAGAGGAAGAATGTAATCATTAACATAGGAAGGATGTAATAAAAGTTTTATTTTTTGACGTAGCGTCTATCTTGCAATTAAGCCGTATGCCTGTATGGTGCAAATATTAGATGGAACCACAATCAATGGGGGATAAATGCATTATAGCCCGATCTGGAGTGCGACCATAATTGATGGTGGATAGTTCTAATGATAGAAGAATATGGTGAGATAGCGAGCTTTTTACTATCATAATTGGAGATAGATTCCTGCTTAAGCCATCATCTATTCGGAATCCTTGGGATTCTGGTCTTATGTTAAGAACTGTACCGGCAGCAGCCTGATTCTCAGGCGTATTTGAGCCATGTGCTGGGCGGTAAAGTTGGAAATCACGCCACGAAGATATGTGTTTGGGTTATACACCACCGATAAAGGCGGTGCCCACATCCTCTTGACAGATTATCACCGTCATTTTATAGTTAAGTCAATTAACTGTTTAAGAAATTGATCGTAAGTAAATGAAAGTATAAATGATGAAAGATGAAGAAACGGAAGAATACCTGAATGAGGCCGTCGAACGGTTTTGGGAAGCCGTTCCGACAGTATGGGACCGGGTTCGAAACCATTTGCGCAGTACTGCAACCTCGCAACTTAAAATTTCGGTGGGGCAATTTCACATTTTGCGCTATATCCGGCGAGGTAATAATACAGTAGGCCAACTTGCTAATACCCGCCAAATCAGCCGCTCGGCGGTTAGTCAATCGGTAGAGCTATTGGTGGAAAAAGGCTATGTGTGCCGCCAGGAGCGCAGTGAAGATCGTCGTTACGTGAAGTTGGAACTGACCGACAAAGGCACAGAGCTGCTCAACATAGTCTATGCCGAGAACCGCAAATGGATCATGAATAAGCTATCGGGCTTAACGCCCGAAGAATTGAGTTGTATGCTCCAGGGTCTGGAACCTATGAAGAAAGCATTCCTCTAACTTTTGGAAACTCTAAAATTACCGTCGAAAATTCATGTACATTATCCGAAAAATACTTTCATTTGTTAAACCTTACACGAAGCTGGCCACATTATCTTTGTTCTTGCTGTTCCTCAGGGTCTGCATGGATCTTTCGATACCTCGTCTGGTGGAACAGATCATCGATCAAGGTATCAAAAAGAACAACCTGAATGTAGTCTTGACGACTTCTGCCATTATGCTTGGCATCACCATTCTGGATACTCTGGTAGCCATTGGCAGCAGTATCTACTCAGTACGCGTAGGCCAAAGCGTCTCTCGAGATCTTCGCGAAGCCATCTTCCTTAAGATCCAAAATTTCTCTTATGGTAACCTGGATCGCTTCGGCACCGGAAAGTTGATGGTGCGGATGACAAACGATGCTGATGCTGTTCAGCGCTTTGTTCAGATTTCCTTGCGCATTGGTGCCAGCGCACCCCTGACCTTGATCGGCAGCTTCATCCTGATGTATATAACCAACCATCAACTAGCCTTAAGCCTTATTCCCCTTTTGTTGGTTACCTCGGCAGTGCTGGTCTTTTTTAGCATAAAAATGGAGCCACTCTATCAAACCGTCCAGACAAAATTGGATTGGCTGAATACAGTCCTACAGGAAAATATTTCTGGTTCCCGTCTGGTCAAGGCCTTCGTGCGCAGCGAGCATGAAAGTCAACGGTTTGAGGCTGCCAACGAAGACTATACCCATAACATGGCCAGTGTAATGCAGTTCAACTCTACCATGTCGC
>DATFYI010000250.1:0-17374 GCA_035315125.1 Anaerolineaceae bacterium | reverse complement strand
CTAACACGATATTATTGTTATTCGCCAGTGGAATAATCATAATGGTTATTAAAAACTTTCGACAACTGACAAAAACACCTATCCACACCAATTTGTTATTATTGACCGGATTAACTTTACCCGGGCTATCCAGCGTGCCTTTTAACCTGACCACTTTGTTCCTGGTTTTTCTAAAAGTTGGGGCGATTTTGTTTGGGAGCGGTTACGTATTGCTGGCTTTTCTTCGTTCTGATCTGGTTGTCCATCTGGGCTGGTTGACTGACCAGCAATTGATCAATGCGATTGCGATCGGGCAAATCACACCAGGGCCGGTGTTTACAACAGCTACTTTTATTGGGTATTTGCTGGGAGGTCTTCCAGGGGCATTATTGGCAACCCTTGGAATCTTTTTACCCTCTTTTATCTACGTAGCAATTATTTACCGCCTGGTACCCTACATCCGCAATTCTCCCTGGGCTGGAGCACTTTTAGATGGAGTAAATGTTGCCTCTCTGGGCTTAATGGCTGGCGTGACCGGACAATTGGCAATTTCAACATTTATAGATCCAATCACCATTGCAATTGGAATCGTATCTGTTTTCTTGTTGTTCCGATTTAAGATCAATTCAACCTGGTTAATTCTGGCAGGAGCTTTGATCGGAGTATTAAAAGGAGTGGTTTTGTAAATTATTTAAGGCTGATATTGGAAGCTGGACAAGTCATTATTCTCAGTCGTTAGGAGAGCTTGTGGCTTACCTTTTAAGTAGTTATCGAAAAATGCAATCCCATATTCGTCAATTAGCTTTGCTTCTGGTTTGGTCAGAAGACAGTTGGAAATCATTGAAATATTTGCGCATACTGCATTTGTCCAGGTTAAATGATCTCCATTAAATAGCTTTACAAAATATTTTGGAGGATTGGATTGTGCATAAGCTCCAGCCTTCCCTTCCAAGGATGGGGTAATGTACGTATCTCCCTGTGCTCCTTGATACATTAAGGGAACATTTATATACATAAGAGTGTTATAGATGCTAAAAGGTAGTGAATATGGCGACAATAATAGAGCTGCCTTAAAGCGAGTATCTTTCCAACTTGGCCAACCTCCGACCATAGCAAGAGCGGTATACCCTCCCATAGAATGACCAGCGATGCCGATGTGGTTTGTGTCAATTATTGTATTCAACGGGCTATCCTGTAATACGCCGTTGAGGACTTTCTCTATATCATCTCTCCGGCTTTGATAGCTGGCGTCGTTCCAGCTATTTGGATCCATAATGGCTGGCTCTGTGGCAGGGACAACAGTCGGATGCGTACCATCTACGCTGCATTGTAATGCGTCTTTATGATCGGGTGCAACCACGATGTAGCCATTTCGTGCAAGCGTTTCTGTGAAGAATATCGATTGAATTCCACATCCCGTAAGCCCATGGGAAAATATAATCAAGGGAAACTTTCCACAACCTTCCAATGGTTGACCATCTTTCGCTAAGGAACTTGAAATATCAGGACTATAGGCGAAAGAATGTTCTGCTGTGGCGGAGGGATACCACACTGCGGCTTTAACATCACGATATTGGGCAATTCTATAGCCGACCCGGTAGCTATTTGATGGACATACAGCTCCTTTAGTAGCAGATCCAGTCGCCAGACTTTGTGAATTCGTACAGGCAAAAAGGGCAACCAGGATAGGCAGAATAAGCAAAACCCGGATGTATAGCTTCATAAGTTAATAATATATCCGAACGAGTCAAATACTTCAAGCAGTCTTTATAAGAAAGAAGATGTCTGACAACTCAGTTAATTCTATAGACCAAACGCGAGCAGGGGGATAATGAAATAGAGGGTCATTATTCTTATAGATCAGCATTCCGTAATCAATAAACTAAATAGCAATAATAAGACAATTATATTTGCCGGTAGTGGATTCTGTATACGGGGTAGGTGGGTAAAAATATCAAAACAATAGAATGCTTTTGATAAGTACTATTATCATAAACATCTGATATAATAGTCATTAGTGAACAGCAGGCACCGATGCATCACATAAAAAGAAATCCATTCCTGTTCTATTAAAATCGTTTTAGCCGAAACCTTTTTCTCTAATCAGGTACTTCCCTTCCTATTGATACCAATAAGTAGAATGTTATCTGCATATATTTGTTTATAACGCATTTTTTGATAATGGTCCGTGATATGGAATCATCAGTAAATAAAAATCAGGCAACACTCCTGCTTGAAAGAATAAAAAAATGACATTTTTGATATATTGTGAAATATTTCACTATTTAAATTGAGTCATAGAATCCTTGTTTCAGGCATTGTGATATTTTTTTGGCCTATAATATTATCTAAAAAAATATGAACGAGCAAACTCCCATTACTTCATCAGAAATATCTCTTAACCCCACTATTCGAGATGCAATCTCTGCCTATTTAGATAGCGTCAGCATGGCCCGCAGTGCAAATACGTCTCGAACTTATCGAAATGGCATGCAATTATTCCAGGAAATGCTGGCCCAGCACAAGGTCAACCCTCAAAAGACTTCGATTGATAAGTTGCCAGAAAATGCAATCACCTGGTTTATTGCCTTTCTTAAGAACTATGCACCTACCTCAGAACGACTTTACCTGACAGCTGTTACCAGCTTTTATGAATATCTGGCTGCTGAAAACCTGGTGCAAATCAATCTTCCACGTATACGGTTACTCATCCGCCAACGCGCTCGCCGCCCCGGACAACGCCTGCCACAATTCCCATCGGATGCAATCGAAAAGGTATTGGAATACGTTTCCAGGCTAAACACCGTGCCTTGCGATGATGAACAGATCCATTTAAGAAATCTGCGTGATAAAGCTTTTTTATTTACGTTGGCCGATACTGGATTGAGAGTTCATGAAGCCTGTAATTTAAGGCGTGGTGATATAGATTGGAATGAAGGAAGAGCCATCGTCATTGGCAAAGGTAACCGTGAGGCAGTCGTGCGATTTTCCAGACGCTCTCAGCAGGCCATCAAAGAATATTTGGCGGCGCGTGCTTCTTTGGATGGTCTATCTGGCCGGCCCCTGACCGCCCTGCCCCTCTTTGCCAGACATGATAAAGGCGCGAGCAAAAAAGTACAACCGATCACCACTGCCACCGGCAGAAACATCGTCATCGAACGGGTCACTGAAGCCATTGGACCTGATGCGGTCGGCACGATAACCCCGCACTCTTTCAGACATTATTTCGTTACGCGCGTTCTCAAAACCTCCGGGAATTTAAAACTTGCCCAGGAGCTCGCTCGCCATCGCAATATTGCCGTCACGCAAAGATATGCGCATTTGTCAGACGACGAGCTGGATCATGGCTATTGGGAAGTATTTGAAGAATAGCCTACGTTCGGGTTGGCTGCCAATCGTATTTCCAGAGTTTTGTCGAGCTTATCGAAACCCTGTTTAATCATCCCTTTTGCCACACTATCGATCATACGTTGTCCAATGCTGGCCAGGGTTCCGCCAATCTGTATATCCCCGCTGTATTTCATAAGGGTTGTGCCATTTCCACAATCATCAAAAAGGACATGACCAGTTCCCTTCGCAAAACCGGCAGGTCCACGACCTTCCACAATCAAAGTGCACTTCTCAGGCGGAACTTCATCTGCAATTTCAAGCTTTCCCGAAAAGGTGCCTGAAACCGGACCGATGCGGACGATCATGTTACCCTCATAATGCTGCTCATCGATTTTATTGAGCTTTTGAGTTCCAGGCAACGCGATCGCCAGAACTTCAGGGTCACGGATCATCTCCCAAACCTCCTGACGAGGGCCCTTAAATAAATGGTCACCAAAAAAATTCATGAATTAATTTCCTCGAATCTAAGAAGGTTTGGTTACTTCATACTCTCTTGAACTAATTCCCATAATCGACTGGGCGAGAGCGGCGTCTCATTGATTTGCAAATGGCATTCCGCCAGGGCATTTTCAACTGCCTGAACAAAACATGCAGGGGTCGGAATAGCACCTGCTTCACCCACACCTTTAATTCCGAGCGGATTAAGCGGGCTGGGGCTTTCGATATGACCCAATTCAATTTTCGGGGGCATGTCCGTGGCCTGTGGGAGTAAGTAATCCATGAAGGAGGCGGTCAATAACTGTCCATTGTCATCGTAAACCAGCTTTTCGAAGAAGGAGTTACCGATGCCCATGGATACGCCGCCAATAATTTGCCCTTCAACCAGCATCGGATTAATCAGCGTGCCCGCATCATGAGTAATCACAAATCGCTCGATCTTAACCGCCATAGTTTCCGGATCAACGTCGACAATCATGGCAACCGAGCCTGCTCCGGTTGCTCCATAGGGCGGGCCATAATAATCCGTCGCTTCCAGGCCAGGTTCCACGCCCTCCGGGAATGTACCACGGATCGGATTGGCCTTCAGAGCAATATCGCCCAAAGATATCGATTTTTCGGGTTCTCCTTTAACAAATACTCGCCCGTCTTTAAGTTCTACTTGATCTTCGGGTACACTCAGAAACTTGCTTCCCAGGCTGATCGCTTTTGAGCGGATTTTTATAGCTGCCTTATAAACCGCCGTTCCTGCAACGGTTGCCCCTCGGCTTGCAAAGGTGCCGGCGCCCCAATGAAATTGAGCTGTATCACCTGTGATTACATTGACATCCTTTACTTCCACCCCCAATTGTTCGGCAGCAATTTGGGCTAATACCGTGAAATGACCCTGACCCTGAGTACTGATCCCGGTCGCCACATTGACTTTTCCATTTGCGCCAACTGTTATCCGGGCACCCTCGTAAGGCCCAACTGCAGTACCCTCTGTAAAACAAACAATTCCAATTCCTTTATGTTTCCCTTGGGAGCGCAGACGTGGCTGTTCTTCTTTTACAAATTTATCATAGTCGATCAGTTCACGCACTTTTGCCAGGGCTTTGGGAAAATCACCACTATCTAAGACGTTTTCAACAAAGTCCTGTCCGATGATGCCGGTTCGAACCGGATATTGGTGGCGGTTGACCAGATTATGCTCCCGGATATCCGCAGGATCAATTCCCAGCTCACAGGCCAAAAAATCCATCATGCGCTCCATGACAAAAATACCAAATGGCCGTCCCGCACCCCGCACCGGAGTGACAACCATCTCATTGGTGAAAACCATATTGATCTCAGTATAGTAGTTTGGAATGTTGTAATTGCTGATAGTGTGAGTCTGTGTGTTGAGAGGGACAGTCATTGCATATGGATCGTATGCACCAGTGTTATGGTAAAAGATATCCTTAATTCCCAATACTGTGCCATCTTTTTTTGCAGCAATCTCGGCATAATGGAGCTGGTTACGCTCGGATGTGGTAGAGAGAAAATTCTCGCGCCGATCCTCAATCCACTTGATAGGCCGCTTCAATTTCATGGCAATAATTGGAATTAAAACATCATGAGGTAATGAATTCATAATCTTAGGGCCAAAACCACCACCGATAAAAGGAGTAATTACCTGAACTCGATCCTCAAACAAACCCAGCCTGGAAGCGATACTGTTTCGATATGGAATTGGCGCTTGTGTGGTCGCCCAGATCGTCATTTCTCGCTTGCGGTCATTCCAGTCTACCAGGATGCCACAGTTTTCAATGGCAGAGCCGGCGCAACGATCCACCACAATCTTTTTCTTAATGACCACATCTGCTTGAGCAACGGCCTCATCCCAATTTCCGTGTTTTTGAATAACATGAGCTGCCAGGTTGCTGTCCAGGTCATCATGAACCAGAGGAGCGCCTGGCTCCAATGCCTTTTCAAGGTCAATCACAGCCTCTAACGGTTCCAAATCCACAACGATATCGTCAAAAGCATCTTCTGCGATGTACCGGCTCTCGGCAACCACCACCGCCAGTGGCTCTCCCGAATAGCGGACTTTTTCTTTTGCTATTGGTATCAGCGTACGGGCATGAAATATAGAATCTGGTATGGCCGTAGGAGGAGGAACCTGAAGTGGACCTGCCTTCCAATATTCTGAAAAATCTGCGGCTGTATACACAGCGATTACGCCGGGGCGTTTCAAGGCTGCGGAAACATCGATATTTTTTATCCGTGCATGAGCATAATCACTGCGATAAAAAGCAGCGTGCAACATACCCGGTAAATTGATATCGTCAATAAACTCAGCTTTACCGGTCAGCAGCCAGGCATCTTCATTCCTTAAAACAGGTTGACCAAATACTCTTCCTGCCATGCTATCACCTCACTTTTTAGCCAACCACTAATTTCTCTGCCGCCAATTTCACAGCATCAATTATGTTCTGGTAACCGGTGCAGCGACAAATATTTCCATCGATGGCCTCACGAATCTGGTCATCAGTGGGCTCAGACTGATTTTCCAGAAATGGAATCAAGCTCATTAAAAAGCCTGGTGTGCAATAACCGCATTGCAGGGCATGTTTTTCGTGAAAAGCCTGTTGTAATGGGTGCATTTCGTTGGGTGTTCCCAAAGATTCAACGGTCTTAATTTCGTGACCATTTGCCTGCACAGCAAACATTAAGCAAGACCGCATAGCAAGTCCATCAAAGAGGATCGTACAAGCTCCACAAATACCGTGCTCGCAACCTACGTGGGTGCCATTTAAACCAAGGTCATGGCGAATAAAATCACTCAGCAGTAGCCTTGGCTCAACAGTTCTCTCATACTCCTTGCCATTCACGATCAATTTAATGTTGTACAGGTTTGTCACATTTGCCTCCTTGCATCTGCAGCTCGGCTAAAGGCTTTATTCAGAGAGCGGACAATCATGATTTTTGTTAAATGCCGCCGATAATTTGCCGTAGCATGAACATCACTTCCTGGATCGATTTCCGATTTGGAAGCTGCCTCTGATACAGCATTGAAAGCGTCTTGGGTTGGTTTCTGGCCTACCAATATTTTTTTGGCCTCTTTAGAAAGGACAGGAACATCGGCAACAGATAACAGTGTGAGACGTACATCTTTACAAAGCCCATCTTCACCCAAGATAACCAAGACAGCAGCAGCAGCTTGAGCATAACCACCACGTTGGCGGGATAGTTGTTGATAACTACACGCAGATCCTTCCGGTAAACCCGGTAAAAGCACCTCTATAAGCATCTCATCTGGTTCTAAAGCTGTTGAAAAAGCACCGAAGAAAAAATCATCGGCTTTTACCGTTCGTTGCTGGCCCTTCTTGTTAATTTTCATGCTGGCATTCAAGGTAAGCACAATTGCAGGCAACTGGCCGGCTGGATCTGCATGGGCAATCGCTCCACCGAAGGTACCACGATTGCGGATCTGAGCATGGGCAATATAAGGCATTGCTTCAGTTATGAGAGGAAAAGCTTTTTTGACCCTTTCATCATATTCCACAACACTATCCCGTGTCATTGTTCCTATCTTCAATCCACCTTCGCCATCAGGGAGTATGTATTGGAGTTCGGGAATATTATTCAGATCGACTAAAGCGGACGGACGTGACATCCGAAAGTTCATGGCGGGGATCAGACTTTGCCCACCCGCCAGCACTTTTCCGTAGTTGCCCAATTCCGCCAGGTAAGTTAGCGCCTCATCAACATTCGTTGGGACATAGTAATCAAACGTAGTTGGCTTCATTTTTATTTATTAAGCGCCTTCCTTGAAAGCCACAAAGCGTCCCCACATTGATTCTGCTTCCATGGCTTTTTGAACATAACAGCCAATATAATAGCGACCGCTGGTTAAATTAGCGAGATCACCCGCCAGGTTTTCGGCGTGTACGATCTTTTTAGAGAACAGGTTGAAGTGCATATCTTGATAGTATGAATCCAGCGGGTACATCTCGTCCCAATCTTTTCCAAAATCGCGCATGAGTTTAGTATTTGCTTCAGCAAAAGTCTTGGGATGCCAGATCCGCATAATGGTGTTCATTGGATGATCGGCTGAAACAGCATCCACTCCAATCCACTTTAGATGCATATCAGCAGCCCATTGAGAGAAATCGGGAGAAGGGCCTGGATGTTTGACCATATAACGGAACTCATCCGATTCCGGACTGCACCAGCCGTATTTATTCCATCCAGTTTTGATAATCAAGATATCGCCCTTTTTTATATTGACCACATCATTGATCATCTTGGGTGTATAAACACTGGAATTGCTTACCATTTGTGAAATATCTGCTATGACACCTGGACCAACCCACTCATTTAAAGGAACCTCACCAATAGTCCGGCCAGCAGGATAAAAGTGTTTTTCACCATCCATGTGTGAGCCAAGATGGATACTGGCATTACAGATGGAGCCGTTACGACCCATACCAAAAAACTGCCCCCCTACCCGTTTGGTATAGGTGACACTTAGTGGAACATAGTTCAACCACTGCGGTGTTTGAACGCTTAGCGGTACAGTCATATCATACATCTTTGCGGCTTGCATGACTTGTAAGAATTCCGCTTCATTCATCCAATCAGGTGCTTGAAACGCAAATACACGTGCCCAGGCAGTCTCTACTTCCATAAATGGAATCGGCATAATACTGATCCACGCTCGTTGATTACTTAGCTTTTCGAGATCTCCAACGATAGCCTCACAGAAAAGAAGGTGAGCTTTTGGCATTGTAATATGAGTCAATTCATAATATTCACTCTGGGGGAAGGTCTCATCCCAATTCTTGCCAGTCTGTTTTATAAGTTTTTCTTCAGCTAGTTTAAAATGGTTTTCATGCATTCTGCGGATTGGAGTATTCATAGGATGCTCTGCGCACCCGCAGTCCACACCGATTACCTTTAATTTCAAATCCAAAGCCCACTTATAGAAATCAATTGATGGACCTGGATGCCGGACATAAAAGCCGAACTCTTTTGATTCGACACCACCTTGGGCCTGGGGATTGCGAACATCTGGCTTATCCCATGAATAGCGATGGTAGCCTGTGTTGATAATTAATATGTCACCGGGATGTACATCCGCCTTTGCCATAATCATTTCAGGGTTATAGATGCTGTAATCTGAAACTATGTCGGAGATATCAACCACAACCCCGGGTCCATTTAAATCACGCAAAGGAATATCCGCAATCGACCTGCCGGCAGAATTGAAAGCTGTCTCACCTACCAGGTGGGTTCCAACGGTATTACTCCAATTAAGGATCTGCCCATTGGCACCTTGACCGCCTCCATAAGCGCCGGTTAAGCGCTTAAAGAAGTGGACTTCCAATGATTTTTCACCAGGCCATGGTGGTGTGAAAATACTGCAGCCTTGGGTGAGGTCAACTAGCTTAGCCTCGCTCATCATCTGGATAAACATCTCAGATTCCATTCATCCCTCCAAATATCCGAAAAATGGATGGTTTAGTAACCGTATTTTTCAGCGAACGCGATCAAGGCATCTTCAAAGATATTCATAGGGGGTGTCACAACGCCGGCACCGACTTGTCCAATACCAGGATCTTTGTGGGCTACACCGGTATTAACTCTCGGCAACAGATTCTTTTCGATTACTTTACGAATATCGATTCCGGTAGGTGTTCCACGAAATTCCAAAGCGGGAATGGTGAAATATTTGTGCTCGGCATAAGTTATCTCATACATATCTAAGGTAGTGTTGATGGCATCTCTAGATGTTCCACTTATAAATGTGACAATGGCCGGTGCGCCTGCCATTGCAAAACCCCCAATTCCTGCAGTCTCTGTAATGACACTATCCCCAATATCTGGATTGGCGTCTTTTTCGGTAAAACCCGGAAAATAAAGCGCCTTTACTATGCCGGCCGGTCCTGTAAACCACTGATCGCCCAAACCACTTACCTGGATGCCAAAATCTGTACCATTGCGCGACATCACCGAAACAATCGTACTGCCTTCAACGTTATGTCCCGCATCTGCCATAGTCTTGCAGGCCGCCATAACGGGATTGAGCATACTTAAAGCATTACCACCCAGGAAGCTGATCACCTCTGAGGCTATCTCACTGTCTTTGGCGACTTTTACAATATACGGGGCGAGAGCGGTCGTAAATAAGAGAGAGCCTGCGTCTAAGCGATTGTGGCCATCATCTCCCATATGAAGTGCTTTGGAAATCATGGTACGTAAGTCTATTCCACCCATAGCTTCCAAAGCATTTCCAATTGTCGGGCCAAGTATTTCGTTCATCCAGTCTAATTTTGTAATTACATCCTGGCTGTATGCCCCCATCCGCAAGACTTTTCCACGTCCTTCGTTAAGATTAGAATAAGCCTTATTGCCGTGCGTCTTATTTTCAACAATATAGCAGAGCATAGAAGGAGAAATGACGCCCGCCATGGGACCAACACAAGCATGGTGATGACAGGGTTCAAAAGTAATTTTTCCTGAGGATAATAATTCAACGGCCTCATTCCAATCTTTAGCTTTGCCTTCGAATATTAATGCACCAACCATTGCTCCTTTCATCGGGCCTGCCATACGGTCCCAGGTAATTGGTGGTCCGGCGTGAAGAAGAAGATTATCACGCATCCCAGGGATGATATCCAATGCCTTACCAATTCCTGTGAGTATAGGTCGTGCTTCCATCATCTGTTCGACAACCCTTGTGTTTGCTTCTTCAATATCAACCACTGGTTAATTCCTCCAAAGACATTTTTACAATCAGTTGCTGGGAAAATCAGCCTTGATGTGCGTTGGTACGTTGCCAGATTGATTTTTGATCAATTATAAAGTATTTGATCCGTAAAAAATAATAAATGGATCATAAATCTACCTTGGCTGGGATGTGAAAGGTTTCATTGGCCTTCCTGACTTCATCGGGTATCTCAAAGTTGAAATTTGATCCAATCATCTGAAAAGCGTAATCTTTTACATTCTCCCAAAGTGGTTGATCCAGGTAATAAACCCTGGCGCCACCCAGTTCATGCTGGAATTGAGGCCAAGGTTTAGTCGGCTGGGCCATTTCGATGCCGGCCATTCGCCAACCATTATAGCTTTCGAAAGTAGACCACCATTCCTTCGCTTTCAATATTTCCATGGCATAATAGGTTTTAGCATAATACATGGCCCAGCCCACTCGACCACGCCGCGTGAACGCCATCGTATGCAGGCTCAGGCTGATTTCTTCGGTCATCACACGACCATTCGCAAGACCAACCCACTCACCATCGATTAATCCAACCAATGTGAAAGGATCTTTTAATCGCTTGCGAGCCCAACCCAGGATTTCTGCATACACCCGCACGCCGACAATGTCAAAAAAATCTTTTTGCACTTTCATCACTTTTTCCATGTATAAAAGCATTTCAGGAACTTCTTCTAGCTTAGCTTCACGAATAAACAAAATTCTTCCATCCTTCAGGGGAATCATAGCTTCCGGCCAATGCGGCAATTTCATTTGAGGAGCCTGGAGGATAGGTTCAATTTCACTCACGTCAAAAACGATTTGATTGTTGCTAACTTCGACAGGTGGTGTCAGTTTCATAATCTTGTCCTTTCTCACAATCAGAAGGATAGAAGTCGATTAGCAGTTACCCCACATATGTTTGCTCGTGTTCTTTTCCGAAAGATTATTGCTTTACTTAGGCGATACAATAATTTATAAAACGATAGAAAATTTAGAATTGTGTTTAAGAATTCAGTGAAAGTATAGCAAATCGAAATTAATAAGTCAATTCGACCTATGCTGGTACAAGTTTATTAACCTGTATAATTGTTTCAACGTGAGCGTAATATGCAGATTTTTATAGAATTTACTGGGGTAGCTGTTGAAATTATAAAACAGAAGCAAATAACGCTTGCAATGGAAAATCAGATGACTTACCAAGAGATCCTGCAATGGTTGAGTATTCAATACCCGGGTCTCATTGGGCTGCTGATAGACCATGACGGGCATTCTTTATTGAGCTCAAACTTGTTTATAATCAATGGTGATTTGACTCAGCCAGCGATGGTTATGTCAAAGTGCCCAAGTGACGGAGATCGATTAATCTTGATGTCACTCATTTCAGGTGGTGGTTAAGAGGAGAGGCTATGTCAGAAGAAGATCCTCGAATTCTTGAGTTACGTGCTCTTCGCGAGAAATCCAAACAAGGTGGTGGTTTTGACCGCATAGCTAAACAACATGAAAAGGGAAAAATGACTGCTCGCGAACGGATCAGTTTTCTGCTTGATCCAAACACTTTCAGTGAGATGGAAGCTTTTGCAGTACAAATGATTGATCCGCAAGCTGAACAGCCTTTAGGTGATGGAGTTGTTACCGGGTTTGGATCAATTGACGGTCGCACAGTTTACATCTACGCTCAAGATTTTACAATTCAAGGCGGTTCCCTTGGACAAATGCAAAGCAGAAAAATTTGCCGGATCATGGACTTGGCCGTCCAAGCAGGTGCACCGGTGATCGGTATGATTGATTCTGGTGGGGCTCGCATTCAGGAAGGCGTTCATAGCCTGAGTGGATATGCAGAGATCTTTCGACGAAACTCTCTCTACTCAGGTATTATTCCCCAGATCAGTGTCATAATGGGACCTTGTGCAGGTGGTGCAGCGTATTCGCCAGCATTGACTGATTTGATTATCATGGTCGAGAAACAATCCTACATGTTTTTGACTGGTCCGGAGGTAATTAAATCGGTCACCGGTGAAATTGTGGATTCTGAGACCCTTGGTGGAGCTGAAACACACTTATCTATCAGCGGTTTGGCTCACCTGATATCACAAAGTGAAAAAGATGCATTAATTACTGTACGAAAAGTATTGAGCTATTTACCTTCAAATCAGATAGATAACCCCCCATCGTTCGATTGCAAGGACGATCCCTGGCGCATGGACGAAACCTTGAATAGCATCGTTCCTATCGATCCAACTATCGCTTATAGCATGCACAATGTAATTGAATCTATTGTTGACTGTGATTCATTTATTGAACTGCAGAAAAGCTTTGCACGTAATGCCGTGATCGGTTTAGCTCGCATGGCTGGCATGAGCGTGGGGATCATCGCTCAAGAACCCAGTGTTATGGCCGGCGTTTTAGATATCGACGCAGCAGATAAAATATGCCGATTTATACGCTTCTGCGATTGTTTTAATATTCCACTCGTCACTTTGGTAGATTCCCCTGGTTTCCTACCTGGCAGGGACCAAGAGCATGGCGGAATTATTCGCCACGGCGCCAAAGTTCTATATGCATATTCAGAGGCAAGTGTGCCTATGGTCAGCGTTGTCACTCGCAAAGCATACGGGGGAGCCTACATTGTAATGAGTAGCAAGGTGCTCTGTTGTGATGTTAGCTTTGCCTGGCCAAGCGCCGAAATCGCAGTCATGGGCGCCGAAGGAGCCGCCAACATTCTTTATCGTAGACAAATCGATTTGGCTGATGACCCGGAGCTTGAACGCGCCCGCTTGATCGAAGAATATAGTAAAAAGTATCTCTCGCCCTATGCAGCCGCAGCAGCGGACGTCATCGACGAGGTAATTGAGCCGCGTGAAACCCGCGGGCGAGTGATCGCTGCATTGCTTGCTCTAAAAAACAAGTCGATAACCCCATTGCCGCGTAAACATGGCAACATGCCTGTGTAATTTAATGAGATGAGGAGACGGATTTTATGTTGGCAGAGTCAGAATCACCTGAAGAAAACAACAAAGCCCTTTTACGCTACCAGGCAGCGGCCGCAGCAGTGGCAGTGGTCTTAGCGATTTATAATGCTCACCAAATGTTTATGAGAGACTTGCCCGGCAATTGGCAATATACAATGCGGACACACCGGTTAGTCCAGCACTCCAATTCATATTCCCGGAAACAAGAGGGTTCCGCTCGATGAATATCCATGTCAGAATTGGTGATCGAGAATTTAATGTTGAGGTAGGAGATATCTCCGTTCGACCTATTCAGGTTAAAGTCGATCATGAGACAATTGATGTCTGGCCCGTTGAAGATGCTTCTGTGGTCCGCAATTTAACGAAAGAAAAGCCTCTCTCCTCTTCAAGGGCACAACCCGAAGTTGCCCCTGATTTGCTGGCAAAAAACCCAAATAAAATAAATAGGGTAAACGCGCCAATCCCTGGCACAATTATCTCCATAGCGGTTAAACCTGGCGATAACATTATGCCTGGCCAGGAGCTATGTGTGATTGAAGCAATGAAAATGAAAAATGTGATTTCTTCAAATCGTGCTGGAACAATTGCAGCAGTATTGGTAAATATCACCGAGAAGGTTAAAAAAGGACAATCGTTAATTGAGTTTAATGATTAAGAATTCCACCGAAGATCCATATAAATGATTTGGTTTTCCATTCATTGCTTTATTTTTAGGTAAGGATAATTAAACCAGAGACGTCAAAAAACCACAAAAAGTGTATTGATTATCCTATCAGGAGACCAAAAATGTTAAAGACCACAGATTTCAATCAAACATCCGAGAATTCAGAAATTGCTACCCTGGCTGGCGGCTGTTTTTGGTGCCTCGAAGCAGTATTTGACAATTTAAAAGGGGTAACAGATGTGGTTTCAGGTTATTCAGGTGGGAAACAGCCAAATCCGAGTTATGCCCAGGTTTGTACAGGTATGACCGGTCACGCTGAGACGGTACAAATTACTTTTAATCCCAAACAAATCAGTTTTGAAGAGATTCTGGAAGTTTTATTTACGGTACATGATCCAACAACTCTAAACCGACAAGGAGCGGATATTGGTTCACAATACCGTTCAGCAATCTTTTATCACTCATCTGAACAAAAAACAACAGCCGAGGAAGTAATTAGAAAATTAATGGAAGAAAATGTATGGGATGACCCAATTGTAACCGAGCTGACTCCTTTTTCGTCCTTTTATCCTGCCGAGGATTATCATCAAGAATATTATGCCAACAACCCCGATCAAGGATATTGCCGTGTTGTAATTGCTCCTAAAGTGACCAAGTTTCGAAAGAAATATGTAGACCGGTTAAAGGCTTAATTACATCTCTCAGTTGCTCGAAAAAAATGAATAATATTATCCGGATTTACCCAATACCGTCACAAACTGTTCCCTTAAGGGGAGCCTATTTGTCTCACAAATTGAGAGAACTGGCCAAAGATAAGAATGAGCCTTTTATTTATGCTAATTTTATAAAAAGCATTGACGGTCGCATCGCAATTTCAAATCCCAGTGGATCCGGATTTATTATTCCCAAGACAATTACCAATCAAAACGACTGGCGGCTTTTTCAAGAATTGGTGGCTCAAGCAGATTTGATTCTAAGCAGTGGTCGGTATTTACGAGATTTAGCGGAGGGTCGGGCTCAAGAAATACTACAGATAAACGACCCACGCTATGCCGACCTTCAAATATGGCGCGAAAAACGCGGTTTAACTGCTCAACCAGATATCGCTATTATTAGCAGCAGCCTGGATTTTTCTATCCCACTGATCCTAACAAAAGGTGAGCGTAAAGTTGTAATTATCACAACTTCAAGCGCTGATCCCAAACGCATTGAGGAGATTCAAAAACAATCGATACAGGTTATCGTTGCGGGTAATAAAAATGTCGAAGGAGCTCTTTTAAAACAAGCTTTATCAGCTCTGGGATATCGAACAATTTGCTCAGCCGGAGGTCCAAAGATCCTTCATCTCCTTGCATCTGGACGGGTCCTTAACCGTCTTTACCTGACAAATGCTAATCGGCTGTTAGGGGGCCGGCCATTTTCCGGTATTTTGGAAGGTTCATTACTCGACCCTCCAATAAATTTGAAACTCAACGAAATTTACCTGGATCAAGACGGGCTGGATGGTTTTGGACAGCTTTTTGTTTCATACGATCGAGCTTGATTTTCGTTAATATGAATAATTTCATTGGTTGCATAAAACTTCGGTGAATGTGTTCAATAACCGATTTACAATATTTGGCCAGGCATATTGGCGGGCGTAGTCAGCCGCCTGTTGACCCAGTCGATCTCGCAATCCTGGATTGGTTAATAAAAGAGTTAGTTTTTCGCTAAGATTGATGAAATCGTTATCCGGGAAAACAAAGCCGGTCTTACCATCGGCAACCAGAAAAGCTAAACCGCCAACCCTGGAAGCAACTACTGGAGTACCGCATGCCATAGCTTCAAGAGCTACCATTCCAAAGGATTCATAATGAGAAGGCATGATGAGCACATCTGCGGCGGAGTAGTAATAAGGTAAACTGGCCTGGTCTCGTTTGCCCAGAAATAAAACCATATCATTTAGGTTAAGTTCACTACAGAGAGTTTGCAAGCGAGCCATTTCCGAGCTAAGATTCTCTCCAGTGGCGCTTGGATCTCCGCCCACAACAGCCAGATAATGAGGCACCTGGCTATATACACCGGTTTCACGCATATGTGCTATAGCTCTTAGAAGTGTGTCTAATCCTTTAAGAGGCTCGATGCGTCCAACAAACAAAAGCATTCTTTCATTTACAGGCAGATGAATGGCTTCGCGGGCTTCGTCAGGGGGAATTGGATAAAAATGGTCCGTGTCAACTCCAGGCGGTATAATAGTGATTTTTGAAACATCTGCATGGTAGAGGAAATATAGTTGAGCCTCTTCAGCCAGCGTGGGGGCGATAATACGATCCGCCATTTGCAGGACCTGACGTTCGCCATTGACGCGATACTCACCTTCTAGCTCTTCTGGGCTTTGGGCAATACGATTTTTCATCAAGCCGAGTGTGTGAAACATATGTACTACCGGAATCCCCCAACTCTTCTTCAGGCTATCAGCAGCAATACCAGATAACCAGTAATGGCTGTAGATTAAATCATATTTGATTCTTTTTTCAGTTGAAAATTTACGGATTCCTTCGACAAACTGAGGTAAATAGTTAACTAATTCCGGTTTTGGTAAAGGCACTTCCGGACCGGCAGGAATGTGGACAACACGGTTCCCGTAACCCAGATCGTGTAGCACATGAGGAACGTGTTCATCTTGAGAACGTGTGAAGACATCTACATGCACTCCTCGCCGGCCCAGGTAATGGGTCACTTCGCGCACATAAACATTCATTCCACCAGTGTCTTTTCCGCCCAAAGTTGCCAGGGGGCAGGTATGATAAGAAATCATGGCAATGTTCATAAGTTTATTTTACTCCATAGTGATTGCCGGAAATGATGCCCGTTCATTCTTTAATTACTTTTAAAACAGGGTTGTGCAATCTAACCCAAAATGGTATCCTGTGAAGGGCTAAATTTATTTAGTGTTAACAGGCAAAAATAATATTTGAAATCAATTGAGCTGCTCGTACCTGCTAAAGATTTAGAAACCGGTCTGGCTGCAATTAATTGCGGAGCCGACGCTATTTATATTGGCGGTCCCCAATTTGGAGCTCGTGAGGCTGCCAGTAATCCACTACAAGATATCGAGCGACTTGCCAATTATGCGCACAAATATTGGGCAAAAATCTATATAACCATAAATACTATTTTGTATGATAAAGAGTTGGATGAGGCAGAGAAACTGATTCTTCAGCTTTATAA
>DATFYI010000249.1:0-6633 GCA_035315125.1 Anaerolineaceae bacterium | reverse complement strand
TAAAAGAATTTGGTTAACTGCTCAGCTGTAAATTAATCAACCACGAAATACACGAAACACACTAAAAAAAGACTTGGCTTATTTTCTTCGAGTGGCTGAGTAGATACGAATTTAGTTAAATAGTATGGACAATCTTTATCTAAATTAATATTATTTACCTTTCAGTATGCTAAAATAACAAGGCAGGGCAATATTGCATCCTGCTTACTTGTAATTACTTGATAAGTGCGTTAGATTTTATCGATAAAGGAAAAAGATTATGTTAATCAGCAAAGTATTGAATGATGGGATTAATGCGCAAATCGGGCATGAATTGCAGGCTTCACACCAATATGTAGCCGTGGCAACTTACTTTGACGGCCAGTCTCTTCCTAAACTGGCCCAATATTTTTACAAACAGGCCGAGGAGGAGCGTGTGCACGCCATGAAGTTTGTCAAATATGTGGTGGATGCCGGCGGAATGGTCGTTATACCGGCTGTCGCCGCGCCCCAATCCAGTTTCGCATCGGCCGAAGCAGTTTTTGAAATGGCAGTAAACTGGGAAATGGAAGTCACCCACAACATTTACGCTTTAATGGACATCGCCGTAAAAGAAAAAGACTATATCGCCCAGCAGTTTCTCGATTGGTACACCAACGAACAGCTCGAAGAAGTCTCCAGCATGGAACAATTGCTGCGGATTGTCAAGCGGGCCGGTGAACGCAACCTGATTATGCTGGAAGCCTATCTGATCCATGCTAACGAGGATTAGTGCGCCCTTTAATTGCTCATTCTCAGGAACTATTGATTGCTTATGCTCGCGATGCGTTGCAAATTCTGATGACCAGCCTGGATCTGTCGCGGCGCGGGCGGCCTGAGTTCTACCGGGTGGCTGCGCTGCAACTACGATTGCTATTGTGCGATACCACCCGACGCCACGGTCAGATCAGCAACGTGTCGTTGCTGCCGCGCCTGCTGCCTAATTTGCGATTGGCTCCGCTCGGGCCGGATGGTATTTTCGATAGCCAGGCGCCGCCGCTGACGCTGGATGTCTGGCTGGAACAACCTCTGCCGGCCACGCTGCTACACAGCCCAATACCACTTCCGAGCGGCCTGACCATCCGCTACCTGATCCGCTGGGTGTGCGAACAGGACGGCGGCGCCCACGTTGATCCCAGGCGCCTGAGCGTGAACGGACTCCCAAAAGTTTCCAACCGGCCCGGCCCCGATTATTCATCCCAGATCCTGTTCATTGCAGAATACATCGCCTCACTATTAGAAACACAAATCGCGCTGCTCTAACCCGGAAGTGCAGCCGGGCAGCCAGATGCTGAGCGTCAGCTTGAAACAACCAATCTATATAAAAATGGTAAAATATATCTTACTATGCGATGGGTACGCGACTATACGCCACAGCCAGAAAAACAGCGCCTATACCGCCAGGCGCTGTGGATAACTATCCTGGGAAACGTCTTGCTGGCCATCAGCAAGGGCATCGTGGCTCATTTTTCAGGCAGTGTGGCCGTTTACGCCGATGCCGCCAATTCGGTTTCGGATGTTATTTATTCATTTTTGATGGTGTTGGGGCTATGGGCCGCCCAACAACCGCCTGACCTCTCGCACCCGCAGGGTCACAGCCGCTTCGAACCGCTGGTGGGGCTGCTGGTGACAATATCCATGACGCTGGCCGGCTATGAAGCCGCCCGCGCCTCGCTGGCGCGCTATCTGCAGGGAGGCAAAGTTATAGAACCCGGGCTGCTCTCAATCGTGCTGCTCATCGCAGCGGCGGTCAAAGCCTGGATGTATTTCACCACCCGCCGGATTGGGCAAAAGCTGAATAGCCCAACCCTGATCACCACCGCCCAGGATAACCTGAGCGATATGCTGGCTTCGGTGGCGGCTGTGGCCGGCGGGCTGGCTGCCTATTACATCAACCCGCTGCTCGACCCGATTGCCGGTTTTGTGGTGGCTGCCTGGATCTTGCGGGCAGCCTTTCGCGCCGGGCGGGAAAACCTGCACTTCTTAACCGGCGGGGGCGCCTCGGAAGAATTGCGCCATAAAATCGTAGCCATCACCGAGCAAGTGCCCGGAGTAATAGAAGTGCACCACCTGATGACTGAATATGTGGGTCCGCGCCTGATAATTGATATGCACGTCAACGTAGACGGCAAAACCCCACTGAACCAATCTCACGCCATCTCTGACGAAGTCATCGCCCGCCTGCAGGCGCTACCCGAGGTTGATCGTGCCTACGTGCACATCGAGCCAGAAAACTGGATCGATTAGATACTTACAAATACTCTTTCAGCTGCCGCGCTCTGCGCGGGTGGCGCAGGCGACGCAGGGCTTTGCTTTCGATCTGGCGGATGCGTTCACGGGTCAGTCCAAACTTCTGCCCGACTTCTTCCAGGGTGTAAGTGCGCCCGTTTTCCAACCCAAAACGCAGTCGCAGGATGCGGGCCTCGCGCGGCGGCAGCGATTCCAGCACTTCCTCTACCTTCTCGCTCAACAGCTTGGAATAGGCGCTTTGAACCGGGGTGGGCGTAATTTGATCTTCAACAAAGTTGCCCAACTCGGCATCATCTTCATCTTCATTAATTGGTGACTCAAGGGAAAGCGGCAGCCAGGATACTCGCAGCATCCAATCGACCTTGTTGCTGGGCAGACCTATGGCATCTGCCAATTCTTCGGTTGAGGGGATACGACCTAATTTCTGCTCGATCTCGTGCGTGGTTTTATAAAGCTGGCGAATGCGGTCGACCATGTGCACCGGCACACGGATGGTGCGGCCCTGGTCGGCGATGGCGCGGGTGATGGTCTGGCGGATCCACCAGGTGGCATAGGTGGAAAAGCGGAAACCGCGCTGGTATTCGTATTTCTCAACGGCTTTCATCAAACCCAGGTTGCCTTCCTGGATCAAATCCAGAAACGGCACACCTCGCCCGATGTAACGCTTGGCAATACTAACCACCAGGCGGGTATTGGCTTTAATGAGATGTTCGCGGGCAGACTGCCCATCCACCACGTATTGTTCCAACTCGGCCTGGCGATTATTCGAGCTGCGCAAGGTGGTGCGCTGCATCTCGCGCTGGCTATGTTTGCCGCGTTCGATGCGCCGGGCTAAATCCAATTCTTCTTCCATTGAAAGAAGTGGAACGCGCGCCATCTCCTTCAAATACAGGCCAATGGTATCGTCACTGGAAATCGGCGCCAGATCGGCAAATGGATCCAGGTCGCTGGGTGGTAACTGGCTGGCATCTTCTTCCAGCTCGGATTCGTCCTGATCGTAAAACTCAACCCCACGCCGGCGCAAGGCAGTCATGATCGCTTCCAGGCGCTCTGCATCCCGGCTGACATCCGGATAGACTTCCATCAGATCTTCGGTCGTCAGATAACCCTGTACGTCGGCCTTTTCAAGCAGCATGCTAAAGATCTCTGTATTACGGTTGCGTCTCCCTGGGTTTGCCATCGATAACCTCCCCCCATTAATCAATCATGAATTGGCTTGGTTTGCGCCTATTAAGGCTGCATGTTCACAGATACAAACATTCAGATCTTCTCCACAGACCACACAAAGTCCTTTGCAATCGGGTTTACACAAGGGGCTGATGGGGATTTCCAACAAAAAATATTCACGCGCCAACGGAGCCAGGTCGATATTACTGTCCTCCGGGAGGATGAGACCCGCCTCGGTGACGGCATTGGTTTTAAAGGCGAACAGCTCGCTAAACACAGATTGGATAGGTTGCAAAAAGCCTGCCAGGCAGCGGACACATTCTGCATTAACTTTCCCCCTGAAATCAGCCTGCACTAACATTCCTTGCGGGGTGCGGGTAATTTTGGCCATCCCGCTGAAATCACTTAACTCAAGATCGTTCGCTAGTCGTAAACTGGGGAATTCGAAGTGAATATCCCGGCTGGTGCCTATTGAAGCATTCAGCAAAAAACCAACATTAATGCGAAGAGGGAAGCGAGGTTGTTTCACGAATAAGGTAAATAGACACTAAAAGATGAGTTATAATGATAAAAAACAATAATCTATACGAATATTATATCATCTAATTTTAATGAAGTCAAGTTTTTAAGATTAAAATGACAACAATTAACAAAAACGCAAACTCATATGCTCGAACTATTGATCGCCAGTACCAACCCTGGCAAACTCCGTGAAATCCAGGCCATCCTGGCTGAGGTACCCGGCTGGCAGAGTGATCGCCTGAAACTGCTGCAGCCGGCCGACCTGGGACTTCGGTTGGACGTGCAGGAAGATGGTCAGACTTACGCCGAGAATGCCGCCCTCAAAGCAGGCACTTACTGCCGGGCTGCCCAGAAGGTTACTCTGGCAGATGACTCCGGGTTGGAAGTGGATGCGCTGGGCGGGCAACCCGGTTTGCACTCGGCGCGCTATGCGCCCCAACCTGGAGCAACCGACTCCGACCGGCGAGCTTTCCTGCTGCAAAACCTTAAAGGCCACGCCCGGCCGTGGACGGCCCGTTTCCGCTGCACGGTCGCTTTAGCGACCCCGGCCGGTGAAATTTACTACAGCGAGGGGGTTTGCCCGGGCGAGATCATCGAGCAGGAGCGCGGCCACAACGGCTTTGGCTATGACCCGATTTTCTTGTTAACGGAGCAAGGGCGTACCATGGCCGAGCTAAGCATGACCGAAAAGAACCGGCTCAGCCACCGTGCCCGTGCCGTCCAGGCTGCAGTTCCGTTTTTGGAAAAAATTATTAAAGAACTGGAATGAACGGGGCTAGTGTACAAACATGAGCGGAAAATAGGAGACAACCGTCCGGCCTTGTAAGGAAATTGCAACCGCCTTGCGGTCATCATTGATGCCTACGTATAAAATCGCTTGCTTGCCCGTCATATCCGTGGCAGTGTAAATCACCTGGAAAGTGCAAGCGCTGCCCTTGGGAATGGCTGAAGCGCCTGTACAATAAAGTGTGTTTTGGGGATCGTTGGGTAGTAATATAGAAAAGTTGTCGGTTGAAGACCCCTGCTGCGCCCCCTGCACCAACAGCAAACCCGTATAGCTATTGTCATCGCTTTGGAGTTTCGTTGTATTGATCAACGAGGTCACCGTAAAGGTACGGATGGATATGTTGTTCTCCTGAGCAAAGAAGTTCCAGGAGGAAGGCTGGATGACCGGGTTGCCGAGCGGGATACCCTGGTCACGCTGGTAGATCTGCATGTGATCCGTTTGATGGCCGGTGCCAAAAATATCCACGTACGAAGTAAAAGAAACGAACCTGCCATCCCCGGATAGGGCTGGGAAGGCCGAATTGGATTGGGCCTGCTCACCCGAGGAGGTCAGCGAGACGCGCCAGGTCTGGTGAGCAGACAGGTCGGTGGTATAGATATCCTTACATTTAGTGATCTGCTGGCCGTGCAGGGTGGTCAGACAATCGTAGTTGTTGGCGCCTTCTACCAGGTTATCGGCGTAGGAGCTGAACGTAACGGCCCCGCCGTCGCTGGAGAGATAGGGGGTCAGCGAATCCATATTGCCGATCGGGCCCGAATTCGAATTGATATCTGCACTCGAGCCGCGCGAGACCAGATCCAGCGTTTCGGGTGTTTGGGCTAATTTATCCAGCGTGTATACATAGATATTGGCAATGCCGTTATTGGCGCCGCTCGCCAGGTTGGTTGAGGTGGAATGGAAGGCCACTTTGACTGCCCCAGATTGAGTTTCAATAATCGAAGGATAACGGGATTCGCCATTACCAGGGATGGTGGAAATGTTATTGACATCTCGTGAGACCAGGTAAAAGGTATGAGTGGTGATATCCAGCAGATAGATCTGCGGAATGCCAGACGTGGCGCCTGGCACCAGATTGGTGGCCGTCGAAACGAAGGCCAGGTATTTGCCATCATCGGTGATGACCGGGTCGCTCGAATCGCCGTTGGGTTCTTTGCCATCATACCCTTTATTTGTCAGCCGGATTACATTGCCGGGCGTGGTGGTACCGTTGCCCATATCCCGCAAGAAAATATCTTTATGATTGTTGGCATCTACCGTTTTTCCGCCCACCCAGCCCAATAAATTGCTGGCATCCGATTCGAACACCACCACCGCATCTCCTGATTGTGCGCCGTTCACGTCCCCACCCCCAGCTTCATACACATCGGCGACCGGGTGCAAGACGTTTGTGGGGGTGAGCAAAGAGCGATCCAGGTAGCCAGAGTCCCCATTTTCCGCAACGATATTATTGTTGGCATCTAAACCCACCGATACTCGCTGGAATGTGGTGCGAGGATTTGCAGGATCGGACACGTCAACTTTTGCCAGGAAGATGCCTTTATAATAATAATAATTGTAGGGAAAATTATTATTGGTCGGGGTGTGCTTGCCATTGAAATCATCGTGGGTTATATTCGCCGCAGAACTAAAAACAATATCATAAATACTGTTATTGCTGTCTGCCTGGGGTTTACGGCTGATGACCGGAAAATTGGAATTGCAGCGGTCGGGAGTGTAAGCGCATTGATATGTAGGATCATCCACACCATCCCAACCGGCGATGCGGGAGATCGGTTTAGTAGTGGGGTTAACATTGATCGATAAGTAAATATTCGAAACACCTGGATCAGGATCATTGATCGTCAAATCATCGGCATTTGAATCGAACGCTATCTTATCGCCATCCGAAT
>DATFYI010000248.1:0-2584 GCA_035315125.1 Anaerolineaceae bacterium | reverse complement strand
GTTGATCTGGGTGATGACATCCCCGGCTATCAAGCCGGCCTGGGCAGCCGGTGAATTCGGGCTGGTATCGATTACCTGCACCGTGCGAGTGTCCGGCTGGCCTACTTCAGTAAAAACCAGGCTAAAGAGCAATACCCCGATCAACAAGTTCATTACCGGACCACCCAAGAGGACACCCAGGCGTTTCCAGGGGTTCGCCGCGCCCAAACCCCCCGGCACATCAGGATCATTCTCACCCTTCGGTCGTACGAATGCGCCGAATGGGATCCAGTTAAGCGTGAAGTCTGTCCCACGCCAGGTGAATAGCTTTACCAATCGAGGGGGGAAACCCAGGCCAAATTCTTCAACATCAATGTTTGATAGACGTGCCATCAAAAAATGTCCGAATTCGTGCATACCGGCCAGGATTCCCAATGCAACGATAAACTCAACGATGTTGAGTAATAAGTTAAGAGTGGAATTCATAGCAAACTTTAAGCTTTCTGTCTAATACCTTCTCTAAGATCAATCCAAGGATATATCAGGTTTATTAAATCCTATTATATCCTTTTTCATTATAGGAAAGCAAAGCCTTGTATTAAATGCTGAGTATTTTCTAACCCTGCGCGTTTATGATTGATCGGATTCCAGGTGAGCCGATGGACCGACCCCGGCGCTGTAAACCGATTTTACGGATGGGTATTGTTTCAATTTCTCGATGACCTGGGCAGCCGTCTCCTTTACAGTAATCAGGTGGACATTGGGCCCGGCATCTACGGTATAAAAAACCGGTAAACCGGTTTGCCGCCAGGTCGGGATGGCCTTGATGATTTCTAAGGAAGCAGGTTCCAGATAAAAAAGGGCGGGGGAGGAGGTCATCATGACAGCATGCATCAGATTGCTGTCCAGTTCGCAAATGTTGGCCAGTGCTTCGAAGTCCCGTGCGAGGATAGCCTTACGGCAAATATCCAGGCGGCGCGGCGCATCTGCCAGACGGGCCGATTGAAGTGGGCTACTGGCTGCCAGAGAGTGGCCTTGGCTGGAGCCGGTCCTTTTTGGAGTGGTTTGGATGACAGCAATGCAATCGACCAGATCCCAGTAACCGCTAGGAGCGATCGATCGGGCATAGGAATCCTGATCATCTAATCCTGGTTGCCATTCGACAAAACCGCCTGGAATAGACCTGCAGGCCGAGCCGGAGCCACGCCGAGCCAGGCGTGAAAGTTCCTGTTCTGAAAGATTTAAACCGAGTGCATGGCTGGCAGCCAGGCTCAGTGCCGCAAAGGCCGCCGCCGAAGAAGCCATGCCAGCCTGAGTTGGAAAATTGTTTCGACTTTCAACAGCCGCATACAGGTTCTTGCCCGCCAGGCTTCGCACCAGATCCAGGAACTGAATGACTCTGAAAAGAGCTGGCCCGCCGGTAATCTCACCATTCAAATTCAAAGTGTCTTGCGCATAGCTTTCACTGAAAGCAACCTGTGTGAGGGAGGTCAACCCAGCCAGGTTCATTGAGATTGAGCCATTCGCCGGCAGGCGTAGCAATGAATCGCGATCTCCCCAATATTTAATAAAGGCAATGTTTGCACAAGCGATTGCTGTTCCTGTTTGTGTGCCCGTTTGCATTGCCAAATGTACCCCGGCAGGAGCCTAAATATACCGGTTGATATCCGGTAATATCACCGTGAATTTGGTGCCTTGTTCGGCCTGGCTTTCTACCTGGATATCTCCCAAATGTTCTTTTATGACACTCATGCATACTGAAAGGCCCAGCCCAGTCCCTTTACCAGCACTTTTTGTAGTAAAAAACGGCTCGAATATTCTGGAGAGCTGTTCTCTTGGAATACCTTTCCCGTTGTCTGCAATGGTCACTCTAAATTCTTTATTATCATATGAGGATTTAATTGAAATTTTCCCGTCTGGTCGTTGGATTGCGTCCATACTGTTGATAATCAAGTTGATCCATACACCTTGTAAATGGCTCTTGCTGGCGATAATTTCGGGCATGGCCTCGCCCAGCTCAAGCTCAACTTTAATAGACCGGTTCGTCATACCATATTTGACCAGAGACAGGGCCGATTCTATGGTCTCGTTAAGTGAAAAAGATTCGAATTCATATTTTTTCTCTTTATAGGCTAGCCCGAGCAAATTACTGACGACTTGAGAGGCCCGCAGCCCGGCTGTTTCGATCAATTTCAAGGATTCCTTTGTTTCCGGATTGGCTTCAGGCAATTCCCGCTGCAGAATTTGAGCATTGGCAATGATGGCTGCCAATGGATTATTAATCTCATGAGCCACGCCGGCCGCGAGCTGACCGACCGCTGCTAACTTTTCGGATTGGATCAGGTTGGTCTCTAACGAGCGCTTCTCTGTGACATCAACTTCAAAAATAATCACTTGATGAGGAAGCTGCGTGTCATCTTGGATTGGGAAAGTTGTTATTTCCCAATCGGTGTGTTTTTCCTGATCCTGCCATTCGCGACTGCTACGAATGGTGGTTGTTCCCGTATTAAAAGTTTCAAAAACGCGACAGCCTGGACAGGGATTGGAACGAGAAAAGAGCTCGATATAACATTTCTTACCGACCAGGTCTTTGGGATGATGGTTT
>DATFYI010000247.1:0-8719 GCA_035315125.1 Anaerolineaceae bacterium | reverse complement strand
ATAGATGCCGTGCTGCAGCTTGGCCCCATACGATTCGGAATCTTCTACGGTGGTGTAGTTGCTGAAATCGGTGAACAGGCCCCAGGTATTGTTGTTGGCGAAAGTGCAGTTGCGTACGGTGACGTGATCGGAATTGTCGATGCGCATACCGGCCCGGTTGGAGTTCTGGAAGGTCAGCCCGTCCACCACCACATAATTGGCATAGGTAATCAAGAAGGCGTCCTGGTGCATGCCGCTGCCGCTTCCAGAAATGACCACTCCCGTACCGTTGGCCTTGAATGTGACCGGATTGGCAGCATTGCCGCCCTGGCTGACAATGATGCCACCTTCCTGATAGAGGCCTGGGGCGATCAGCAAGGTATCGCCGGGGGAGAGCTGATCTGCGCCGTGCTGGATGGAGCGCCAGGGATGAGCGCTGGAGCCGTCGCTGCTGTCCGAACCGCCCGGAGAAACATAGTAGGTGTGAGCCTGAGCCATGACTGGAGTGGTAAAGCCGAGCATGGCCAGCAGGATCAAAAGCACGAGCCAACGGTATAGGAATCTGTGCATGGGTTTAGCAGATGATATATAGATTGTAAGACGGATGGAAGGCGGTTTCTACCGACAGATCGGTAAGGTGGTGATTCGAGTGCGGCAGAATGATACGATGGGTTGGAAAAACATCCAACCCATCCTATTAAATTAATTGTGTTTCCGGTAATTTTGCGCCTTTGATCAAAAGCCACAAGGCAAAGGCCAATTCCGCCAGCGTCACGACCGCCAGACCCGGGGTAGCGAGCGCCTGGTAGGCCGGAAAAAGAAAGGTCGTAAAAAACTGGATCAGATAGCCAAAACATGCAATCATCAACAAAACGCCCAGGATTTTTGGGAAGTAACCGGATTTGAACACCAGGTAACCCAGCGGAAATAGCCACAGCCCAAAAAATATATCCACAATCGAATAGCCGTAATTGTGCAAATCGAGAAATAACATCACCAGCGCAATGATCTGAGCGGTACTGAAAACCTGCAAGTAGCTGGCGCCGCTCAAAAGGATCAGGGCGGCAAAATGATCTCCGCATGCTGTGGAATTCAGGTTATCATTATTTAACTTTCCCTGCCAAACAACTTTAAATCTCTCATAAAGAAAAAAGGATAAAAAATGCAAAAAATTACCATTCCAAACACAAAATTATCGGTTTCACGTCTTTGCGCCGGCTGCATGGGCCTCGGCGGCGGGTGGGAGAAGGGTACTCCCATTACCAAAGAACTCGAAAAGCAGGCGGCGGAGTTCCTCGACCGCGCCCTCGAGTTGGGCATCAACTTCTTTGATAACGCCAACATCTATGCCCAGGGCCGCGCCGAAGAAGTCTTTGGCCGTGCCCTGGATGGGCACTCCGACCTGCGCCAGCAGATCATCATTCAGTCCAAGTGCGGCATCCGTTGGTGCGATGATCCCCCCGGCACTCCGCAGCGCTACGATTTCAGCTACGAGAACATCCTCGCCAGCACAAACGCCTCCCTGCGCCGCCTGCATACCGATTACCTCGATATCTTGCTGCTGCACCGCCCGGATGTGCTCTGGCAGGGCGAAGAGGTTGCCAGGGCCTTTGCCGATTTAAAGCAGGCCGGCAAGGTGCGCTATTTCGGCGTCTCCAACCAGAACCGCTTCCAGATGGAATATTTGCAGAACTTCCTGCCCGATCCGTTGGTTGCCAACCAACTGCAAATGAGCCTGCTGCATAACGGCTTTGCCGAGGTTGGCATTTCGTTCAACCAGCATGCGCCCAACTATCCCGACGGCTGGGAAGGCGTGTTGGAGTATTGCCGCCTGAAGGGCGTCGGCCTGCAGGCCTGGAGCCCGCTCGATCGCGGCGCTCTCACCGCGACGGATAGCTCGCAGCTGCCCGAGAACGTGCAGAAAACCGCGGCTCTCGTCAGGCAGTATGCCCAGGCGCGCTCGCTCCCAGCTGAGGCAGTGGCGTTGGCCTGGCTGCTCAAGCATCCGGCGCAGATCATCCCCGTCACCGGCACCACCCGCCCGGAGCGCCTGAGCGCCTGCGCCAAATCGCTCGAGGTTGAGCTGAGCCGCGAGGAGTGGTACAGCCTGTTTGCCTCTGCCCGCGGTCATGAAATGCCGTAAACGTAGCGATGCATCACAAATAGAGATAAAAAAGACACCAAATCATAACACGGCATGAGGTTTACCTCCGACCGTGTCTCGCGTGGGCTTTAAGGCGGGATCGGGACAAACCCATTGCACGGGATTTCAATGACAATATAGCTTCGTTCTAACGCTTTGACCTCATTCGATTGTTTCGCCAGCAGCTCCTGAGAATTACTGGGCGCAACACCCTGCCAGCAGGCAGTATCCGAGTAAAGATAGATGACATTCCCTGCAGCATTGGTGAGGGTCCTGTCACTGTCACAGACGGCGTTCAGCTCGGCCAACTTATCTTGCAGGGTGATCGGCGTGGAGTCCAAAATATGGCCGAATTGGTCGGTCGTATTTTTCATACCCACTTCGTCACTGAGTTTGACGCCGGCCGGCAAACAGTTCGAGAGGGGTAAATTCGCTTGCGTGCCGGTCGGGTGATGGATAATCAGATGATCCGGCTGTAGAAATTGCGAGGTACAGCCGGCTCCAGCGGTGATCAGAATTGCAGTTCCAATCAGCAGAATAAGAACATTTGCGATGTTTTTTATCTTCACGGAATAAATATGCTCGGTTTTTGTAGTCTTCTATCTGGAAACATGCTTAATTTTATCGTAAACCATTTCATAAAGCCAGTAAAGCTCGTGCTGAACGGGATTGGTGATTGGCAGGAATATGCGGTGTTTATTGGGTTAGCGGACAAATTTTCCAACGAGGCGTGCTGATATTCGAACGAACGTAGCTGCCAGGGCTGCGGGTTTTCCTAATAGAATAATCATCTGGTTATATGGATGGTTCCAAAATGTAGTCAATGAGCTAAAAAGCTGAGGATTCTCTGTGCGGATATATTGGGGTGGGATATCAAAGCCTGCAAAGAAGCCGATAGCGACGGTTGCGATGCATAAACCGATGATAACCAGCCAAAAGAGCCAACGGAGAAGCGGATTATGCCTGATTTGTTTATCGAATTCCCATATCAGGAGATAGATACCGAGCAGCAAGGGAATAAGAAAATCGGGAATATATCGCATGGCGCTATAAAAATAGCATAATAAGAATATAAATTGCAATAAACTTGCTAGGAGAAGCATGGCGATAAACCGGCGTGCTGATTGAGGTTGATCGCTCTTATCTTCAAAGGTTTTTCCAGCACGCCCTTTTGCCAGCCCTGACACCGTTTGCGGAACCAGAAGCGCCAACGGCCAGATGACCGGCAGTGATTGGAATATCCCAAAGAATACCTGATCGAATTCTTTACCGGACGGCACGCTGGCCCAATTCGGCAACAAATGATATTGGATTGGGACCGATTTGAAAAAGGGGAAACTTCCAATCGTCTTGAGAGGGTAGGCCAGGTACACAAACAGGTTGGAAGGGATGTATGCAATCGAATAATAGTGGTTCAACGATCCGTAAAGCGTTAACTGGTAGGCGAAACCGGTTTCAAGCGGATTACCAAAACGGGCATCGTTGTAGATTGCCAGAGCAAGCCCGCAGATTGCTAATGGGATGAATAAGGCAGCAATCGCATTCCAATCGAACCGTCTAAGGTAATAAAGCAAATTATTTTTTCCTGGTTGGATGCGGGCATTCATATTCTGCTGCTTTTGATAACTGCTCAAGAGCACAGCTATTGAAAATACTGCTACGGAAACCGCCAGATTATAACGGGAAGCGATGGCCAACCCCCAGGATAATCCCGCCAGTACCAGCCAGAATTTTTTGGCTTTGGTTTGATAGAGAAAGCAGGCCAGCACTCCCAGGTTTAGAAATAACTGCCCGGCGATGATTGATGTCTCATAGTCTTGCGTCCGGCCAAGGATAAAAAGATAGGGGACATTGACCAGGGTTGCCGCCATAAAGAAAGGGATCGATATGCCGGGAGCGTTCGGATAATAGCGCTTTCGAACCTGATAGAGCAAACCCAGCAATATAAGCGCTAAGCCAGAATAGGATAGCAGCGCCACCAGTTGATCGGGAGGCCGGGATGGAGCTATCCATTCTGTTAAAGCATAGATAAGACCCGGAACTGGGCCCCAATAAAGATAGAATTTTCCTTTATAGTAACTTAAGTCCGTATTAAAGCTAGGGTCGCGCTGTTTGCTGTCATAAGGGCTTGGTAAAGCCACCAGGCGCGGGTCAGGTTTTTTAAGGAGTGATAACTGACCATGAAGAAAGGCCTCGCCAAGATCGACGTAATCATTGGTGACAGGCGAGAAGACGGTAATACGGCCGAGCGTGGTATACCAGATTGCATAGCCCGAGATCAAAAGAATGACCAGGATCGCTACGACCCATGCAAGCGGTTGCCAGGCAGTCAAGCGCTGAATAAATCGGGCAAGCACGTTACGGATTTTTTGCCCGGCGTTTGTCATGCGATGGCGCATCTCGGCAGATATGTACCCGGTTTTCCAAAAATGGAGCAATATTGCAAATCCGAGCAGGGCTACTCCAGAGATCAGAAGCAGGATACGACTGGTTCCCCAAATTGCATTCTTGTCAATTCCTAGCCATTGCGCCAAAACTGCCAGCAAAATGGCCAGTACCCCGACTGCCATGATAACAAATTGCATTGAATTCCCTATCCCAGAAGTTGGATGATCACCCAAATATATCACAGCTGAGTTTAACCGGTTCAAAAAAAGGAAAAAAGACAATGATGTAATATGATATAATCGGTATAATATATCCTATTACATATTCAAAAGATCAGTGGAGAAAAAATGACAACCGAATCAAATAAATCTGTATTACGCAACCTGTTAACCGCGTTTGAAAAAGGCGATACCGAAAATGTCGGTAAATACTTCGCAGCCAATTGGGTAAATCATGACCCTTCCTTACCCCCCATGGAAGGGCTCGAAGGTGCAAAGCAGCTGATTAACTTGTGGAGCGCTTTCTCGAACCGCAAGGTCACGGTCGAAGACAGCCTCGCCGAAGGGGATCGTGTGGCGATGCGTTTCTCGATAGACGGTACACATACCGGAGCCTTCATGGGGATTGCCCCTACCGGAAAAAAGATCCATGTGACCGCCAGCGGCATTTTTCGAGTGGTCGATGGGAAGGCCACCGACAATTGGGTTAATTTTGATGCCATGGGACTGCTCCAGCAGCTGGGAGCTGCTCCGATGCCCAGGCCGTAATTTTTCTCCTCTATTTGATCCTACTTTATAAAGAATAGAACCCGGAACAGGTCATCCAGGCAATGACCTGTTCCGGGCGATGGAGGCTATAAGACCTGGCCGAGAAGGACCAGTGGCTGGATGGCGTCCGGGGGGGTGGCTGTGGTATAACCACCTAAAGCAGAGCGGAGGGAGGAAAATTCATGAAAGCAATGGTGTGGACAAAATACGGACCGCCGGATGTGCTTCAGCTGCAAGAGGTAGAAAAACCTGTTCCCAAAGACGATGAAGTATTGATAAGAATAGCTGCAACAACCGTAACAGCAGGGGACTGCGAGATGCGAGGATTAAAATTCCCTCTCTTGTTTCAATTCGCCATACGAATCTATAATGGCCTCAGAAAACCGAAGAAAATAACGATCCTGGGGCAGGAGCTGGCCGGGGAAATTGAATCAGTCGGCAAACAGGTAAAGCTGTTTAAGAAGGGCGATCCGGTTTTTGCAACCACCGGTTTTGGTTTTGGCGCTTATGCCGAGTACAAGTGTCTTCCTGAAGAACCCAGGATGGGGGTACTGGCAAGCAAACCGGCCAATATAACCTATGAGGAAGCCGCCGCCGTCCCTACCGCTGGACTTGAAGCTTTGCATTTTCTGAGAAAAGCAGTTATCCAAAGCGGTCAAAAGGTTTTGATTATCGGCGCAGGTGGAAGTATCGGTACTTTTGCGGTACAGCTTGCCCGCTACTTTGGGGCGGAAGTGACCGGCCTGGATAGCACCGGGAAATTGGACATGCTGCGCTCGCTTGGTGCAGACCATGTCATTGATTACACTCGTGAAGATTTCACCAAGAGCGCTGCGAGCTACGATGTTATTTTTGATGTGATGGGCAAAAGTTCGTTTTCGGGCAGTATCAGATGCCTGAAGCAAAACGGTCGTTATCTTTTGGGAAACGCAGGGCTGGCCCAGATCGTTCGGGGACGATGGACTTCGCTGAGCACCAGTAAAAAAGTAATTACCGGGGCAGCCATGCAAAAGACTGAAGATTTAGTTTACCTCAAAGAGCTGATTGAGGAGGGAAAAATAAGATCGGTCATCGATCGACGCTATCCGTTGGAACAGGTTCCCACAGCTCACGAATACGTCGAAACCGGACAAAAAATGGGCAATATCGTCATCACTGTGGCATAGAATCATCCCCTATTCACCCTTTACACATCTTCGTGGCGTGTTTTCCAACTTTATCGCCCAGACAACGTTGGAGGTTATGGCAGCCACTGCCTCCAAATCATTGCCATTATAAGCGCCCGGGCTTGGGCTGGAGAATTGCTCCAACCAGAACCGTTCCAATTCTCGGTCAGTGTCTGGTATGGGATGCATGGACAGGGATTTGTTCTGGCAGGTATCGCTTCAGGATATTGCGATGGTTTTGAGGCTGAAGTTGAAATCGAATCGGATGAGAAACATGAGGTGTTTACAACCTTAATTCGTCAGGCGCACCAGATGTCCTTTACCAAACAAGCCTTGATTGGACATACACAGTTTAAGGTGACTTTCCAAGCAAACGGAAAAAGTCTGGAAATATGAATCGTTGACATGGTAAGAATTTTGTAATCACCTTGTAATAATAACGTAACTTCTTCCTGCTAAGATGAAAATGTCGAGCCTGTGAGGATAATAATTTTTTATAGGCTAAATAGAATCAAATCAGGAGGAAATATATGTTATCCCGTTTTTCGCTCAAAAATAACTCCCTACGTTTGCTGATTGCAGCGTTATTCATTTTCCCCTTTCTGGCTGGCACAGTTGGTACGGTTGCTGCTTCGAGCGGCACAGGCTATGTCTATACCGAAACCAACGCCGCTGCCGGAAATGCGGTTATGGTTTATAAGCGGGCATTCGATGGAAGCCTGACCCCTGGAAGCGCCTTCTCCACTGGCGGACTTGGCACCGGAGCCAGCCTTGGTTCGCAAAGTGCGGTCGTCTTGAGCATGGATGGTCGCTGGTTGTTCGTGGTCAATGCGGGCAGTAACGACATTTCAGCCTTTTCTGTCCATGGCGGGTCTCTAACCCGGGTCGATAGAACCGCTTGCATGGGGACCAATCCGATCAGCCTTACCGTCCATGGCGCGACCCTTTATGTATTAGATGCTGGTAACGGCGGAAATATTGCTGGCTTCTGGATAGACAGAAATGGGAACCTGTCCTTCATCGCGGGCTCAATCCGCAAATTGAGCAATAACGGCGTAGGCGCAGCCCCTTCCCCTGAACAAATCGGTTTTACCCCCGATGGCGAACATCTGGTTGTCTCTGAAAAAGGCTCCAATATGATCGATACCTATAACGTCGAGAATGGACGAGCTTCTGCACCTGTGGTAAATGCCTCTTTTGGTCCTACTCCCTACGGGTTTGGTTTCAGCAATGATAACCATCTGGTGATTTCTGAGGCTGCCATCAGCTCGGCTTCCTCTTACCGTGTTAGTGACAATGGGCTGAAAGTGATTAGCGGGTCGATCGCCGATACTCAGGCAGCCGCTTGCTGGCTGGTCGTCAATGACGATGGCAATTATGCCTACGCCGCCAATGCCGGCAGTGGTAATATCTCGGCTTACCGGGTGAGTGACAGCGGAAAATTGACCCTGCTTACACCTGGCGGGATCAACGGCGTTACCGGCACCGGCAGCCACCCGGTCGACATGGCCTTTGGCAGCTATGGCCACTTCCTGTATGTCCTGGCCTCCGGCAATAACACCATCAATGCCTTCCAGGTGCATGCCGATGGGAGTCTGACCTTCGTCGCCAGCTACAGCTCCCCCTCAGCCGCCACAGGTCTGGCGGCCTGGTAATTGACCTTGCTTAGAATCAACGCGGCTCGACAGGTTACTGGCAGTTGAACACTGCCAGTAACATTTTCGGTATTTTGACCATTTATTAAGGTCGTATAATTTATTAAGGCGGATTTAGTCTTGTAAATTTCTTTCTAAGGGTTAACGAGGAATCAAAATGGCGGAAACAATCCTGGTGGTTGAAGATGAAGCCAATATTCAAGAAATCGTTAGCCAGTATTTAAAGCGTGCTGGCTACCTGGTCTCGGCGGTTTCAGACGGCGCGACAGCCATCCAGTATTTCGATGGTAATTCTCCCATCTGGTCGTTCTAGACCTGACGCTGCCCGAGATCGATGGCTTCGAGATCACTCATTGGCTTCGCTCCAGGGGTGAGATGCCGATCACCAGGCTAACCGCGCGTCGGGAAGAGGCTGATAGGATTGCTGACCTGGAGATGGGGCTGACGATAACCTGGTAAAGCCCTTCAGCCCTCAGGAGCTGGTTAGCCGGGTGCGGGCTGTCTTACTTCGAGCGCATGGCGGCAAAATTGGGTTTGCCAACCAGCCCGGAGGTGGCTCGAAGTTTTCGTTTACCCTGCCAGTGAAAGGCTAAAGTGACAAATTTCTTCTTACCGTGTTAG
>DATFYI010000246.1:0-5058 GCA_035315125.1 Anaerolineaceae bacterium | reverse complement strand
ACGCTGTACACACGCATGGACAAAGTCGGACATCATGCCATCAACTCGGATGCAAAGGAAGCTTACCAAACCGAAAAACGTCCTGCTGGCCCAGCCGAGCAAGGAATGGATTTCATCAGATTGGCGGATTGTATCGAGTGTGGCCTGTGCATCAGCGCCTGCCCTATTACGGCTTCCAACCCCGACTATTTAGGACCAGCAGTATTGGCTGGAGCGCACCAGCATGGTATAAAAAACGATGAGCAGGTTTTTCGGTTGGTAGATTGTGAAGATGGTGTCTGGCGCTGTCATAGCGCATTTGAATGCACGGCCGTCTGCCCTTCCTTTGTCGATCCAGGAGAGCGGATAATGGATCTACGCAAGCAGGTAATCGGCGAACAGTTCCGCAGGCTTTTTAGCGGATCTAGCGCCCAAAAGATTAATGCAATGGAGGCGACCAAATGACTGAGGCTACCAATCAATCACCTGTATCTCGTGCAGTAAAGTGGTTTGATCCGCGTGATCGCTCAATCAACACCATCGGTTTTATCTTAAACCGAATCACTGCTCTTGGATTAACCCTCTATCTCTTCCTACATTTGATTGTGCTTCACCAGCTCGCTGACGGCCCTGCTGCTTACAATAATTTCATTTCCTTAGCACACAGTCCTATCTTCACTTTTCTAGAGGTCCTGGTCGTCACAGCAGGCTTTATCCACGGGCTAAACGGTGTCCGTATTGCTCTGAACAGCTTTGGGGTAGGCATTCGTTCTCAAAAACTACTCCTGGTATCCCTGTTTGCTATCGCAATCATCGTAAGTCTGGTGTTTGCTTTTCATATGTTCACCGTATAAGACCAGAAAAACAAGTAACTAACTTGATAAAGGATTTTCTATGAACAACTCGATTTATGGCCCAAAATCAAACGAAGGCGGCTGGCTGTGGTTTATCAAGGCGATTACCGGTTTATTGGTTATCGTCATTTTGTTTATCCACCTGATTGTAAACCACTTTGTCGCCCCAAACGGACTGCTGACTTACGCCGATGTCGTTAAATATTATCAAAATCCGATCATTCCAATTATGGAAATCGGATTGGTTGCATTTGCAGTCTCCCATTCACTGATTGGCTTGCGGGGTATTATTCTGGATCTCAAGCCAACGCAGGCTTTTATCAATATTATCAACTGGCTGTTTTCGATTGTTGGTGTTGGCGCAGTGATTTATGGAATCTGGTTAATCTTCACGATTGCTTCGAGAGGTGCAGGCAGTTAATGTAGGAAAGCAGGAAACTATGGTCGGAATGGTGATCGTCTCGCATAGCCGGGCCTTGGCGAATTCTTTAGTAGAGCTTGTCCGGCAGGTAGCTAATACAAGTATACCTCTGGCAGTGGCTGCTGGGGTTGGGCCTGACCGATCTGAATTCGGAACAGATGCGGTCGAGATCATGGAGGCAATCCAATCCGTTTATTCATCTGACGGCGTAGTTGTTCTGATGGATTTGGGAAGCGCAGTACTGAGTGCTCAGACTGCCCTGGATCTATTACCTCCCGAAATTGCTTCAGCAGTCCATTTTTGCGCTGCTCCGATCGTAGAAGGAAGTATAGCAGCAGCAGTTCAAATCGGCCTGGGCAGTGACGCCCAGGCCGTTTGCCAGGAAGCCATGCAAGCATTGCAACCCAAGCAAGAACAACTTGGCATTCCAACCGAAACTGTTAACCTAACTCCTCCGGTCATTCTCCCTCCCGAAGACACTCTAAAGGTCGAATTGACCTTGAAAAACCTGCATGGCCTGCATGCTCGGCCAGCAGCTCGTTTTGTTCAAACTGCAGCTTCTTTTGATGCCAAAATTCAAGTAAGCAATAGCACCTCGGGCAAAGGCCCAGTGCTGGCAAATAGTTTGAACGGATTAGCCACCCTGGGTGCCCGAAAAGGCGATAAAATTATTATCCTTGCCAGTGGCAAAGATGCACAAAAGGCTTTGGATGCCTTAGCCAAATTAGTAGATGATAACTTTGGGGAGCCCCTTGAAGAAGTCTCACAGCCTTTACCAGTCCAGCCAATTTTGACGGAAGGCAAAACCGAAGACGGTCTTCTTCAAGCAGTACCTGTTTCGGAAGGGATCGCCATTGGGCCGATTGTCTATTTAAGACCACCCAAACCAATTGTAACTCAGGAATTAACCAACGATCCAGAAAAGTCCTGGGGTCATTTGCAGCAAGCCATCAACCAGGTTTTGCAATCTGTTCGTGAGCAGAGAAATCGTGTTGCTAAGAGCCTGGGCGAAACTCAGGCAGCCATTTTTGATGCTCACCTACTCATTCTTCAGGATCCAGAGCTTTTAGAGAAAGCTCATGAATTGATTACCCAACAGAAGCTAAATGAAGCGGCTGCCTGGGAGCAGGAAATTAAGAAAGTTGAGAAATCCTACAGTGATCTTGATGATCCATATCTGCGCCAGCGGGCTGCCGACATTACAGATCTGGGTGACCAGGTACTTAATGCACTGGCAGGTAAATCCCTAGACGAAAAAATCATCTTCGATAAACCTTCGATTCTGTTCTCGTCCGAGCTAACCCCAACCCAAACGGCGCAGCTAGATATGGAAAATATTTTAGGATTGATCACCATCGCCGGTGGACCAACATCCCACAGCGCAATTTTAGCTCGCTCAATGGGCATTCCGGCAGTAGCCGGCGCAAGCCCAATTCTTGAAAACTTGTCTGCTGGCTCTATAATTGCCCTGGATGGCTTCACCGGCAAGGTGTGGCCGTCTCCTACACCAGATCAAATGGCTCAGCTACAATCTGAGCGGCAGGTTTGGCTTGCTAAACGCGCCGAACTGCTGAAATCTGGTCATCGAAAAGCTGTCACTTTGGATGGACATCAAGTCGAAGTTGCCGCTAATGTTGGGAATATAACAGATACTGAGCTGGCAGTTAAAAATGGAGCAGAAGGTGTCGGGCTTCTACGTACCGAGTTCTTATTCCTAACACGTCAAACTCCACCCGATGAAAAAGAACAATACGAATCCCTGGCTGCTATCGCCAAGCGTATGGGCTCTTTACCTGTCGTTGTCAGAACCCTGGATGTTGGCGGAGATAAGGAGTTACCGTATATTCATCTGGCTCCTGAAGCCAATCCTTTTCTCGGCGTTCGGGCTGTCCGGCTTTCTTTTCAGGAACCCAACCTTTTTAAAAGCCAGCTAAAAGCTATTCTGAGGGCAGGCGCCGAAGGCAATTTTCGAATAATGTTTCCAATGATAGCCAGCATCGAAGAAATTATTCTGGCCAAACAATATGTAGAAGACTCGCATAAAGAATTGTTGGAGCAAGGCGTGATCCACCAGTGGCCTATCCAGACAGGTATTATGGTTGAAATCCCATCTGCCGCGGTTCTGAGCGAAGTTTTAGCTCCCCAGGTAGACTTTTTCAGCATTGGCACGAATGATTTGACCCAATATACACTGGCAGCCGAGCGTGGTAATCCGGCTCTCGCGCATCTTAGCGATGCACTTCACCCGGCGGTACTTACCTTGATAAAAAAGGTTGTAGATGCCGCTCATCGCTATGGAAAATGGGTTGGGGTTTGTGGAGAATTAGCCGGCGATCCGGTGGCTGCACCGGTTTTAGTTGGCCTGGGTGTGGATGAATTAAGTCTCAATCCGGCTGGCATTCCGCGCATCAAAACCATCGTGCGCGACCTCAATTTTGCTGAAGCAATGGTCTTTGCTGATAAAATCCTTTCAACCTGCAACGCCGATGAAGCCCGTAGTATGGCAAAAGCTGAGGCGCCGATCCATTCAGCTACATCTTGAGAAAAAACAAACCGTCATGCTGACAAAAAAGCAAATGGTATAATCTCAGCATGACCTCTATAGTCTGCATCGATATTGAAACAACTGGACTGGATGCTGACACCGACGCAATTATAGAAATCGGCGCAGTGCGTTTTAGTGGAGATCGGGTAGAAGCGGAATGGACCTCATTAATTAACCCAAACCGGCCGATTCCCCCCATGATCACACAACTTACAGGAATAAATAATGACATGGTTAGCCATGCCCCTTTAATCCGCGCAAAAATCCATGAACTGGAAGATTTTGTCGGGGATTCTCCGATTCTGGGGCATTCTGTCCACTTTGATTTATCATTTCTTCAGCGGCAAAACATCCTCAGATACAACGAAGCCATTGATACTTATGAGCTTGCCTCCGTTTTGCTCCCAGATGCCAGTCGATATAACCTGGCAGCATTGGCGCAGGCGCTGGGTATTCTCAGCCTTGAAGGGCATCATCGGGCGCTGGCAGACGCCCGGCTGACACACGCAGTCTTTTATCGGCTATACGAAAAAGCATTAACGATCCCTCTGGAATTGGTGGCTGAATTTGTTCGCTTATGCGAGCCTTTTCAATGGGATGGCGCCTGGCTTTTCAATCAGATCCTGAAAGCTCGCATCCGACAGCCACTGCCGGCTCGCCAGGTCAGAACACACGATTTGGGGCCATTATTCCAACCGGTTTCTGAAGATGTCTTCCCGCCCTTAAATCCCGTCAACCCTCCCATCCCTCTGGATCTGGATGAAACCACAGCTTTGATGGAATATGGCGGCCCTTTTTCGCAGTTATTTCCAAATTACGAACACCGCCCACAGCAAATCGAAATGATCCGGGCCGTTTCACAGGCACTTTCGGAAAGCCAACACCTGCTGGTTGAAGCGGCTACCGGAACCGGCAAATCCTTCGCTTATCTATTACCCGCCGCCATCTGGGCCTACCGCAATAATCAGCGCATTGTTATCTCTACCAACACAATCAACTTACAAGACCAGTTGATCAAAAAAGATATTCCGGATCTATGCAAAGCTTTGGGGATCGACCTGCACGCATTAATATTAAAGGGACGCTCAAATTACCTGTGCCCTCGGCGGTTGGACCTCCTTCGGCAGCATGGCCCCGAGAACCCCGAAGAAATGCGCGTGCTTGCAAAAGTTCTCATCTGGCTGAATCAGGGCGGAAGCGGCGACCGGAACGAAATTAATTTAAACGGCCCGGCTGAACGGGAAGTTTGGATGCGGATA
>DATFYI010000245.1:0-6748 GCA_035315125.1 Anaerolineaceae bacterium | reverse complement strand
CGCCTGCAGGCCTTCCTGGATGGGCGCGATTTTCCGGCCTTCAACCCGGATACGGAAGGCACCAAACCGCAGGCGGATCAAAAGCCCGCCGGTCTGGCGGCCGAATTTGCCGAGTTGCGGGCAAAAAGCCTGCAATCGCTGGCAAGCATCAGCCCGGCTGATTTTAAGCGGCCGGCCCGCCATCCCGAGCTGGGCCCGGTGACACTCGAGCAGATGCTCAATGAATGGGCCGCCCACGATCTGAACCACACCATCCAGGCCGAGGAAGCCATCATGCAGCCTTTTATCCCGGGCAGCGGTCCCTGGCAGATCTACTTCACGGGCCACCTGGCTGGCGGTGGGAAGTAACAAAGTTTCCTCCAGCTCACCCGGGCAGCCGGTAATGCACGATCCAACAATCTTAAACTGGCCCAGATTGAAGCTTTCGATTGGCTGGACAAAGTATCTCAATAAACCTGTGCAGTGATTTTTATCTCACGCAAAGTCGCCAAGCCGCCGGGGGAAAAAGTTATTTTTTCTTTGCGAACTTAGCGGTAATCTTGACGTATTTACAATACAGAAAAAGTCTTTATAATCTATAGCTTAGAGATGTTCTTACAAAAAAATTCTCATTTTGTTAGAGAGAGGGATAAATGAACACTCCCAGCCTGTTAGATGCCGTGCGCGTTGTAAAAGAAAATGAAAGGATTGCATCAGCCAGCTATGCCAGCGCTGCCCAAAAAATAACCAACTCGTTCGGCAAGCAGTTATTTGAACAGCTCAGTGAATTTGAGAATTTTCATTATGAAATGTTATCCGCCCTGGAGCTTTCGCTGCAGGGAACAGGCGATTTTATTAATTATCAAGGTAAAGAATTTCCCACCCCGCCCACCTTTGAAATAAAAGCCGCACAAGACGCGGACAAAAAAAGCGACATGACCATCATCACTGAAGCCATGGAGCTCGAGCAACGGGCCGAAAAAGCCTACGCTGACCTGGCTGCTCAGACCGACCACCCGCAGGGTCAGCGGATGTTCAAACGGCTCTCCGAGGAAGAGCATAACCATTATCGCATCCTCTCGGAAGCCTATTGGACCGTGAACAACCTGGGTACCTGGAAGTGGTCTCGTATTTGATTGGATAGCCGAGTAGCAAGATCGATCAAATTTTGAATTCGTAAATAATGGGGATCAAGCGGGGTGATCCCAATTCTTCCAGTATAATTGGGCAAAGAAAGAGACCTGCTTCGCCATGCTGTTAAAACAAATTCTTTCCCGGCTACTTGCCCTGCTGGTTTTGCTCGGGTTGGTATTGCTTGCTTATTGGCTGTGGGCGCGCCCATACCAATTACATTGGGGGGCCACCCAGGCGGAGATCGCTCGCGCCATGCCCGGGGACGAACTGGACCCCAACCCAACTTTTCTGGCCACGCGTGCCATTACCATCCAGGGCAGCCCGCAAGAAATTTGGCCCTGGCTGGTGCAGATGGGTTACAATCGGGCTGGGTATTATGGGTATGATATTATCGAAAACCTGGGCAGTTCCACTGGCCTGGCCAGCGCCGAAAATATAGTCCCGGATTACCAGCATTTTGTGGTTGGCGACCCAGTTCCAATCAGCCCGGAGGCACAGGAAGTCTTCTATGCCATCCAGCCCGAGCAATACCTGATTTGGGCCGGAACGTCAGATACAAACCCGGGCGGTTTTACCTGGGCTTTATACCCGCTGGATGCGACCCATACCCGCCTGGTCAGCCGCATCCGCTGGAGCCAACACTCGATCAGCCAACCGGCCGCATTCTCGCTGGATATGTTCACCGAATTTACCGACCACCTGGCGGTTCGCAAAATCCTGCAAGGGGTCAAAGGCCGGGTAGAGGGTCACAACCAGCCGCTGTTCTTATCCTCGGCTGAGTTTTTCGTTTATCTGGCAGCACTGATCATCTTCCTGGCCGCGCTTATTATGATTCTGATTCGCCCCCTGAGCTGGTCGCGCTGGCTGGCGGGTCTGGCGGCCGGCGCCGGCTGGCTGGTGTGCTGGTATGCGCCGTTGCCGACCTGGCTCGGAGCGCTGCTGGAAATCTTGGTTGTGATCGGTCTTTACCTGGCTTTTTTTCAAACGCCTGAGCCTGCGCTGAAACAGCAAACCTAGAACCGGGATATAATTATTACCAATCTAATGCCTCTATTTGCAGGTCTGTTTTCATCCACCGAAACGTTTCCAATGGAAATTTTATTGTGCGGTAGCAGCCAGCATGTACTGGATTGCCGAAGCGCGGAGGAATATGTCATTGAACTCTACATTGATTGCTGGCATGGTCATCGTCACCGGCGCGCTGATCTTTTATTCCCTGGCCGTGTTGACCGAGCAGCGTAAAAAGGTCCTGACTCCATTTATTGTGACCACGCTTACCATTGGCGTTTGTCTGGATGTGACGGCCACCACCTTTATGATTATTGGCTCAAGAAATATACCCTTTACCTTTCATGGCATCCTGGGTTATACGGCCCTGACCGCCATGCTGATCGACACCATCTTAACCTGGCGCTATTGGCGCAGCGAAAAGAAGCTGCAGCCCGTACCGCACGGCCTGATTTTGTACGCCCGTTTTGCTTACATCTGGTGGGTAATCACCTACCTGGCAGGCGGTTTGATTGCATCTATGGGGGTAAAATAATAGAAAAGTTGGGTTTCGCTTTTTTTTATTCATTTCAATTCCTGCCAGGAGGTGCGTATGCCAATGGATGAGAGTATTGCCGCCAGAATCCGCCGCGAGGTCAATAACTACTCCGGCGTGGTCGAAAAAAAGATGTTTGGCGGCATCGGTTTTATCGTTAATGGCAATATGGCTTGCGGCGTCAACGGCAGCGATCTGATCGTGCGGGTCGGTCCACAGAAATCCGAACAGGCTCTCTCCCATCCATTCACCGGATTGTTTGGCATGATGTCCAAAAGCCCGAATGCCGGCTGGGTCAAAGTATCACCCGAAGGCTTTGCCAGCGAACAGGAGCTGCGCGATTGGGTGAAACAGGGCATGGATTTTGCCCTGACCTTGCCGCCCAAATAAGCGGTACACCATGGACGCTTCATTTGAATCGAAAATTCTGCGGCAAATGGAACGCCTGCAAAACCAGAGCCTGAGCCAGATTGAGGCCGAAGTGGCTCAAAAGCGCACAGCCTGGCTTGAACAAAACCGCTCGCTCTGGCAGGGCCAAACCGCATGCTCTCCACGCCGGGCTTTTGAGCTGTTGTTTTTCGAGTACATGGGCCTATCGCCACAGGATGTGCCGGTCGTGCAGGAGACCGGGCAGCAGATCAGCTGGTTATCCAAGAATCCCTGTCCCACACTGGAAGCCTGTATGCGGCTGGGTCTGGACACGCGCCAGGTCTGCCGTCTGGCTTACGAAAAGTCCACCCAGACTTTCCTGTCTCACATCGATGCTCAGCTCAGGTTCGAACGCAGTTACCAGGAAATCCGGCCCTACGCCCCGCACTGCCGGGAAAGCATACTAAGGCTGGATTTCGATTTTACGGATATTTCAAACCCCGGACGTCCTGAACTGAATCAGCAGCCCGGATAGTAATATACTCGATGGAAATTCGCATGGGCTGATTTTATCATCAGCGCACAAAAGCTCCCGGAATTCCTCCATCTACCATCAACATTGCGCCAGTTGTTTTAGCCGAACGGGACGAAGCCAGGAAGAGGGCTGCTTCCGCGATGTCTTCGGGGAACACGTTTACATTTAAAATGCTGCGCTGGCGGAAATAGTTTTCGATTTCATCGGGCTGGATGCCATATTCTTTGGCACGCGCCTCACGCCAGGTGCTGTTCCAGATATTTGATCCCTGGATCACTGCATCCGGACAAATTACATTAACGCGGATACCCGCATCACCGCCTTCGGCTGCCAGAGTGCGCGCCAGATGTAGTTCGGCAGCTTTAGCGGCGTTATAGGCGCCGGCCTTTTTGCTGGGCACCACCGCATTCTTCGAGGCGATAAAGATCAGGTTGCCGCCCAGCTTTTGCTTTCGCCAGGTGCGGAAAGCCTCACGAGCCACCAGGAAATAGCCTGTAGAGAGCACATCAAACATTTTATTCCATTCGCTCAATGTAGTTGACTCTATTTCATGTGCGCTGGCCAGCCCGGCGTTCGAGACAACCACATCTAATCCACCGTAAGTCATTATGGTTTGGCGGAAAGCCTCAGTAATGCTCTCTTCACTGGTTACGTCACAGGCCACTGCCATGCTGCGCATGAAACCGTGTGCCTCGCACAATTCGTTGGCCAGGGCTTGTGCGCCGTTGAGATCGATATCAGCAATCACAACATGTGCGCCTTCCTGGGCAAATCGTCTGGCCAGCGCCCGGCCGATCCCACTGGCTGCGCCGGTTATCAATGCGATTTGGCGCGCCAGTTCACATTCGGGCGGCAAAAGCGTCAGTTTGTAGCGTTCGAGCGGCCAATATTCCACGCCAAAAGCTTCCGCTGGCGTCATTGCGGCATAGCGATCTATCCCAGATGCGCCGCGCATCACCTGAATGGCCCTTTGGAATAATTGAGCGCTTATATCAGCCATGCGCGCATCTTTACCGGTTGTAAGCATGCCTAAACCGGGCATAAGGATCACCCTGGGATATGGATCGTCCATCGGATAATCAGGCGTCTTATTTTCTTCGTAATACTGCTGGTACTGTTCAGCATATTCTTCAACGCCGTGCTGCAGCGCCGCTAACAATTCGGTTTCGCTTTGTTGGCTAGGATCAAAATCAACCCACAACGGCACATATTTGGTATGCACCAGGTGATCGGGACAGGCTGCCCCGCTTAGCGCCAGTTGCCTGGATGACATGCCGTTGACGAACTCAAGCGTGGCGGGGGATTGGTCCAGCTGCAGAATCATGTGTTGGTTTTTTCCAATGGCCCCACGCAGCACCGGCAGCGCCTGGGCCAGCATTTGATCGCCCTGCGGTTGAGCAGCCGCGGCGATCTTTACGCCGCCAAATACGGGGTGATCGGCTGCGCGAGAGGCAATATATTCCCCGGCCCGGTTAATAATCTGCAGGGTTTTCTCATAACAAGTATGCGAAGTATCACCCCAGGTAATCAAACCGTGTTTCGCCAGGATGACTGCGCCTGCCCCAGGATGCTTTTGCAGTTTGCTTGCGATAGATTGTGCCAGCTTGAAACCCGGGCGAATATAAGGTTCCCAGATCACTTCATTGCCAAAAATATCGCCCGCAATTGCTTCGCCATGTCGTGAAGTAGCCAGAGCGATAATGCTATCCGGATGGGTGTGGTCAATGTGTTTGAATGGCAAAAAGGCGTGCATCAACGTTTCGATGGATTGGCGCGGCATGCCAGGATCCAGCAGGCAGTGGGCCAGATAAGCGGTCATTTCTGCATCACTCATCTCCTGGCGGTCAAGCAGGGGCAGGATATCCGCCAAACGCAGACCGGCAAAGCCCTTACGAGTGATGGTTGCCAGGTCGCTTCCGCTACCTTTAATCCAGATTACAGACGTTTCGCGCCCGCGGAAATCATTCTCAGCAGATTTCATTGAAGTGTTACCGCCGCCCCAATTCGCCACCGAGCGGTCGCGTCCTAGCAGGGTGGATCGATAAACCAACTCATCCAGGCCGTTCAATCCAGACGCCTCTTCTTCAACCCACAGATTCATAACCATAATATCCTCTGAGCTAACCCTAATATCCGCTGGTTTTGCTTATTTTTACCACTTCCCGTATTCTTCGCTCATCTTGCGGTATTCGATAAATGGCTCGTTGATCAATTTTGCATTGAGTGCGATTTCGCAAGCTTCTTCCAGGGTCGAAGACCAAAAAAACGCCTCGTCCAGCGTCTGCCCGGTCGCAAAGCTGCCGTGACCGCGCAGCATGATGATCTTGTAAGATTGCAGCGCCGTGGCAACCTTATTGGCCATTTCTGGTGTGCCGGATGGAAATTCTTCGGTTACGACCGGCACCATCTTCAACAGATAGGAGGCTTCGTTATCGATGGGAATAATCGAATCGCGTGATAGAGAAAATGCAATGGCGGTGCGCGGGTGGCAGTGTACAACGGCCAGAGCAGGGGTGGCTTTATAAATGGCGCGGTGTACAATTAGCTCGGTCGAAGCCAGCGCCACACCGCTATCGTTCTTTTCCAGACCGGTCTCAATCAGGTCTTGCGGTTTGAGACGGCCCAGCATGGCGCCGCGCCGTTTGATGATGACCCGATCGCCATAACGTATGCTGAGATTGCCGCCGTGCGAGCTGGTCATCCTGGCAACGTATAGGTCACGCCCGATATCGCGAAACATCTCATAAATACGCTCGTCAATCATTATGAATTCTCCTTCGCAACGCTAAAACCCTCTAACTTCAGCTCAGCCAGCTTTTGCGGTTTTGGCACACCCTGCTCATCCCAGCCGCGACCCCGGTAATATTCCTTGAGCATCGGCTCTAATTTGCTGACCCAGCCCTTGCTTGGGCCCTCTTTGATGGGTTCATTCAGCAGGCGCTCCGGCAGGGTGTCATCGGCTCGCGAGAAACCTTCCCGCAGGTTGTACAGCCGCTCCAGGTTCCAGACACGCTCGCCGACCCGGATCAGGTCGTTGGTGGCGTAGCTGATCCCGGTAACCGCTGTGAGGACGCGAGCAAAATACTCTTCCGAGACGCCCATATTGGTAAATTTGCAAATCACCAGCGAGTCGATGGCGGCCGAGCTGTTCTGGTGCAAAATTACGTAACCCGATTTGCCCTGCACCT
>DATFYI010000244.1:0-6575 GCA_035315125.1 Anaerolineaceae bacterium | reverse complement strand
GCACCGGCAGCCACCCAGCCGCCAGCAGCACCTGCACCCACTCAACCGCCGGCAGCACCCGCCGCCACAACTGCTCCTGCAGCTCCCGCCGCCACAACCGCTCCGGCAGCTCCAGCAGCTACAACCGCTCCGGCAGCCAGTGGGAAAACCTACATCCTGGTTCCAAAGAACCTGGGTAATCCCTATTTTGATACAGCCAACAAGGGCGCCCAGCAAGCTGCCTCCGAGCTCGGCGTAACCGTTACCTACACCGGTCCCGCCACCGCCGATGCAACCCAGCAAATCCAGCTACTAAACTCCCTGATCGCCCAGAAAGTGGCCGGTCTGGCAATTTCAGCCGATGACTCGGACGCTTTGGTACCGGTTGGTAAGGCTGCCATCGCGGCCGGCATCCCGGTTGTTAGCTGGGACTCAGCCATCTCGGCCGGCGGCCGCACCGCCAACATCGTCCAGGCTGAACCCCAAGGCATCGCCGACATCCAAATCAAGATGGCCAATGACCTGGCTGGCAGCGCCGGCGGCAAGATTGCTATCCTGAGCGCCACATCCACCGCACCTAACCAAAACCAGTGGATCGCCTTGATGAAGGCCGATCTGGCACTGCCCCAAAATTCCAAGCTACAACTGGTAGACACCGTCTACGGCAACGATGATGATACGACCAGCTACCAGCAAGCCCAGGGCTTGCTCAAGAAATATCCAGACCTGAAGGTCATCATTGCTCCAACCACCGTTGGCATCGCCGCCTCCGCTCGCGCTGTCTCGGATGCAAACCTGATCGGCAAAGTATTCGTGACCGGCCTGGGCACCCCCAACCAGATGCGTGACTATGTTAAGAGCGGCGCTTCCCCCGAATTCGCCCTGTGGAATCCCTCTGACCTGGGCTACCTGGCAATCTACACGTTGAATGCCATCGCCAGCGGCCAGATCAAGGGCCAGCCGGGTGACACATTTACCGCCGGTAAACTTGGCAAATACACGATCGATAAAGACGGCAACGTATTGCTTGGACCGCCTACCATTTTCGATAAAACCAATATCGACCAGTTCAATTTCTAAATATTCAGGCATCAGAGGGGGCAGGGCAAACCTGCCCCCTCCACCCTATCAAACTCAGGAAGATTGCAGAATGAAACGCATCTCGTTTTTGTTGAAAGTCAAGCCTGATCGCATTGAAGAATACAAAGACAGGCATAAGGCCGTCTGGCCAGAAATGCTGGCGGCTCTAAACCGTACAGGCTGGTACAATTACTCACTTTTTATACGCCAGGATGGTTTGCTGGTCGGCTATTTTGAGACACCCGAAAGCTTAAAAGCCGCCCAGGATGGCATGGCCAAAGAAGAGATCAACGCCAGATGGCAGGCCATGATGGCTCCCTATTTTGAAGCTCTCGGCGATCTTAAGCCGGATGAGAGCATGCTTGAGCTGGAAGAAGTTTTTCACCTGGATTAATTGAGTTCATTTTTAGGAACGCAAGTTGTCATTTCTACTGATAATGATCGGAAAACCACCGGCGAGGTCGCATGGCAAAATCGACAAAATATCTGGCAATTGATCTGGGCGCTGAAAGTGGACGCAACATGTTAGGCGTCCTGGATGAAAAAGGGTTGTCGCTTTCGGAAATCAACCGCTTCAGCAATGGCCCGGTGCGGTTACCCGATGGGCTGCATTGGGATGTCTTAAAGCTGTGGTGCGATATTCAAGCCAGCATGCGCCAGGCTGCCGCACAGCACCCGGGCGCTATCCAGAGCATTGGCATCGATACCTGGGGTGTAGATTTTGCCTTGCTGGATAAACAAGGCAGTTTACTATCTAATCCTTATCATTACCGCGACAGCCGTACTGACGGCATGATCGTTGAAGCCTGCCGGCGCATGCCGGCTGAGCAGATCTTTGCAGTTACCGGCATCCAGTTCATGCAGATCAATTCGCTTTACCAGCTTCTGGCAATGGTTACCAGACAGTCTCCAATTTTAAACGCGGCCCATACTTTTTTGATGATCCCCGATCTGTTCAATTATTGGCTCTGCGGACAGATTGCCTGCGAAGAAACCGATGCAACGACGACCCAATGTTACGATCCAATTCGCCAGGATTGGGCCTATTCTTTACTGGAAGCGATGAACATTCCGGCCGATATTTTCCCAAAAGTGATCCAGCCGGGCAACGTGCTGGGCACGCTGCTGCCTGGGCTGGCCGAGGAAAGCGGGCTGGGGAAAATACCGGTCATTGCCACTGCCAGTCACGATACCGGTTCGGCGGTGGCGGCTGTACCGGCGCAAAACTCCAATTTTGCCTGGATCAGCTCGGGCACCTGGTCGATTATGGGGGTTGAAGCTGCAGAACCGGTTATCAATCCCCAGACTCTGGCTTACAATCTGACCAACGAAGGGGGAGTGGCTGGCACCTGGCGTTTATCCAAGAATATCATGGGGCTGTGGCTGGTGCAGGAATGCAGGCGCACCTGGCGCAATCAGGGTGAAGAGCTCTCTTACGATGAAATGACGCAGATGGCTGCCCAGGCTGAGCCTTTCCAGGCAGTCATCGATCCGGATTATGACGAATTTTTACCGCCCGGTGACATGCCCAAACGTATCCGCAGCTTCTGCCAACGCACAGGCCAAACCCCACCCCAAAGCAAAGGAGCCGTGCTGCGCTGCGCCCTGGAAAGCATAGCCCTCAAATACCGCTACGTATTGGACCAGTTGGAAACAGTGCTGGGCTATCGATTGGAACCCATCCACATTATCGGCGGAGGCACAAAAAACGGCTTATTAAACCAATTCACGGCGGATGCGACCGGACGAACGATCGTCACCGGTCCGGTTGAAGCCACCGCCCTCGGAAATATCATCGTCCAGGCGGTGGCGCTTGGGCATCTGGCTTCCATCCAGGAGGCCCGAAAAACCATTCAACGCTCGTTTCCACAACAAGTTTACCAACCTAAAACACAGGCGGGTTGGGACGACGCCTATGCGAAGCTCAACGAGGTCATAAAAAATCGTGATTGAAACCCCTTATCCTGAATTTGAAGAACTTTTAACTTCCATCGGAGAAGCCGGACAGCGCTTATCCGACATTGATGCCAGTGAAGGCGCGGCCGGAAATATTTCGGTCTATATCGGTTGGAAAGTCGACCCGCGCCGCCGTTTCCCATTGGTTGAGACCATTCAATTGCCCCAGGCGGTACCGGAGCTTGCCAACCGGACATTTCTGGTAACCGGCTCCGGCCGGCGCTTGCGAGAAATTATCCAGGATCCGGTTGCCAACCTGGCCTGCCTGGTCATCAATGAAGGCGGAATGACCGGTGAAGTGTACACTTCGCCCAGGCATCTTTTTACAAATCTAACCAGCGAGTTCAATTCGCACCTGGCAGTTCATTATGACCAGGTGATGAGCTCAGGCACCAATTTCCACGTGATCATCCATGCCCAGCCTCCGCATCTGACTTACCTGAGCCACATTCCTAGATACCAGCAAACCACTTATTTAAACCAGCACATCCTGCGCTGGCAGCCTGAGCTTATCGTGCAACTGCCCGATGGCATTGGCTACGTGCCTTTCTGTGTACCAGGCTCGCAAGAGCTAATGCAGCACACCGTTGCAGGGCTGCGCAAACATCGTATTGTGCTGTGGAGCAAGCATGGGGTCATGGCCCGCTCGGATCTTTCGGTCAAACGCGCTTCAGATCGTATTGAATACGCCGAGACCGGGGCGAAATATGAATACATGAACCTGACCAACCACGAGCACGGTGAAGGCCTGTCGCCCGAGCAAATCCGCTCGGTGTGCGCCTCTTTTAAGATCACACAGTCTATTTTTTAGGAATTTAATGATAAGGTGAGTTCATGGTCAACCAACCTACTCAAAAACAAATTCAGGATGGTTATGATTATGCCAAAGAACAGTATGCCAGACTGGGGATCAACACTGACCAGGCGCTGGCAGCTTTAGGACAGATTTCACTCAGCCTGCATTGCTGGCAGGGTGATGATGTGGGCGGCTTCGAAAACAGCGGCAGCGCACTGGGCGGCGGGTTGGCAGCCACCGGCAACTATCCCGGCAAAGCTCGCACAGCCGACGAGCTGCGCAGCGACCTGGACAGGACTTTCAGCCTGATCCCCGGCCAGCACCGTCTCAACCTGCATGCCATGTACGTTGAAACCGGCGGTAAAAGAGTCGAGCGCAACGAGCTGCGTCCTGAGCACTTTAACAATTGGCTGGATTGGGCCAGGGCGAACGGGCATGGTCTGGATTTTAATCCGAGCCTGTTCTCACACCCCAAAGCGGAAAGCGGCTTTACCTTATCCAGTTATGATGCGGGTATTCGCCAGTTCTGGATCGAGCACTGTATTGCCTGCCGCAAGATTGGCGAGTATTTCGGCCAGCAACTGTGCACGCCCTGTATAACAAATATCTGGATCCCGGACGGTTTCAAGGACACGCCGGTCGATCGGAAAACGCCGCGCCAGTTGTTGAAAAACAGCCTGGATAAAATCCTGGCCGAAAAGATCGACCCCCGTTATAACCGAGACGCCGTAGAGCCCAAATTGTTCGGGATCGGCTCGGAAAGCTACGTCACCGGCTCGCACGAGTTTTATCTGAGCTACGCCCTCACCAACCACATCCTGTTGTGCCTGGATACAGGGCATTTTCACCCCACCGAAAGCATCGCCGATAAACTTTCCGCCATCCTGTTATACCTGGACGAAATTCTGCTGCACGTCAGCCGGGGGGTGCGTTGGGATAGCGACCATGTGGTCATCCTGTCGGACGAGCTGCTGGCCCTGGTTCAGGAACTTGTGCGCGGCCAATTCTTGCCGCGCGTTCATATCGGGCTGGATTATTTTGATGCCAGCATCAACCGGCTGGCTGCCTGGGTGGTGGGCGCCCGCAGCACCCAGCGCGCCTTATTATTGGCCATGCTCGAACCCACCGAAAAACTCCGCGCATTCGAAAGAGACGGTGATTTTACCGGCCGGCTGGTGCTGCTGGAAGAACAAAAGAACCTGCCATTTGGCCCAGTGTGGGATTACTTCTGCTACCAGCATGGCGTTCCGCTTGGCTCACAATATCTGGATGTCATCCGGGAGTATGAAACTACCGAGCTGGCTAAAAGGGCAGCAGGATAAAATTGAGATCGAATCCATATTGTTTGTGAAAGAGAGAAATATAAATCATGTATGGCTGGACGGGCAAAGTACTCGATATCGATTTAACCACAGGCGTAATCAAAGATTACCCTTTGGATATGGAAATGGTTCACCTGTTTGTCGGTGGGCGTGGACTGGGAGTGCGACTTTTATGGGATGAAGTCGGTCCGCAAGTTGATCCATTAAGCCCGCAGAATGTTTTGATGTTTGTCAATGGGCCTTTAACGGCCACCGGATACCAGACCAGCAACCGTTTTTCGGTCAGCACCAAAAGCCCGCTGACCGGCACAGTTCTGGATGCCAATTCGGGCGGTTATTGGGGCATGCAGTTTAAGAAAGCCGGCTACGATGTGTTGATCGTGCGTGGCCGTGCCGCCAGCCCGGTCTATATTGAAATCAAAGCAGGGAAAGTGTCGATTCTGGACGCCGCTCATTTGTGGGGACAGCGGGTTAGGGCAACCACCCGGGCTTTAGGTCAAAATAATAACCGGCGCAATGTGATTTGCATCGGACCGGCCGGAGAAAACTTGAGCCGCATTGCAGCCATCATGAACGATGGTGAGCGTTCACTGGCGCGCGGCGGGCCAGGGGCGGTGATGGGCAGTAAAAACCTGAAGGCCATTGTGGTCGAAGGAACACAGCGTCCCGAGATTCTGGATCTGGAGCGCTTTAAGTTTATGCTATACGAAACGCGTAAACTGCTGGCCGCTAACCCCTTAACCAGCCAGGCTCTGCCAGAATTCGGCACGGTTGTGATGATGAATCTCATGAATAATATCGGGGCGCTGCCCACCCGCAACCATCAGCAAGCCCAATTTGAAGGAGCTGAGGCAATTTCCGGCGAGGCGCTGACCGACAGATACCTGGTCAAAAACACGGCTTGTTGGGCCTGCCCGATCGGTTGCACCCGCCTGAGCAAAACTGAAAAAGTAGAAGCGGAAGGGCCGGAATTTGAGACAACCTGGGCGTTTGGAGCTCAGTGTGGGATTGATGATCTGGCAGCCATCATCGAAGCGAACGCCGTTTGCAACGACCTGGGTATGGACACCATCTCGGCCGGCTCCACGATTTCCTGCGCCATGGAACTGACCGAAAAGGGCTACCTTGACTCCGACTTTACTTTTGGACGAGCCGATTTATTGAGCCCGGCTTTAGAGGACATGGCCTATCGGCGCGGGCTGGGACAGGATATGTCAGATGGCAGTCTGCGCTTTGCGAAAAAATACGGTCATCCGGAATTATCGATGAGCGTAAAAGGTCTGGAAATGCCAGCCTATGACCCGCGCGGTATGCAAGGACAGGGCCTTTTGTTCGCAACTTCCAACCGCGGCGCCTGCCACATGCGCGGTAATATGCTTGGCCTGGAAGTGCTGGGCCTGCCCAAGCTGATCGACCGGTTTCAGGTGCAGGGCAAATCGGGT
>DATFYI010000243.1:0-4775 GCA_035315125.1 Anaerolineaceae bacterium | reverse complement strand
AGCTGTTGGTAATCCGCTTCTTTACGGACAGATGCAAAAACAGTATAGCCGTTCTTGGCCAGGTGCAGGGCTGTTTCTCGCCCGATGCCGGAGGAGCAGCCAGAAATAAATACACTTTTTTGAATAGCTGGTTGGGGGTCGGTTTCCATAATTCGCCTATCAATCAAATGATTTAATCACTTGTTTAATTTTACAATATTATTTTCCTGTTGTCAATCATTTGTTTTAATCATGTGTTTGAATTAAAATAGATTAGTTATAAACAATTAGCAAAGGAACAACCTCAATGGACAAAAAGCCCGGCAGTGTTGAAGAAAAAATCATTTATGCCACAATCGATTGCATCGAAAAGTATGGCGTTTCCGGCGCTACAAACCGGCGCATCGCTGAGAAGGCTGGCGTGAACCTGGCCGCCATCAATTACTATTTCCGCAGTAAAGACATGCTGATGCAACGCGTTATGGTGATCACCTTGAAGAATGCCTTCGATTTGAGCGATATGCCCCCCATGCCAGGGCTGGCTGCGCCGGAACGCTGCATCGAGATTTTCACAGATTTAATTCAAGGCGGTATTCGTTATCCGGGCATCACCCGGGCGCATTTTTATAACCTGCTGGCGGAAGGAAAATACGATGCGCTGCTGGTGCAGCGTGTAAACCAATTTATCGATGACCTGGCGGGAGATCTGTTGGAGCGCGGCTGCCAGTTGGCGGCAGACGTACTGAAAGTGGCGCTCATTCAGATTTGCTCAGCAGTCATGATGGCAGTCCTGGCGCCCAGGCTTTTTGAGCAGCACACTGAAATAAACCTGTTTGACCCAGAAAATTGCCGGGAATATGCCTCGCGCCTGGTTAACAAGCTGCTGGCTTAAATCATAAATGATGATTATTTTGACGGGCAAATGTCTGGCAGCGCCGAATTCTGGCTGTAAACCGTCAACTGCGGGGCCAGGATCACCACTGCAAATGGGTATACGAATGAACCCGACTTGCAGCCGATCACGGCCACCTCAGAAGCATTCGGAAAGTAAGCCGGTGCAGTACTCATCTGCAGTGCCGAAGGAAACAACCCGCCTGGTCCAACCAAGTCAAATACCAGATAATTTTTACTTCTCGACAAACCGCTGCCTACTTCGTTGGCCTTGTCGTCATTTTTAAAATCCAAATAACGTGGGTAAAGCCCACGACCGTAAGCAACGATATTATTTTTACCGGCGGCAAACTGCTGCAACTCGACCAGACTGTAACTTGTTTTTGCTATTGCCCCTTTATCTGCCAGCATCTGAACGATGGCAGGCTTTGAAAGAATCGGGTAAACCCGCGGAAACAGATATTGAGATAGGGGCACTAACGTCCCAATGGCAAAGAAACCCGCCAATACAGCAAATGACCGCCAGTTGAACAGCCCGACTCGCGGTTGATCCGGTTGAGCTCCTTTTTCCGTAGAGCAATTAACTGGATCGGCAACAATTTGACGTCCAAAGAAAGCCGCACCCCACAACACAACCTGCAAAAGTCCAAAACCATAGTAGAAATAAACTACCCAATCCAATGGGACGATGTATCTGCCGCCGGAAGTACGGGCCACAGCAGTACCCAGACTGTACGCTAAATAGGTAATCAGCGGCATCAAGCCAGCCAGATTCCATCGACGCCAGCAGCTTGCTATCCCGATCGCCAGCAGGATCATATCCAGAAAGACCAAAAAGCCCTGGGTCGGGTTCATGCGGCCGTCCCAGATCGTATTCCAAAAGGAAGAGGGCTGCTCCTGGCGCACCAGGTTCCAGAGATTTTCATTTTGAAACGAGCTCGGTAGCGTCAGAACGCTGGTAACCAGGTCGTGCAAAAAGTTATCGGCAATTGGAAAAGTAAAGCTCTTGAGGCTTTGGAAGAATGTAGCAGTTGATCTAACCCTGCCTGGTGCAGACGGTCCAGATGGCTGTGAAGCAACAACTGGTGTAGCCATCTCACCTGCGGGTAGCGGGGTTTTGGTTGGTGAAGGTAAACTGGTTGCCGGTGTGGGTAGATATGGCAAATAGCGATTGTTGAGTACAACACCCCGTAAGGGCGTCAAAAAATAAAATGGATTGTGCTTCGCCTGGGCGCTCTGCCACATCCAGGGCAAGATGCTGATCACCAGTACAATGGTAAACAATAAACTGGCCCGCAGCCATTTTTTCCAGCGTCGCCAATAAACTATTAGAATGACCAACCAGGCCGCTCCAACCATAATCCAACTGTTATTACGCACGAGTGTGGCCAGCCCAATCACGCCGCCGGCCGCCATTAGATAGCGATAACGGCGCTCAGGGTCTTTCAGCCACACGACCATCAGCAAGGTAAATAAAACCAGAGCTACCGCCAATGGGTACTCGCTCATCATCATCTTAGGGTTTGAGACATCCCAAATAACCAGCATGCCAGCTATGCTGTTGATACCTTTAAATATTGCCAGCCCACCCACGATCACGCCGGCGCTGCGATTGAAAAGCTGCCGTCCGATCAGGTACAACATGGCTGGAAGAATTGCCAGGAAAACCACCTGCAAAGCGATCACTCGCTGGTAGGATTGCCCCATAACGACGTGCAAGAACACCAGAAAGGCAGAGTAAAGCGGCTTATCGATATGCCCCCTGAATCCACTGAAGCCCTGGCCGATGATAGCAAATTGAGCAGTCAAATCATAAACGGCGGCATCCGAATAAGGATAAACCGCATTATTTGGGGGATATGGACCAGGTGCAAAATGATTGTGGGATAAAGGTTCACGGATCCAAAAAAAGGTTGCTGCCAGCCACAAAACCAGGCATATCAGCAAGTCTATTTTCCAACCACTCAGAAATTGACGCGTTTTTATCGGGCTTTGGCTTTGGTACTTATGCAATAATGCCAGAAAAAGTAGTCCAATCAGCAGGGCAGACAGAATCTGCAGGTTGAGCAACGGTACACCCGTTTTTCCCCAAAAAAGGTCGGGAGTTAATCCAACCCGACTCAATGCAATGAATACCCATATTCCCAGAAAACAAACCAGCAGGATGCCGCTGAGCAGAACAGTTTTTCTGTCCTGGCGGTAAAGATCCACATTCTGCAACCCTTGCCGTTCACGTTCCCAGAGCAATAAAAAAATGGCCGTTTGCACAGCGAGCAAGGTCAGCCAGATCAGACCCGGTCTGATCCGGGTAAAATAAGAACTATATTGGCCATAATAAATATCCGGTGTAAAAACTGCTACCCAACCAATGATAAAAATAATTCCCGCAAAAATGAGAACGCTGTGAAATAATCGCCGATTTTGCGCCAGTTTTCCGGCAAAAAAGCTCACCCGATCCGGCCTGCGCCGGGAAAAAAACGCCAGGCCGAGACTGATGATCAACAAAACCAGCAAGCCCAAGATAATCACCAGGCGTGGCAGCGAATACCCAAAGATGAGTGCGTTTTTAGGATCTGCAGGCAAGCTCATTAAATAAATGGCGTTAGCCAGCGCTTCCAGCGCCGAGAGCAGGGAAAAAAGCGGGATGAACCTTAATACCTGGCTGTTATGATCTTTTTCTATCATGGCAGTCTTTTCGATCCTATCCTTATGGTTCAGTTACCGGACAACTTAACGGTTCAGCCGGGGAGCGCAGGTAGACCGTATCACTTGCTCCGAGCACTACCACGGCAATTGCATTGATATTGTGAAATTCATTATTCTGGCAGCCAACTATCAATACGTCCGAGTTGTTTTTAAAATTAGCCACCTGCTCGGCTGAACTTACCGGTAAGACCACCGCTTTATTTCCAGCCGGCCCAATCTGAGTAAACTCCAACCGGGATACGTTCGGCGGATCTTTAGGAGAAGCCTGAGCCGAATCATCCAGGGCGCCGTGAGCATAAGTTGGATACAACGCCCGGCCAAGATACAATGTATTGCTGGTCTCTGAGACAAATTCTCTCACGTCCAAACCACTGGCCTGGATCTTTTTAAAAATTCCGTCTTGCTGCATCTTACTGACCAGACTGGCCTGGCTCCCGTCTGTATAGCGAATTGGAAAAACGCTTTCCAATAAAGGCACACTGGCCGCAAAAATCAAAATAGCCAATACAACAAGTACTGTTTGCCAGGCCGGTATTTTATTCTTGCTGCTCTCCAAATCGGCAACCGGCAGGGTTTCAGATTCGCCTCGCAAAGATAAATTCTGATCCCATTTGAATAATGCTGTAAACCAAACGGTGACCTGCACGAGACCGGCGGCATAATAAAAATAAACCACCCATTCAACTGGCACGATATATCTTCCGCCAGAGGTGCGGGCCACCGCAGTGGCCAGATTGTAGACCAGGAAAATAACCAGGGGCATCCAACCGGCCAGTTTTTTCTTGCTCCAGGCCAATCCGGTTCCCAGACCGATTAAGCCCAAATTGATAAAGAGAAGAATGGCTCCGCCAGTAGTAAGGCTGCCTCTCCAATTAATATCCCAATAGGAACCGGCTGGTTGGATGAGATGCGGCAGGTCATCATTTACCAATGAGCTGGGCAATATCAAGGTGCTGGTAATAAGATTATGTAAATAATGTGCAGTAATGTATTTTTCTGCCAGACCTATTTGTTTTACAAGGATACTCGGGCTCCGTATATTCGAGCTGCTATTTTTAGTTGGTGTTGGAGTGAGATATGGGCTGGATACAATGGGCAAGTTGGCAGCTCCAGATTGAGCTGGCGTGGGTAAAGTGGGGGCAGGTGTAGCCGTGTGTTTAACCTTGGGTAAGGCCTTTTTGAGTAAAGGCGCAATCCTT
>DATFYI010000242.1:0-5440 GCA_035315125.1 Anaerolineaceae bacterium | reverse complement strand
TCGGCGTGATGGTTATAATCGGAAATATTCCCCTGTTCATTATAGGCTGGCGTTATCTGGGCGGGTTGCGTTTTGCCTTCCGAACCGGTTTGGCGGTCTTGCTTTTCTCTGTTTTTACGGATTTATTGGCGTTAATCATCCCGGCCGGTGGCATAACCAAAGATCTGTTTATCAATAGTCTATATGGAGGGTTGATACTGGGGGTGGGGCTGGGCTTTGTTTATCGTGGGCAGGGTACCAGCGGCGGTAGCGATATCCTGGGAAAAATTCTAAATCATCGCCTGGGTCTGCCGATGTCCCAATCTTATCTGGCAGTCGATGCGCTGGTTGTATTATCAGGTGGCTTCGCTTTTAATTGGGAGCACGCATTATACGGATTGGTGGTTATCTATGTCAGCGGGTTGTCGGCCGAAATGGTCTCGGAAGGCACCGGAATATTCCGGACGGCGTTGATCATCACCAGTAAACCCGAAGAAGTATGCGGGCAGATCTTAAATATGATGGAACGGGGAGTGACGATTCTGGCCGGCACGGGCGCCTATACCGGCGCGGCGCGGCCGGTGTTGTATTGTGTCATCACTCGCTCAGAGGTAAACCAATTAAAAGCACTGGTGCACGATGCAGACCCCAAGGCCTTTATGGTCATCGGTGTGGCCCATGAGGCGCTGGGCGAAGGCTTTAAAGCCTTGAAATCGTGAACCTTCAGCGAGCGTATCTCAAAAGCGCCCCGCCAATCAGAGCAAATTGCCCGAGATGATAGGTGATATGCACGAACAACTGCCCGTTTGGCAGGGGACTGTCAAAACGGTCGATTGCCAGCAGGCTATCTGAACAAAAGAACAATCCCGCTCCTAACGAAACCAATCCGGCAACCGCCAAAGGCCAATCGGGTCGCAGCAGGGTCAACAAAGCTGAGAGCAGCATCAGGCTGAGAACCACGCTATAGATGGAAACAGCGGTTTTCAAAAATGCAGGGCTGGAGCGCTTCGCCAGACTACGCATAATCCGGCGCCGGATCAAATAAAACAAAATCCCTACGCCAGCCAGCAAAACCAGGCTGCCAATTTGCAAAACCGGCAGGCTCTGGTTGAAAGCGATGATATAACAGAGATGGGCGAGCAGGAATGCGCCCAGACCGGCCATAAAAAAGCGCTTTGGAAACAACAGCGCCACATCACCCAACCATGAAAACAGCAATGCCAGCCCAAACCAGACCAGTACGCTCTCACTCTGGAAATGCCCCTGCCCTACCTGCCAGAACCAACCGATCAGTGCCAGCAGCGTGGCAGGTTTAGCCACATATAGCAACGGTTGCCACTTTCGCCAAACTGCCAGCCAGTCGCAGACCGCCAGTATCAATGCAGCATAAAACAAGGGCGTAGTCAGTCTATCCTTCTTTCTGCTGAACGTAGCCTAACATACGCAAGCTGTCCGTATCATCCCGCCAATTCTTACTGACCTTTACACGGATTTCCAGAAAGACTTTGCGACCACTCATATTTTCGATCTCTTTGCGGGCGCTGGAGCCAATCTTTTTCAGCATTTCTCCGCCCTGCCCAATCACGATCCCTTTTTGGCTTTCTTTTTCCACAAATATCGTCGCACCGATAAAGGCGCCTTTATCACCCCGCTCGGTATATTCGTCAATGCGCACAGCCACACAGTGGGGGACTTCCTCGTGCAAATAGAGCAGGGCACCCTCCCGGATTAATTCGGCGGCAATATCGCGTTCATAAAAATCTGTCACCTGTTCTTCATCATAGAAAGACTCGCCCTGGGGCAACGCTTTTACGACGGCCTCCAGCAGCTCATCACTTCCCAATCCGGTTAGGGCGGATAGAACATAGGGATGGGCTTGCGGCAACAGCTTGAGATAGGTCAATTTCCGTGCTTCGATCTGCTCAGGCGTTACCAAATCGATTTTGTTTAAGACCAGCAGGACAAGCGCTGGCCTGCTCAATCCGGCAATGGTCTCGGTCAGCAATTGATCGTCCTGGGAAGGTTCAGCGTTCGCCTCGACCATCCACAAGATTACATCCGCATCCTGTAAAGCATCCTGCGAGACGCCGTTCATAAATTCACCCAGCTTGTTGTGCGGATGGTGCATACCCGGCGTATCCAGAAAAACGATTTGAGCGTTTTCCAGGGTCAGAATACCCAACTGGCGGCGACGGGTAGTTTGAGGGCGCGGTGAAACGGCAGCAATCTTCTGCTTCAGCAGCTCATTTATCAATGTAGATTTACCAACATTTGGTCTACCCACCACGGCGACAAATCCGGAGCGGTGTAACGGTTTTTGATCAGAGCTAGCAATTTTATTTTTTGTCATTTTTTTTCAACTTATTTCTAATAATTATTGGTGCTATCCAGGCGGCTGTGCTCACGCGCCCAGCGCTCACACCACTGAAAGGTAAACAAGGCTGCGCCGCCAAACAAAATGGTCAAACCGGACAGGATTCCCAAGAGTTGGGCATCCGAGAGAGAGGCAAAGGTCGGAAAGGATTGTGTGATTGAACCGACCAACGAACGGCGCAACAACTCCAGCCAATAAGTAATTGGCATGATGTAGCCCAACGGGCGGATCCAGGCGGGCAACACTTCCAGAGGGAAAATCGCCCCACTGAATAAGTATAAGGCAGAAGCGACGGCATCACCAACCAAAAAAGAGTGATTTGCCATCATCAAAGTGATGCCGCCCAACAGGACACCCATCACAGCCAGCAGCAGGATGCCCATTACAAAAACCAGCAAAAAAAGCGGCCAGTTGATGGCGCTCAAGACAATTGGGAGCTTAAAAAACAAGACGCCAAAGATCAAAGTGATCAAGACCGAGATGCTACCAATCAAGAAACGCGCGATTCCCCGCCCGAGCAAGTAATAGGGGACGCGCACTGGCGCCACATAGATGTATTTCAAAGTACGGTAATGCTCACGGTCATCAATAATTGCCCAGGAGACGCCGGTCATGATCGAACCGACATAGATATAAAAAGCCATACCGATATAAATATATGCAAAAATAGGTGTGCTAAAGTTTCCACCACTGATCAAAGCATACATGACCACCAGGATGCCTGCGCTTGAAAGAGGTTTGACGAAGGAATAGATTGCAAACAGAAATGGATCGGCCCAATTGGATTCTATCTGCCAACCCAGCCAGGCCGCAGTTTTAAAAGAATTCCAGGAGGCCGATGCTCTGCTCATCTGCGGCTTTCTGTCAGGCGCCCTTCACGGATGGCTTTCTTTTCGATGTACTTCAGCAGCCATTGAGCCGTGATCAGGAATACGATGGTTAATCCGATCAGGATGGCAATTTCTAGAGGAACCGATAAAAAGCCCAGGCTAGGCCCACTTGAAAAAGACAATTGCCGCATGGCATCCAGGCCCAAAGTCAAAGGCAGGACAGAAGCAACGCCAGCCAACCAGAAAGGAAAACTCTTGATCGGGAAATAAAAACCTGAGATTAGGTAGACCGGTTCCTGGGCCAGGTTGGCGAGGTGGTACGCCTCCCGGCTGAGCAACAAAAACAGGGATGAGGTCATCATACCCAGACCGTAAAGGGCAGCCATGCACAAAAAAAAGACCGCCAACAGCGACGCCAGATTGCTAAAGACATAGCTTACCTGGAACAGCAAACTGCCCAGGAGAATAATCACGCCGGCGCGCAGAGTGGTAGCGACCAACCCACCCACAGCCATGCCCAATAAAATACCGGTCAAGGGCCCGGGCGCCATAATGAATAGCGGTAAATTGCCGGTCTCTTTTTCCCAATAAAGCTGGCTGGACATGCCCCACAAGATATTCATCCAGAAGGCGGTCATGGCCCCGCCGATTACCACAAAACCAATATAATCCTCAGGAGCGTGGATAGCCCGGTAGACAAAAACATAGGAAGCCACGCTCAACAACGGCAGAAAGACATCAAAAATAATCCAGGACTTCTCGCGCTGTTGGCCGATGGTGCGCGGGTAAGAGCGGCCGATGACGGTCTGTAAAAACAAGCGCCAGCCGGTATTTCTACGGGTTATCGGTGGAAACATCGGCATTTTGTTCGACCTCCTCCATACGCTTTCCAACCAGGTGCACAAATACATCCTCCAGAGTTGGCTCTCGTTTTTGTAGATTGAGGATGCGCGCTTGCTGGTGGGTCAACACAGCAATTACCTCAGCCAGGGCAGCTTCTTCAGCCAGGGCCACGTGCAGGTTGAGATTCCCATCCTCCCGGTTTATGTGAAATGAATTCATGCCGGGGATGCCCTGAAAAAGTCCATCGTCCAGGGCTTGCTCACGCGTAACCTGGATTTCAAAGACCGCTTCATGGACCAGGGATTGTTTTAAATTGGTGGGTGTATCGCAGGCCAATAATTTGCCTTTATTGATAATTGCAACCCGGTTGCACAACTCCTCAGCTTCCACCAGGTAATGGGTGGTCAAAAGAAGGGTGCGCTGGGGGTTTTCGGCCACCCACTGGTGGATTAAGCCACGAACATCCCGCGCAGCGCCCACATCCAGACCCAGGGTAGGCTCATCCAGGAAAAGCACCTCGGGATCGGTCAAAAAACCGCGCACAATATTCATTTTCTGTCGCAGGCCGGTGGAGAGATCGGAAGATTTCGTGTTGGCGCGATCGGCCAGCCCAACGATTTCAAGCAGTCGCCGGATGCGCTGGTTGGCCTCGGAGCTGGGGATACCGTAGAATTGAGCAAACATCCACAAATTTTCGCGTACGGTCAACAAACCATAACCCGAGGATTCACCTCCAGAAACCATATTAATGCGCTGGCGGACTTTGTCCGGCTCTTTACTGACGTCAAAACCTGCCACCCGGGCACGGCCCCGGGATGGAGATAAAAGCGTTGTCAGGATTTTAATCAGGGTGGTTTTTCCGGCACCATTTGGTCCCAACAAACCAAATGTTTCACCCGGGCAGAGTCTGAGGCTTACATCCTCAAGAGCAACCAGTTCGCCAGGCTCTTTTTGTTTGGCACCGCGAATTTTATAAATCCGCCACAGGTTCTCAATCTCAATGGATGCATTATTACTCATTCTTTGATCCGAATTCTACCCATAAACAGTATTAAATATACAATTTGGTGGGTTAGCGTAGGTTAATCGTAGGGTAGACGTCAAGTATCGTCTTAATGTTTCTGGTAATATTATCCGTAAGGGCGACTTCTCTTCTTCTCCTCCTTAAGAGAGCGCCGGGGTCGGCGTCCCCGGCGCTCAGCAATTTTATCAGGAAAGTGTAAAGGTAGCTGATTATTGATCGTCATTATCTTGTTATCCCACCCCCTTCTGATTGCAGAAGGGGGTGTTTTTCTGAATCAGCTTTTTATGATCGGATAAATTATGATAAACTTGTATTTCGGCTTTGGTACTTAAATTGATCCATTCACTCGGAGGGAAGCTATGAGCGCTCACGAAACTTACTCAATCGAAA
>DATFYI010000241.1:0-7146 GCA_035315125.1 Anaerolineaceae bacterium | reverse complement strand
AGGCGAAGAAAATGAATGATGCCGGCAAGAAAGTCTGGGCTGTTTCTTACGACTACAAGAATAACTGCAGCACAGCCCCGGCTGTCTGCCTGGGCGTCCCGTATTTTAACTGGGGTCCAGGAATTGAAACGGCTGTTCAGGCTGCTATCGCTGGTAAATTCACTGAGAGTTGGAACTGGAATGGCCCGGATTGGACGAACATCAATAATCCGGATACCAGCGCAGTTGGTTTCAATAAAGGACAGGGACTCAGCAGCGATGCTTCAGCCAACCTGGATAAATTCATCGCCGAATTGGCCGGTGGATTGAATCTATGGAAAGGCCCGCTCAATCTGCAGGACGGTTCAGTCTATCTGAAAGACGGCACTGCCGCAACCGATCAGCAGATCTGGTACCTGCCTCAGCTTCTGCAGGGTATGGATGGCCAGAGCGTTTCCAAGTAACTTTAATTCAATATTTGGGGAAGGCGAAAGCCTTCCCCAAATCCTGTCCTTATCTCAATTTTTTTCTATGGAAACCTTCTTGTTGAAAGGCTCATTACCAGGATTACGCCATGAGAGTTGAACTGAAGGACATCCACAAGACTTTCGGGTCAGTCCATGCTAATGTAGGTATCAGCATGGATATTCCGGCTGGGACAATACAGGGTATCTTGGGTGAAAACGGTGCCGGGAAAAGCACCTTAATGAAGATATTATCCGGATTTATTCGGGCAGACCAAGGGGAAATCGTCCTTGATGGCCAACCGGTTGTGATCCATTCGCCGGCAGATGCTCTTCGACACGGGGTGGGTATGCTGCACCAGGACCCACTCGATTTTCCTCCGATGCGTGTGATTGATAATTTCATCCTGGGTAGCGAAGGCGGCTTGCTGCCTAATACGGTTGAGGCGCTTAAGGATTTCAATCATCTGTCAGAACAGTTTGGCTTTTCTCTTGACCCTGAAGAATATGTTGATGCAATGACCGTCGGTGAGCGCCAACAACTTGAGATTTTGCGGTTAATCTGGCTAGGGGCGCGTGTTTTAATTTTTGATGAACCTACAACCGGTATCAGTACGACTCAAAAAGTAAATTTGTTTGCAGCTCTGCGGCTGATGTCTAAACAAGGTATGACGGTTTTATTCGTTTCCCACAAGCTGGAAGATGTGGAAGGTTTGTGTGATAGTGTGGTAGTTCTGGCCCAGGGACACCTGGTTGGTGAAGTGAAACCACCTTATAGCACCCAAAAATTGGTCGAAATGATGTTTGGCAAAGCAATTACATTAGGGGAACGTATGCCTGGGACTTGCGGAGACGTGGCTTTGTCATTACGGAAAATGGCTGTTGAAGATTACCGCATGCATATCGGCGATATTGACCTGGATGTTTGCGGTGGTGAAGTAATTGGTGTGGCCGGCATGGAAGGCAGCGGACAGGGTTTATTTTTACGTGCCCTGGCTGGTATTGTGCGGACAGTTGCAGGCCAGGTGATCGTTGGTGGCCAGGATTTAACTGGATGTGATTATCACGTTTTTAAACGACATGGAGTGGCTTTCTTACCAGCTTCCCGTTTGGAAGAAGGGCTGGTATCTGGGTTGAATCTGACCGAGCATGTGATCCTGGCACAAGAAGCCGAAGGCTTTTTCATTAACTGGGAAAAAGGCCGTGAACTGGCGCAACAACGTATTATCGAATTTAATATACGGGGAACGCCATCCAACACTGTTGAATCGCTTTCTGGAGGCAACCAACAACGGGCTTTGTTAGCGCTGATGAGGGTACCACTCAATCTACTGCTTTTGGAACATCCAACCCGCGGCCTGGATATCGAGTCTACGATTTACATTTGGGGCAAGCTTAAAGAACGCTGTCGAAGTGACGGGACAGCGATCCTATTTGTTTCATCCGATCTGGAAGAAATCCTTCAATATAGCGATCGCGTCCTGGTCTTTTTCAGCGGTAAAGTGACACCACCTTTATATGCGGACTTACTTACCACCGAGAAACTTGGCGAACTGATCGGTGGAATAGGCTGGTCCGAATTAACCAAAACAGGGGAACGCCCATGAAGAAAAACTTCTGGTTAACCATCGGTTTTCAAATAGCGGCGGTAATCCTGGCCCTTCTTTTCACGACACTTGTTTTATTAATGGCAGGAGCCCCGCCAATTCAGGCCTATGTCAGCATTATTAAGGGCACTTTCAGCTCGTTGGAAGACATCGGAAATGTATTAAGCGCCTGGGCGCCCTTGTTATTGACCACTGCAGGTGTTTTGATTACCTTTGCGGCCGGCCTTTGGAATATCGGCATCGAAGGTCAGGTTGTGATCGGGGCAATTTTTACGACGGGTGCTTTGCGTTTGCTGCAAGACAGCTCGATGCCACCCGGAATGATTCTGGTTCTCGGCTTTCTGGCAGGTATGTTAGGTGGAGCTCTCTGGGGTTCCTTGGCGGGGGTGCTCAAGACTTTCGGTGGGGTCAATGAGATTTTTGGTGGATTGGGCCTGAACTTTGTGGCGACAGCCATCACGATTTATTTGATTTTTGGCCCCTGGAAACGACCTGGAATTGCCTCGCTGAGTGGTACGCTAGTTTTTCCAAATCAATTGTGGCTGCCGACCGTACCGGTAGCCGGGTTTAGTCCCTGGGCGTTGGGGTTAGGTTTGCTGGTTATTTTAATAGTTTACTTATTGTTAAGGGGCACACTTTTTGGTTTACGATTAAAAGCTGTTGGCAAGAATATTCGGGCTGCCTATTCGCTCGGTGTTCCAACCTGGCAGTATATGATGTTTGCTTTCTTGCTGTGTGGCGCTTTTGCAGGCCTGGCCGGGGCAGTTCAGGTGACCGGTGTGTATCACCGCCTGACACCAGGCATTTCAAGCGGCTATGGCTTCTTGGGACTATTAGTAGCGATGTTGATTAATTATCAAGCCATTTGGGCCGCGCCGATCGCTTTATTTTACGCAGCGTTGAATATAGGCGGTATCCAACTGCCGATCTTACTGAAATTAGATTCATCCCTATCGGGTGTTCTACAAGGCGTACTGGTCCTCTTTGTTCTGCTGGTGGAAGGTGCACGCCAGCGCCTGTTCGAGAAACGGTAGGAAAATAAAATGCAAACTTCTGATATCCTGGTTGGTTTGGCAGGAGTTCTTTTTAGTGCAGGTCCGATTATGTTCGCGGTTATCGGTGAAACAATCACTGAAAGGGCAGGCATTATTAATTTATCGATGAATGGGACTATCCTGCTCGCCGCGATGGGCGGGTTTGCTGCGGCAGTTTCAACCGGCAGTTTGCTGATGGGATTTGTAGCTGGTGCGCTGATCGGTGCCTTTATCGCCCTCATTGTGGCTTTTAGCAGTATCACGTTACATCAGTCACAGGTGGCAGTTGGTTATGTTTTAGCATTTTTATGTCTAAACCTGTCTTATTTCCTGGGGCATAATTATATTGGTGTGGCAGGGCCACGCTTGAATGCTGTCGCGATTCCTTTGCTAAGTCAAATCCCCGTTCTTGGAATACTCTTCTTCAATCAAGATGTGATGACCTATCTTAGTTTTGTGATTATTTTTGTAGCCTGGTTTTGGATCTACAGAACACGCCCTGGCTTGATGCTGCGAGGGATTGGCGAACGCCCAGCGGCTGCTTATGTACGTGGCGCCAATGTTAACCGCCTTCGGTACATCTACACCGTAATCGGTGGAGCGATCGCCGGACTAGCAGGCCCCATTTTTTCCCTGAGTGTGAAAGCCGGGTGGGCTGGGCCTTTGACTGGTTTGGATGGCTTTGGCTGGATTGCCCTCTCGATCACAATCTTTGGCGGTTGGAATCCATTTCGAGCTGCTTTTGGCGTATATCTCTTTTCTTTTCTGCAATGGCTCGGATTGATACTGCAACCCGCTTTTCCTGGAATCCCTACCCAGGTGTTGCAAGTGGCGCCATTTCCCTTGATGATCCTGACACTACTGCTGGTGAATATTGGCAATGCAGAATGGATGGAACGTACTCTGGCTGCGATGCCTGAAAAGTCACGGCGGGTGGCTATTCGGCTCTTGCGGGCGATGCGAGCATCGCCGCCCGGTTCGCTGGGTGTACCTTTTGAAAACGAATAGCTCCTGAGCAGGTTTTCTGCTGATTATGCTTGTTCTGGAAGCATATTTAAGAAAGGAAAGCAAATGAAAGAATTTGTCGGGTATCGTTGTTCAATTTGCAATGCCGAATACGATGCTGGTCAGGTCATTTATACTTGCCCACTGGATAGTGGCAATTTGGATGTTGTGTTGGATTATGAGAGCATACGCAGCAAATATCATATTGAAGATATAACCAGTCGTGAGGAACCATCCTTGTGGCGGTATCTACCGCTCTTACCGGTTGCAGACCCAGGTGGTGAGGGAACTCCCTTGCGAATGGCAGGATGGACTCCAACTTATGCTCCAACACGTTTGGCTGAAAAGCACCAAATCAAACGGCTTTGGATTAAAGATGAAGGCCGTAACCCAACGGCATCCTTTAAAGACCGGGCCAGTGCGGTAGTGGTAGCCCGTGCAGAACAAATCAAGGCTGAAGTAATTGTAACTGCTTCGACGGGTAATGCCGGCGCAGCCTTAGCCGGAATGTCGGCTGCGATTGGGCAGAAAGCTGTTATCTTTGCTCCAAAATCAGCTCCGCCAGCAAAGGTGGCGCAATTATTGATCTTTGGAGCGCAAGTAATCCTGGTCGATGGTAATTACGATGAAGCATTTGATCTGACAATCGAAGCTGCGCAAGAATATGGCTGGTATTGCCGAAATACTGGTTACAATGCGTTTACTGCAGAAGGCAAGAAGACTGCTGCGTTTGAAATTTGGGAAAATGTGTTGCTTGAAATGGGCAGTTTGCAGAAGCCTCTGGCATTATTTGTATCAGTCGGGGATGGAAATATCATCTCTGGTATCCATAAAGGATTCAAAGACCTGCAAGCATTGGGTTGGTTGGAACAAATGCCAAAATTGTTTGGTGTTCAGTCTGAAGGATCGGCTGCAATCGCAAATGCATTTTTTGCCGGAACTGAAAAGATCAAACCAGTTTCTGCGAATACCATTGCTGATAGTATTTCAGTAGATTTACCGAGAGATGGAGTGCGCGCAGTGCGGGCAGCAGTTCAAACTGGAGGTGCATACCTCACCGTTAAAGACGAAAACATTTTGAAAGCAATGGCTGAAATTGGCCAGGCCGGAATTTTTGCTGAACCAGCCGGTGCGGCTGCATATGCTGGTATGCTCAAGGCATTGGAAACCGGATTGGTAAGCCAGGAGGATCCGATCCTGGTTATAAATACTGGCAGTGGTCTCAAGGATATCAAAGCGGCGATGCAGGCGGTTAAAGAAGCGCCGGTAATTGAGCCGAGCATGGCAGCATTAAAGAAGCATTTGCAACAGAACAAAGCCCGATAGGCCTGAATAATATGCAGCCAACTTTTTCGGTTATTGCACCCGTTTACAACGAAGCAGAAAGCCTCAATGAGCTATACAAGAGGATCAAAGAGGTTTTAGATACTACTCAAGAACCCTGGGAGTTGATATTGGTGGATGATGGGTCGCAGGATGGTTCAACCACTATCATCTCTGAGCTGGCTAAACAGGATGAACGAGTGCGGGCCGTGATCTTTGCGAGGAATTTTGGGCATCAAATTGCTGTGACGGCTGGGTTGGATTACAGCCGCGGACAAGCTGTAGTCATCATCGATGCTGATTTGCAAGACCCACCAGAAGTTATTTTACATATGATCGATAAGTGGCGCGAAGGCTATGAGGTCGTATATGCAGTCCGCTCTGAGCGGGAAGGAGAAAGCTGGTTTAAGACTTTTACAGCTTCGTTATTTTACCGCTTGATTTATCGTATAACCGAGGTAAAGATACCACTGGATACCGGCGATTTTCGTTTAATGGACCGGAAAGTGGTCAATGTATTAAACATGATGAGGGAACGGCATCGTTTTCTTAGAGGTATGTCTGCCTGGGTAGGTTTTCGCCAGACCGGGGTTGATTACAAGCGTGCGGCGCGCTATGCAGGAACAACCAAATACCCCTTCCGCAAAATGTTCCGGTTGGCTTTAAACGCCATCACCAGCTTTTCTTATTTTCCATTACAAATGGCAACCTATGTTGGCTTTGTTGCGGCTGGGATCAGTATCATTGCAATCCCAATCGTCATTATTCTGCGAATTACAGGCCACCATGAATTAATCGGACAGGCATCCACCTTGATTTCAGTTCTATTTTTGGGCGGTGTTCAATTAATCTCCCTTGGTATTTTGGGAGAATATATCGGAAGGCTTTACGATGAGGCGAAGGGACGACCCCTCTACATCGTCAGAGAAGCGCCACAGGATAAGATTTAATTTTATCAAAAAGGAGTTTTAGCATGGCAAAAATTGATTTAACCATCCATAAAGACCGTTTGGAACGGACAGTAAAACGCGTTCGTGAGCAGAATATCATTATTCCGACCTTCGCTCAAATGAATGATCCCAGTTTAGTGCCGGCGAGGATCAAAGCAGATTTAAAAAATATCGGCTTGTGGGATGTTGCGCCGCGTAATTTATTTCGTATATCCTGGAGGAATGAACAATTAACTTCGGGTGGTGGTTTTCATGGCGTAAATTATATTGAGTTTCCAAGCAGTTTGACCGGTACGGAAGCTCGAGTGATTGCGCTGATTGGCAAATGGTTCCCCACTGGTGCGCACAAGGTCGGTGCGGCGTTCGGCTGTTTGGTGCCGCGTCTGGTGACCGGGCAATTCGATCCCACTCTCCAAAAAGCGGTCTGGCCTTCAACTGGAAACTACTGCCGCGGTGGGGCATATGACTCAGCTCTGATGGGTTGTCCTTCAATTGCGATTCTCCCTGAGGGTATGAGTAAAGAGCGCTTTGAGTGGTTGAGACAGATTGGCAGTGAAATTATTGCTACACCCGGCAGTGAATCAAATGTTAAAGAGATATTTGATAAATGCAAAGAATTACGCGCCTCCGGTCAAGATCTGATGATCTTTAACCAATTTGAGGAGTTTGGCAACTATCTGTGGCATTATTCAGTGACAGGTCATGCCATGGAAGAAGTTCTGAAACATGTCATGGGATCAAAGGATAACTATCGCGCAGTGACATTGACGACCGGCTCGGCTGG
>DATFYI010000240.1:0-9875 GCA_035315125.1 Anaerolineaceae bacterium | reverse complement strand
ACCTGACTTTGTTCCAAATGAGCCCCCTCCAATTGACCCGCCTGGGCCAGGGTTTGGAGTTGATCCAGCCAATCCGCCGGTCCGGTCAGGTAATTTGCCAGGCGCTGGATCAAAGGCTTGACAGGCAGAAAAAGATTGACCAGATTGGGGCCGTAGAGCGTGACCGTCCGGAGCCAATCGGGTATGGATGACCAAATCCGCAAGGCCTGCTGGCGGTTAAACCCGCTTATGGCCCAACCCATATCCAGATCACCGCTCAGCATTGCCAGGATATCCCGAAAAGGCCGGTAAGGATCGCCCAGACCTGATTGAGCATTACATTGACCCCCAGCCACCACCAGCTCAGGGTTCATGGCCTGGACGCGGCGTGCAAATTCGGTCATCAGGGTCGTTTTACCGCTGCCTGCCTCGCCAAAAATAAAAACAGGCCGCCCGGCTGCGGTTAATGCCTGTGCCAGATGTTTTCCGAGAATATCCAGCTCTGTTGAGCGCTCAACAAAATGAACTGTCTTGTCCTGCCCAGGGGCTGGTTCCCGCTGCAGGAAAGGGGGAATTCTAAGGGCTTCATTTGAGCCGTTGGCTGAGCTTACAAAATAACCCCTGGCCATGTGCAAAAACTCGCTGCGCAGATTGTCAGGGATGACAAGCTGGTCGGCCAGCAGTTCGGCGATCTGGGCGGAAGGCCTGCGCTCATCCCGTTCGATCTTTTTAATGGTGATGACCGCGCAGCCAACTTTTTGGGCCAGATTTGCCTGTGTCAGGCCCATTGACCGGCGGCGACGTTGGATCCAGTCGCCAAATGAATGTATTTCGTTTCTATCAGCACCGTCCATTTTGCACCGCTCTGTATCCCTGGCTGTATCCGGCAGGGATACCCGCTTGACCGACAAATCCTGTTTAATAGATATAGTTCACCTTAATTATACACAAAAGGAGTAAAAAATGACATTCTGTAAACTTCCAAATAGTTCTTCGGACAAGCAAGTGGATATAGAAACCGGTTCATGGATCGCCCTGGGAAAAACCTTTATCGAAGCACTGGCCGGGCAAAATTTTGAAGGCGTAAGGCAGCTTTTTCAACCGGAAGTCCGTTTCAGGGCGCTGGTTCCATCCGGTGACAGACAGGGGAAAACGGATATCGAGGCAGCCGGCTGGCTGGAGAAATGGTTTGGCAACTATGATACCCTGCAGGTGCAACAATCTTCCGTCGAAATGATGGCCGACCGCCTTTATCTTGACTACCGGTTCCGGCTGCACAATCAGGAAAAGAACTGGCAGGTGATCCAACAACATGCCTATTGTGTGGTCCAGGCCGGACAGATAGCGGATATGTGGCTGGTATGTTCTGGTTTCCGGCCTGATCTTGAAAATAGCCGGTCTTTTGAGGAAGCGGGTCGTCAGGCGCCCCAATCTCGCCTGGGCGGTGACGCATTTTACGATGCCGGGGACAGGGGCTGTTCAGAGGGGCCGATGGACGACATCGCCGCCATCATGCGGCGACTTCAGCCCAAACAGACTTTAGAAATTTACGCAAGCGATCCAAGCGTCGCCAGGGATCTGCCGGCCTGGTGCCGTTTGAGCGGCAATGAGTTTGTGAAACAAGCTGAAAATTACTATTTGTTGCGCCATCGGTAAAAAAAGGAGTGTGTGAAATGGGAAAGGTCATGATTAACAATACCTGTGGTAAAGAGGCAGTTGAACGGGCCTCCCTGGCTTTTGTAGTTGGCCGGACCGCCTTGAACTCCGGACAGGAAGCCACTATCCTGTTGACAATCGAAGGCGTGCATGTGGCCACCAAGGGTTATACAGAAGGGTTGCAGGCGCACGGTTTTGAGCCTTTGAGCAGGCTGGTAAACGATTTTATGGCGGCCGGCGGCAGGGTGTGGGCCTGTGGCGCCTGCGCCAAACCGCGCGGAATCACAGAGGCGGATCTGGTGCCCGGCGCACAAATTGTGGGGGCCGCATCCGCGGTTGAGTTGATGGTCAATGGAGCGCAAACGTTATCGTTTTAGGTACGAAGGTGCTGCCGCACAAATCTCGTCCGCCCTCACCCTGACACCCTCATCCCCACAGTGGGGCAATTCTAGAGATCAGAGGATGGTCAGGGTGAACCGGATGGGGATCGAAGGGCCTCGTGACGCCAACCTACAAGACTGAATATATGTCCACCTGAACAAATATCCATTTTCTGATCGATGCCAAATTCACTGAAAAGAATAGACCTCTGAAACAAGAGGTCTATTTTATGCAAAAAGGGCAGGTTATGGGAAGACCTGTCCCTCTGCTGTTGGTTGGGTAATGGATCACGAGCGGGATGAGAGGGGATGGTGGTTATCGTGAAAGGATCGTAGCGCTTTAGCTTGCGGCGTTTTTTATTACGATATTGTTGCTAACAAATTCGTTTCTCTACTTCGGTGACCTCTTGTTTATGCTTTTCATAATCCAAATGACCAATTTCTCTTTCATATTCCAATCTGATCTTCATTTGCTCAACTGATTTTGCCAGATTGCCTAACTTGAGGTAAGTGTGACCAAGATCCCAACTCGCTCCCGATTCATGATTGCGGTCTCCTAACTGATGGAAAATATCAATGCTCATTTCAAGATAATGGATAGCGTTGTGCAACTCATCCATTGAGGCATAAGCCAGAGCAAGATTGTCGAAAACTACTCCTTTGTCGCGCCGGTCGCCGATTTCATGGTCGATCTGCAAGGCTTGCTCATAATACGCGATGGCCCGGCGTGGTTCGCCCAGCCGTGCATAGGCAAGCCCCAGGGTGCCCAAGGCTTTCCCTTCGTCGAGCCGGTCGCCGATTTCACGAAGGATCTGCAAAGCCTGTTCATGATACGCGATGGCCCGACGTGGTTCACCTAGGTCCAAATAGGCACTCCCCAGGTTGGTAAGGACAGACCCTTCGCCGTGCCGGTTACCGGTTTCTCGCTCGATCTGCAAAGCCTGCTCGTAATTCTCGATGGCCCGGCGTGGTTCGCCCAGGTCGGCATAAGCAAGCCCCAGGTTGCCCAGGGCAGCCCCTTCGCCGAGCCGGTCGCCGATTTCACGAAAGATCTGCAAGGCCTGCTCGTGGTACGCGATGGCCCGGTGTGGTTCACCCAGTCGTGCATAGGTAAGCGCCAGATTGCCCAGGGCAGCCCCTTCATTGTTTCGGTCGCCCAGCCGACGGGCGGCCGCGAGGCCGGATTGCAGCCAGTCGATCTGCTGGCGTGAGTGAAGACGAAGAGATCGACAATAATTGCCTTGTCCGGCATAATCACTACACAATTGGCCGGCTTGCTGATCCTTATCCGCCTGTTCAGCCGCCCAACGCTGGCCGGATTGGATGTTGTCCCATTCGAGATCAAAGAGCGCCAGGCCAGCCAGTACATTCTCCCCAAATTGGAGATAGAGCTTTTCAGCCGCCTCCAAAACATCTTTGTAGAAAATGGAAAACCTTTTTTGAGCTTGGTATAGTTCGTCCGGTTGGCAATGATGCTGTACGAACAGGCGTGCCAGTTCATGCAGATGGTAGCGCTGGTTTGCCGGGTCATATTCAACCAAGCTCCTGGCCAGAAGCTGGCCCAGGACATCCTGGGCCGGGTCAAGTTCAACCTGCCATACAGCTGCAGCAGCTTGCAAATCAAAGCTGCCCGGGAAGACCGCAAGCAGCCGCCATTTTTCTTTGAGGCCGTCATCCAGCAGATCATAGCTGACATGCAGGGAAGCCTCTACCCCGGTCAGCTTCAAGATTTGCCCGGCATCTTGCAGGCGGCGGATCAGATCATCAGGGGTCAGGTTGGCCTCCGTGACCAGGATACTGGCAGACGTGCGTAAAGCGAGTGGAAGCCGCCCGCAAAGTCCGGCGATCACATTGGCTTGGTCCCCAACCCGTGGTGCGATTTTTAGGATTAATTCGATTGCCTCCTTTGGAGGCAAGGGGTCGACCGGTTCTTCCGTCCACTGGTATCCGGGCAAGATGAAATAGTTGCGCGATGTAATGATCAGCAGACAGCTTTCGGGTGGCACCAGCGGGCTGATCTGGTCAGCATCACGGGCATCATCCAATAAAATGATCACTTTCTGGTCTTTCAGAACAGCGCAGTAACGCGCTTTGAGCTCATCAAGAGTATCAGGACGTTTTTCCAATGGTTGGTAGGCCCGGATGACAATTTCCATTACATCTGCCGGGGAAAGAGGGTTTTTTGGGTCAGTACCTTTAAGGTCGATGGTCAAAGCCTGATCGGGGTAGCGTTTCTTCACCCTAGACACCAACTGTTGGGCTAAGAAACTTTTACCAACACCCCCTGTCCCATGGAGGAAGAGAATAGCGCCTTTTTTGCGAGCGGCGATCTCCAGGCGCTTCAGGGCATCTTGACGACCGACAAATAATGTATATGGACGGGTGGTGTCGTATGCTGCCTGGTGCCTTGGTTGAAAGAGAAACTGAAAGAAATCTTTAATACTTGTAAAATTGGTTATGACAAAACCGGCGGCAACAACCAATAAAATGATTAAGGCACGAAAATCGGTAGTCCACTCTGGATGAAGCAGGATACTACCGATATAAATAATTATTACCAGGAAAAGAACACCAATTAGCCCTTTCCAGTTAATCCGCACGGATTGCCTCCCCACACCTCGATAGATAATAATATTATAGCCACCGGGTCGAGGTTTGCAATGGATAGAGCATGGGAACGACCAGGACGGAGGCGGGGATACTCGTCAGGCTTGAAAAGAATAGTCCTCTGAAAGAAGAGGGCTATTTTTTTATATTGATTCGGGATGGTGGTGCTAAAATGGTGTTTATTCATATCTCAATAATGAATAAAAATAATGGGGAGAAATCTATGCCATCAGCAGCAACAAGCGGCAATTTATTATTCTACGGCGACAACCTGGAAATTCTGCGGGAATACATCAAAGACGAATCGGTCGATCTGATCTACCTCGACCCGCCGTTCAACTCCAACGCTAATTACAATGTACTGTTCGCCGAACATTCTGGCAGTAAATCATCTGCGCAAATCCAGGCCTTCGAAGATACCTGGAGCTGGGGCGAAGATTCAGAACAAGCCTACCGTGAGACTGCATTCCAAAAAGCCGAGCGAGTGAAGAAATCAGAAGGTATGCAGCAGAGTTTTAACCTAGATTTGTGAAATTAATTGTAAAGAATCGAATTAGATGAGCACCAATAAACCGGAATTCAAAGACTATCTCGGATGGTTGGAAACAACATCTACGATTGCTCTTCCAAAAAATTATGAGACATACTTTAATACCATTACGGCAATTATGAAGGCGGATCTTGAAAACTCAGAATTGTGGATAAAAATACTTGAAAATTTAAGAGAATATAACGATGAATATTATATAAAAACGAATTACCAACTCTTTCGAGAATATACACCGAGTATTGTTATAAAACCATATCAATCCTTTTTACTAAAAACATATAGAAAAAATATTTTGGAAAATAAGAGATGGCCCGATGAACCTTTCGTGGGATGGTATTTTCCAGAAAACTGGCTTTCAAGAATTAACGATACGATACGGACCTTATTTGAAGTCAAATATCTAGATGGTGTAGAATTTCTGATTTCAAAAATAGAAACTCTATGCAAAGAACGAAATGATAGATTTGAATACCATCTAGAAGCACGTGATGAGGGATATTACGCAGGTCATGTTTATATAACTCAACAATTTGAAATACCAAAAATAACATGGGACACTGAAATTATTACACCAAAAGTTGAAATCCAAATTACAACACAACTTCAGGAAGTTATTCGACAACTTTTGCACAACTACTATGAAGAAAATAGAAAGTCTACTGATAAAAGTGAGAATTGGCAGTGGAAATTTAGAAGCAATGAATTCTCAGCCAATTATTTAGGCCATATTCTTCATTACCTTGAAGGAATGATAGTTGAAGTTCGTGATGAATCCCGACACGAGAAGGAGAAACCCCTATGAAAAAAGTGTTCCAAGATTATTTATATGATCTAAAAGTTTCGTCTACTGTGTTGAAACGGGTGGAAAAACTGATCGAAATATTGGACCAAATAATCGAAATTGAATTTTCTGCAATATTCTTGAGTGACTTTATTACCCAGGATGGCACAATGCAATTTGATACTCTATATTTATTTTCAGATAAATTTATTTTGCAAGCAAGAAACTTCATGCAAATGGAAAATTTTGAATTAGGTGCATTGAAAGAGGTTATCGCTACAATTGAAATCCAAGAACAAGATTATGACTTTAAAACAACATCCGAAAAATCGAGATTTACTCTCTTGGTAAATTTGGTTTTTGGACCGAGAATATATCAATTTAAGGCATCAAAAGAAAATTGCAAATATTTAAAAAATATTTACCAAGATTATTTACAACCGAACCTCAGTGATGCAAGCCTACCGATGAAAGTATTAATAGTTGACTCTTGAATTGTATTATTTTTAATTATTAAATTTGGCATAAATCGGCTCTCTTTATTGCATGATTAATACCATTAAGAATCATGGTAGATGCATGGCAATGAATAAGGCATGGGGACAATCAGAGCGGGGACGGATAAGCAGATCGACCGGCAAATATACGAATTGTATGGGTTGACAGAAGATGAAATCAAGATTGTGGAAGGCGGGTAATTAAACTATGAAAATTAGAAGCCAGTTGTATCGAATGGCCCGCACAATAGGTGACGTGGAATCTCTAAGCTCTCCGAAAAGGTTTGTAAAAAGAAAAGTTAGAAAAGGTATCTACCGGCTATTTTTTAGATCAATCAGAAAAATCATCGGATAGTTTGACAAAGAGGCGGATGTTGGGTCACGGGCGGGTTTAGGGAAGAAGATGGTCAGGGTGAACCGGATGGGGATCGGAAGGGCCCGTGACGCCAAACAACAAAACCATGAACACATTCGACTACTCGAAAAATTTCAGGCGACGTGTTATTGAAGCTTCAGTGCATCGATGAATTTCTGGATCAATTCAGCAGTCGTGCCCGGTTTGCCAGTCGTCTTCGCCACATAAGGACAAATCCCTCCGGTAATGATATTACCATCTTGCACGACGCCTTCCCCTTTATATATTGCGTCTGGATAATTAACTGAATTGTCCTCATCATAAGCGTATTGTTTGCCTTTCAAAACCCCGGCAGTATAAAAATCATCTACGCCACCATACTGTGCTGCAATTACTTTCCCTTGGGCGACCGCATTTTTTATGATCATCAGTGTTTCTATTGACGTCGCCGAAGTGCGCGCCATACACGGATCAATCAGGCCAACATAATCTTTTATTTTGACATCCGCAATTTTCAGATCAGGTTTCAGGGTGGTGTTACCGGTGCCCAGTGGCTGACCTGAGTCTGAAGCCGTTACCACTTTAAAACCGGCTTTCGTAAGCATATCTATCATTACTCCGACTTCATTCGTCAGCATGTAATCCATATCTATGGATTGTTCAGAAAGAATTATCAGCACTTGCTTGGGTCCGGTTGTGGTAGGGGGAATTGGTCTGGGGGTAGCCGTTGGCGGAACGGTGGTGGGTATAACGGTGGGTGGCACCAAAGTGGGAACGACCGTCGGTGCAGATGTCGGCGAAGGCGTACTGGTGGAGCAGGCCGCCAGGACCAGGCAAAGAACCAGGACCACATCGAGGACTATCAGACGATGCAGCAATTTACGAGACATATGAATTTCCCTCCCAGCGGAATTACCAAGCTGGCAATTTCCCCTATTGCTGTTTGGTAAATTAAAATGCCGCATTACGAAAAATGCGGCAAGAATGCGAGAGATCAACCTTTCAGGCTGGGAATACCTGATCCGCACAGACTTGAACCCGTGATGACTCTTTACAAGGTTTATTATAACAATAGGGATATGCCAAATCAATTATTAATTTACTCACCAACATACAAAACTTGAATAATTGTTAATAAGATGTACAATGTTTATGTAATTTCTGTATGGTGGGGATTTATACAGAGAAGGTTTTTCGTTTACCCCCAAAGAATAACTCAGCCTTCCCAAAATGTCCTGGTTCAAACTACATTTTAATGGCTGGTCAATTTTAGTGGTAAGGCCTTAGAGATCCATAATCTCTTGAACTGCTTGTTCTGGGCTGACCACCCGGATAGGCGGTATTATTCGCTGTGAAAATACACCTAAGGGGATCGTATGAAAACGACAATTTTTTGCCTCGTACTTTTGTCATTGTTTCTGGCCGCCTGCACGACTGCTCCTACCCCAACCAACACCAGCACGCCTACCAAAATACCCACCCAAACACCCACCAGCACGCCTGCTCCTACCAATACCATTACGCCCACCATAACACTTACCTTCACCCCAACGCTTGCACCGACAGCTATCGTTCAACCAGTGGTATTGACCAAATCTCCTGATTTAATCCTGGCAGTCGATAAACCCTCTAGAGAAGCCTGCTATCCTGATTTGAAAGTCCTTTACACGCTTCCATCTGAGGATCGGGTTCTATTAGCCAGCGAGTTAGTTTTTTACGGAAAATTGTTTGTGGATATTTATTATCCACCCGGCTATCATTTCGATAAAAAATTACCCATCGTCATCCTGGCGCATGGCTTTCCCGGGTCTGAACTATGTGATAAGGATATGCCTCAGCATATCGCTTGGGCCAAACTCATCGCTGCTTCAGGGATGATTGCTGTTTCGGCTCAACCCGGAGATAATCCTAGCGAAAGCCAGAACCATCTTTTGGATTATCTGGCTGCCAATGCAGGCCAGCTAGGAATTGATCCTTCCAGGATTGGATTCTGGGTAGTTTCCGGCCAGGGCGACCCGGTTACGGATGCTTTCAGTAAAAGCCAGTATAGCGATAATTTCAAAGCAGCGGTCTTTATGTATTCATCGTCTAACATTCCAATCCTATGGCCTAAGAACCTGGCCCTGTTTGTGGTAAAAGCAGGCAAAGATAATGATTCGGGAGATCTCCTGGACCTTCTTGTAAATAATGCCAAAGAAAACAAAATCCCGGTCAAGTATGTTGATTTACCGGACGAGGATCACGCTTTTGATACCAATCAAAACACCCAGGATGTCAACCATACGATCCAACAAGCCCTGGATTTTTATAAACAAGTATTACTCAAGTAAATAGAAAGTTATAAATCTCCGAGCTTTGTTCCAATCAGAGAAACAAAACCCCCTCTCCTGAAATCAGAAGAGGGGACTTATTGCAGGTCAAATCAAATTGCGCTTAGGCTTCGTTCAGGAAAGAGACATTAGGCGCCCCCACGACGCCTGCTTTCTCCATGGCTGCCTTCAGTTCGGGAGAATGGGCGAATTTTTGAGCGTTTTCCAGTGAATTCCACTTATTCATAATGGTTAACTTGTTGGAATCGCTGGGGTCGCGGTAAATCTGGGCTGAAAGCTCACCACCGGATTTGCGCAATTCGAAAACAGAATCAAACACTTTTTTCCAGGCCGCGTAGTCTTTTACCTGATGTTGAATTAACATACTTGCCATGATTATTTCTCCATTTCTAGATAGTTGCTGAAAATAAGCCTGTTCAGGATATTTACATTATTTACATAATATATACCTGTATTATCTATATTGTATGACAATAGTTTAATTATGATATGAGTACTGGGTGTGAATATCATCATTATTTGTTTATTGCCTGACAATATCCTGGAAGCTCACTTTGGAATTGTCCCGAAAAAGTGGACGCAAAAAATGCCCTGATGAAGTAGACAAAGATCATCAGGAGAACAGCAGTGGACGATTAAATCTCGGGGATACTCTAGAGTTCAAACTGGAGGTGCGGGTAGAGTGAGGGCCTGGATTTTATGCAAATTTTATAACTTTCCTCTGCATTTTCATTTACGAT
>DATFYI010000239.1:0-7159 GCA_035315125.1 Anaerolineaceae bacterium | reverse complement strand
CATCTTGATCACTCACAGGCCTTCACACGGCCTGTTAGGCGGCATGTGGGAATTCCCAGGCGGCAAGCTTGAAGCCGGCGAAGATTTCTCGGAAGCGCTGAAACGAGAAATCCAGGAAGAGCTGGGGGCAGATATTATAGTAGGCGAACCATTTGGCATCTATCGCCATGCTTATACTCATTTTCGTGTTACTCTGCATGCATTTTTATGTAAATTGACAGCTGGAGAACCCCAGGCGCTCGCAGCCAGTGAGTTACGCTGGGTCAAACCCAACGAATTGAATCTTTATCCAATGGGAAAAATAGACCGTCTGATTGCAGCCAGGATTATAAATAGCCTTAATCCCGGTTCAAACACATTTCTGTCCGCTAACTCAGCTTTCTTTTCGGATGACCAAGCTGGATCGAAGCAGGATAAACACAGCCAGCACCACCAGAATCAGCAGTAATGCAACCGGTTGTGCGGCTGAAAGCCCCAGTCCTTCAAAACGCTCGTACACCAGAACAGGGATTATCTTGGGGTTATAAGCCAGGATAACCACCGCCCCAAATTCACTGATCCCGCGCGCCCACATCATCAGAATTCCGCTGAGCACACCTCGCCAGGCCTGTGGCAGTGTAACGTACCAAAAAGCCTGCCATGGCGAAGCTCCATCGATCATCGCAGAACGTTCCAATTCTGGGTCTATCAAGGCAAAACTTTCTCGACAGAGGTTGACCAAATACGGCAAGCTGACAAAGGCCATTGCGACAACAATTCCGGCCAGTGTATCGGTGAATATCAAACCGATTGAGGCAGCCCTTTTTCCTAAAATGCCTTCGCTGCCAAAAACCAATAAAAGGGCAATCCCCGCAGCCGTATGTGGGATCACGATCGGTAAGTCAACGATGCTCTCGACCAGCCGTTTACCGGAAAAGGATACCCTTGCCAGCAAGTAAGCCAGAGGCAAACCGGTCAGTAGCCCAAAAATGGTGGCGATAGCCGAAGCAACAAAAGTCAACTCAAGCGAGCTGCCGATTTCTGGATCACCCAGCGCCTGTATGAACGTTAACGGAGAGGTAGATAATAAAGTACTTACCAGGGGCAGAACCACAAATAATACCAGGACTGCCCCAGCCAGTGAAAATACGACCAGAAACAGCGAGCGTCTCATGGAGCTGCCACCACTAATTTTTTCAATATATCCGGCAGGTTATTATATCCATCGGCCAGAACTGGGTCAAACATGGGCTGGTAGTTCTGTTTCTCCATAATATTGCGACCTTCCGGACTGAGCAAGAAAGCAATGAACTCGGCTGCCGCTTCTGGGTGGGGTGCATTTGCGGGGATCGTAATTCCGTAGCTAATTTGCTGGCCCTGGAATTCCGGCTTGACTTTCGTGAACCGCTGAAAATCTAGCAAAACAGTCACCTTTCCATATTCGGGATTTAACGCTTTTTCACTCAGGTTGAGCTCGTCAGGCAAGTGGATCATTTGCAAGTGGTGTTGTTGGATAACGCTTTCATATTCGAAAGCATAATCCACATCACCTGATTCAAGCAAAGCTAATGCCTGTACACTGGCTCCCCGTAAAAGAATGCGTGAGTCCTGTTTGGTTTCCAAAACTTCCGGCACCCGGATAAGAGCATTTCCATTTTGCTCATCCACTGTGATCGGATATGTGAAAATTCCATCGAACATGTCGAAAAGCAGGGTTGGCTGTTTGTAATAATCCTGACCTAACTGGTAAGCCATCAAGGTGCGGTAGCCCACTGCATCGAAACGTGGATCTGCCAGGCCTATTTTTACATCCGGCCGGTTGAGGATCTGGTACCAATTCTGATCCGTAATCTCATTGGCATACCGGCTTTTACCTGTATACGCCAGGCCCAATTTATTCGTTGAAAACTGGATGTACCAATTTGCATAGGGCTTGCCGTTAGCTGGATCGTCCGTCTGATACAATAACAAAGGGATCAAAGAACTATCGGCGCTGGCAACCACATCCATCTTGCGATTAAGATCCGAAACCTGGCGAAGAACTTGAATGCTGCCGTGATATTCATCCTGGATATCGATGTCGGGATGTTGCGCTTCAAAGGCCTTTTTCAAATCGCCAAAAGGTTGGATCAGGCTGCCAGCACCAATCACCATCAACGGTGTTTTTGCTTTGGGGGTACAGGCAGACAGGAGGCTGAGGAGGATGCACGCAATGCATGCAATAAACAAAAACTGATTGTATTTGCGCATGAGATTAACTCAAAAAGGTGGGTACAGTATATCTGTACCCACCGGATAGAATTTCTGTTTTATTTCACTTCCATCTTGACAACATTTTTTACCCAGTCGCTGCCCGGCAGATTGGGCATGACGGTGCTGAAACCTCCGCTATCATTGAAAGCAACCAGACAATCGGTGCAACTTTGCACCGTAGAGAGGTCAAGCGTGACTGAATAGCCATCCGAGGCGGTAAATATAAGCGATTTCGCTCCTGGCTTGAGCTGGGCCATGTTCAATAATCCATTCAGATGAATGCCTTGAACCTGTTGCTGGCCTTGTTTTGGCACATCCACGGTCATGGTTGCTACATTCATATTCTTCAAATCAGACAGGCTCCAGTTTTCCTGGGTCTGAACCAGCCCGGTTAAAGCAAGCGTTGCAGATGAACTTGTTGTAGCGGACTGTGTAGCAGCAGGAACGGTTGTTGCGGCCGGCATGGTACCCATCGGCGCCGCAGCAGTTGGTGAACCACCCGCCTGTCCACTCAAATGCAGGATGATCTTCGCAATTCCACCCACCATCTGTTTGTTCGTCAATTCTGACCCCACCAATTTGAGCGGGAAGTCTTTGTCTGCCAATTCATTCCCATTAACCTGATTGGCAACAATGATATTCTTATCGTCCTTAATTTGGGCGCTGGTGAAAGTTGCAGTGTAGCCGTCTTTACCAACCACAGCAATGGTATATCCCTGGTCGGCAAGCTGGGTGTTAAAGGCGCCGGTGCCATGCTTGGTGTTATCGTCTACCCTCCCAACCAACAGGTAAAGCGGTGTGCCGGTCCATTTCTGCGCTTTCCCATCCGTCCAGCCGGCCTGGTGGCAGGTGCTGGTCGAGCAGGACTCAAACGTACCGCGATCAACCGTATCACTTATTGCGCCTTGCAGGTCAAGCGACCATGCTGCCGCCAGAGCCTTGAGCTCAATTGAGTTGATAAACCTGACCGCCCAATGACCGTCCGTTATCTGAGTGGGTTTATCACTGATAACGACCAATTTTAAAGTACCATCTTGGGTGGAATCCAGGGGTTTGCCATTCATTTCATAGGCAATCAACACCTGCAGCTTGCCGGCGTTCGTAATTTCATCACCGGTAGCAGGATCATAAGTAACAAAATTCCCCTGGGTGATCTGGTCGGCTGAGAAGGTCATATCATAGCCATCTTTAGCACCAATCTGCACCCCGGTATTTGCGTTTAATCCGCCTACCAGTTGGACGAGATCGGTCAACAAAACGCCTTTATAAAGAGCAGGAGGGGTTATGGCGCCGGTGCTGCTTTTGATTCCGGCCTGACCTTCGACTGCCGGCATTTTTTCTAAGTCGTCCAGGGTCAAAGTCTTGCTGCCCTGTGGGCCGGTAATCGTTAAGGCCGTTTCAGATACAGCAGGCTGTACTGTCGGAGCGACTGTATTAGCAGCAGTTGGCGTGGCCAGCTGAGAAGATTGGCAGGCTGCCAACAAAACTGCTGCCAGGATTAGAACCAGTATAATCCAGATACACTTTTTCATGATCTCCTCGATTATTATTGACTAAAAGATGGGAAGCGAACAGTATATTTGAGAGCGTACAAGTATACTATTCAGTCTACTCATCCTATTTTAATTTGTCAAGTGATTAGATTCAGAGGCAATCGGGATTAAATACACAGAGCGGATTTGCATTAATCGTGAAATCCAATATACTCAATAAAAGAATAGTATTGTTAGAGTAACCAGTTTTTGAGATCCCAAGGAGAGAAACTTCTCTCAGCATCCATGACAGAAACGGATTATTATGAAGCGGCTCGCAGGCTGATGGTCTCCGAGCAAATTGAGCGCAGAGGTATTAAAAACCCACGTTTATTAGAGGTGCTGCGCAAAATACCACGCCACCTATTTGTGCCGGCAGAATTTTGGAATAAGGCTTATGATGACTGTCCGCTTCCAATCGGGTTCGGGCAGACCATTTCTCAACCCTTTATGGTTGCCTTGATGACCAGCCTGCTCGGCCTGGACGGGCACAATAATGTGCTCGAGATCGGCACAGGTTCTGGCTACCAGGCTGCTATTTTAGCCAATCTGGCAAAAACCGTCCATACGATCGAACGCCATGCAGGTTTAGCCGAACAAGCCAAACGGATTCTGTCGGATTTAGGATTAGATAACGTTTTTGTGCACCTGGCCGATGGAAGTCTTGGCTGGCCAGAAGCGGCACCCTACCAGGACATCATTGTGACCGCCGCTGCTCCTAACCCCCCCCAACCTTTATTGGAGCAGTTAGACCGCCAGAATGGGCGCATGGTTATCCCGGTCGGCAGTTCACCAGAACAAGACCTGCAAGTCTGGCAGTTGGAAGATGACCGGTTGGACTGGGAGAGCATTATACCGGTTTCCTTTGTACCTCTGAGAGGCGCCTTCGGTTGGAAGGAAGAAGAATGGCAAAATCGAAGGGATCCACCAACCTGAAGCTGGTCACACTGCCGATATAGAAACTACTCTGATATCATCCCCGGGTTGGAGCAAACTCTTTAAAGTCTGCTGACCGTCACAAAGACCAACGGTTGGCGGTGCGTCTCACTATACAAGAAAGTACGGACGGCCTGTTCCACATCCTTTACAAGGCTTCCATTTGCCTTTGCAACAGCATCAGCGACTTTCTTGCGCGTCTGAAGCAGAACCTCGTTCGCCCCATTGGAAACAATAAAGCCGTGGCTGGTGATTTCAGGATCAGTTTTTAAGCAATTATTGTTCTGGTCCATAATTAAATGCACCAAAACAATCCCATCTTGAGAGAGAGCTTCGCGCTCACGCATTACATCTGGGCCTACATCGCCCACACCCGAGCCATCCACGAAAACAAGAGAGGAAGGCACTCGTTCACCCAATTCCATAGCGTCTTCGGTGAACTCTATCACCTGTCCATTTTCTACTACGGCAATATTTTCCAGGGGAATGCCGAGCTGTTGAGCCAGAACAGAATGTTGTTTAAGTTGGCGTAACTCCCCATGGATGGGTACGAAGAATTTGGGGCGTACCAGATTGATCAGCAACTTCATCTCTTCCTGACTGGCGTGACCTGAAACATGCACCGGCGCGATGGCTTCGTAAAGCACATTAGCACCGCGCTTGAATAACAGATTGATGGTACGATAAACATTCTCTTCATTACCCGGGATCGGATGGGAGGAAAGCACTACGGTATCATGGCTTTTGATATCAAACTGGCGATAAGCGCCTTGTGAAAGCCGTCCCAGAATTGAGGAGGGTTCCCCTTGCGAGCCAGTACACATCAACACAATCTCGTTATCAGGCAACGCCAGGGCCTGGTCGATATTGACCAGTAAATTCTCGGGCAAATCCAGGTAACCTAACTTGCGTGCGATTTTAGCATTATCAATCATGCTAGGACCCACAAAAGTCAGCTTGCGGTTGTGCCGGACAGCAGCATTAGCCACTTGCTGCATACGTGAAACCAGCGAAGCAAAGCTGGCGATAATAATGCGACCGTCAGCCTGATTGAAAACCTGGTCAAAAGCTGGGTCGATGACACGCTCTGAGGGTGTCCAGCCAGCCCGTTCAGAGTTAGTGGAATCAGCCAACAGGGCTAACACACCGCGATGTGAAAACTCGGCCAGCTTGGCAAAATCGGTCGGCCAATTATCAACCGGAGTATGGTCAAATTTATAATCGCCGGTATGCACCACCAGACCAACCGGCGTCTGGATACCTAACCCGACCGAATCGGGTATAGAGTGACAAACATGAAAAAATTCCACCCGGAAAGGACCGATTTGGACCACTTCGCCGGCTTGAACCGTATTGATGGTGTATTTTTGAGCCATGCCGTGACGCGCTAGTTTTACTTCAAGCAAACCGCGCGTTAATGGGGTGGCGTAGATGGGGGCATTGACCTCTTCGATTACATGGTGAATGGCACCTATGTGATCCTCATGTCCATGGGTGATCACGATGCCGCGCACGTGCTGTCGTCTCTCACGCAAATATTGGATATCGGGGATAATGTAATCGATCCCCAGCATATCGTTCTCAGGAAACATAAGGCCTGTATCAACGATGAGTAACTCCCCACCGTATTCGTAAACCATCATATTTCGTCCAACTTCCCCCAGTCCTCCCAGGGGTATAATTCGCAACTTGTGCTGCTTCATTTTCCTAACTTCCTCAATTTCTTAAAAAACAATTCCAATTTATATTATGATCTGGTCATTACTAATTGTATTCAAATAATATTATTAATACAAAAAATGCCCAAGCTCGGTAGACCAGCCGGGGCATTATTGGGAAACCAGAGCAATCCATTGAATCCGTTTAAACCTACGACCGGATAAACCGGTTAAATTTTATCAATTATCTTCTAAATTTTAACACAAGATGACCATTTTGTCAAAAACACGAAAATACCTTTTCATGACAGGAGACAGAGGATTTGATGACCTATATAACTATTAAGAAATCCAAAAAATCATTAAACTTTAAGGTTGAATGTTCAGACACCTTCGGGTGTATTCAAAATTGAAGTTTTTGTCCGGTAAACGGATATCCTTGTATTTTTACGGAGTAAACCTCATGAAACGTCAAAAGGTCACAATTGATGCCAACGAAGCAGTTGCTTACGTGGCATACCGGTTGAGTGAAGTGATCGCAATTTACCCAATCACTCCATCTTCGCCGATGGGAGAGTTCTCGGATGCCTGGGCCGCTTCCCATACACCCAATCTTTGGGGTACTGTGCCGCTGGTTGTAGAAATGCAATCCGAAGGTGGCGCCGCAGGCGCAGTGCATGGGGCTTTGCAGACCGGCTCTCTCACAACCACATTCACCGCATCGCAGGGGCTGCTTTTAATGATCCCCAATATGTACAAGATAGCCGGTGAATTAACCTCCACTGTTTTCCACGTTTCGGC
>DATFYI010000238.1:0-28248 GCA_035315125.1 Anaerolineaceae bacterium | reverse complement strand
TCATTGTACTTATTACATGCCTTAGGCGTAGCTAGCAGAATAACTTTCTTGATACCATTTTCGTGAATTTCTTTTATCACTTTCTTGGGGCATTTCAGGGCTTTTTCAGCGCCAATCCCAATAATCAAAATTTTAATTTTTTTACCATACACTCCACTAATCATCATTGGGTTGAGCTGATGCCCAACTCGCTCCTTCCATGAGGAAACATCATCTCCAATTATGCAGATATCTTTCCCTACGCCAACGATTTTCCCATTTTCTTTATGCGTTTTCCCTGCTATAACATATTTTCCCCAAGAATATTGTTCAATGGGGCCATTCTTAAATTTATAAGTCTTCATTAAGTTGTTCTCCCTTCACGAACATATTGGTCCCCATTCAGGATCAATATCCTGGTATTTCAACTTAAAATGAATTTGCAACCAAATCTTTTTAATTATTTCTTTTTTTAAAGCTTTTACAATTACTTTCACCTTTAGAAAATATTTATAATCGATATATATGTTTTGTGTTTATTACTAAGGGTCTAATTTTCCGATTAGAATTTCGGATATTTTATCAATGCCTAGTTTATTAAAATCTAAATATGCTATATCTTCGTCAACATCGTCTAATTTAGCCCCGTTTATTGAAATAGGTAATATGTAAGCTTTACCTCTTTCTCGAACCGCTCGGAACTGAGCAGCCCTACGTTCATGCACAGTCCACATTTTAAATTTATATTCATCAGAAACAAGAATTACACAATATCGTGAACTTTTGCTATAGACATTATTTAGATATTTACTAAGATTCTCTCCCCACATATCCGAGGGGCTATAATCATCAAAAAATGGTTTAAAGCCTGCTTTGATCACGGAATCAGCCAACTTCTTAGCAATTTCTCTTTCCGATCCTGCAAAAGAAATTGCCACATCCCATTTGAACCTTGATGGATTACCATATGTCCGATTTATTAAACCTATAAACGATAAGTATTGGTCTTTAGTCAAGGCTTTATCTCTTACCTTATCCTTAATAAATCTATCACAATCATCACAAAGGCTTTTAACTTGGAATGACCTATCAATCTCCCTTACATTATTACAATAATCGAAAGGACAACCACGAGTTTCTTCATGATAAGGTATTTCAATTAATTGATCTAGTGCAACTGAAGCAAACATAAGTAGTAAATAAGGTTGTAATGCTCTCCTCCCTGAAGGGGATATTGGAATTGAAGTAATATCAGTTGGTGGTAAATGGTCCCAAATGTAAGTGCTAACCAATCTTATTTGCCCAAAAGAATAAGGCTCTAATTCATAGAATAGACACTGAGACAATTCATCCGAAAGACTCTTTCCTTTATACTCATTGAAATAATATTGATCTGAATCTGGGTAAGATGTTATAAAAACTAGATTTTGAGATAATAATTTCCTTAATGAAGGTCGCTTTTGTACTAGATCATGGGTTGCTTTCATCAAATTGAATGAGCCGCTTGCAAATTTATATTTATCTTCTTTGAAATGAATTATGTCAGGATATAGAACAAACTTAAAAGCATCTTGAGATTGATTTGCAATATCGATGGCATTTTCAAGCTCTCCCATATTGCAATCTTGAAGTACTGCAAGCGTTATCGTCATCTGATCAGATGTAACTTCAGTATGATTAGCAATCTCTAAGGTCATTCATAATCCTTTCAGGGATTGTAACTATATCAATCCCTTTTTTATTCTACAATTCCTCTAATTATATCGAATATAATACAACCTTAACAAAAAATATACAACCAACTTAATACGAGTTATCTATTATTTTTTTAGTTCCATTTCTTTGGGCGATGATAAATCACAAGTCTTCTTTCTATTTACTTCACTTCGTCTCCAATGTGTAAAATTTTCAATAGTACTGACGATCACGAAATTAAAAAGCACCGAAAATGGTCCTTAGAATTATTCCATTTCAGTTACTTATCATATTTAAGCTTCCCATGCGACCGTTGGTTTTTTGAAAGAGAAAGGCATTGAAGGAGGTAAAGATTTTGATCCAAGAGCTCATAAGGGATTTTCCGTGAGAAAATAATTAAGGGTATGAGGAATTTCGTTTAATTGGTATAGTGAATGCGATTGATTACGCAGGCTGTGAAGTGAAAAGGTATTCCCTGAAACATTATAAATCAAGTGGAAGGCATGCTCCTGAATCGATGGTCGACATCTTTCGGATTCACTGGTCGCCTTGCGCCGGAAGGCGCATTGATGGTATGGGATTATATATTTACTTCGAATTATTATGTAGAGTTTTATAATGAAACGGTAATGAAAGCAATGTGGCCTATTATCGATATTCAAGAAGTGGTGATAAATAATATCGGTAAACCAAATGCTTTTTCATCGCCGCCCAGCAAAGATTCTTCTTTAATCCCATTACCAAATGGTTGGTGCAGTAGACCTTCTTCCTGTGGAAAATGTGGGCAAGGCAATGGGTGCTATTGTTATTCAAGCCAGGGATACGTTCCTATTGTTGAAAATCTTCCCTTATATAAATTGCAGTTTAAGCAGGTGTGTAATTCTGCACAATTTGCAAAGGATGATGGTAATGAGCGTTACTTAGAACTGCTTGAACCAATCGCCTTGGTATTGAAGAACATAATCTGCTTAATTGAAAATAAATTAAATGAGGCACTAGCGAAATACCTCAAAAATTGTTGGTTGGATTAAAACGAAGTTTGAAGAAAGGCAGGCTTTAGTCTTTCGTGTAATTCAGTAAATGGATAATGATAATGAATGTATAACATTTACTTTCGTCTCGAAAAAAGCAAGGGATTCAAGAACTTTTTCATATAACCATGTTGACATTCGCGCTTTAATTGAGAGCCATAAACAAAATAAATTTATACCAGAGATAAAAAGCGAAAACCAAAAAGAGATAGAAGGCCTCTGTAAAAGAATCCGAGAACTTGAAAAGGAAAGTTCAAATTATAAAAAAGATAAGTCGTTGCGTGAAAGGTATGAAAAATTATTATCAGAGAATAAAGAGTTAAAAAACAGCTTGAAGAAGCATATCAGTATTACCAACCGCATACACTTATTATTACATAAACACCTGACAAGAAATCGTGCTATTATAAATTAGGTCTGTTTCTAATACCTTTTGTATAAAAATCATCTCATAAACTATCGAACGCAAAGCCTTTTATCATTCTGTTGAATAATAATAGCAATGGGGGCATAAATATGGTCGATTATCCTTCTGGCCCGCCAGATGAGTATGATTTCTTCAACGGCAAACGCAGCGATAGAACTTACATCAGTAAGGAATTCAAATCAACTGACCTTGAAGACCTTGCAGAACCGCGGCACCTCAGAATTCTATCGAAAGTATTCGATAGCGAGGAAGAATATGAATTTGCCGAGGTAAAGAAAGAGGTTGTTCTTCGTGTTACACCTGCTGGACGACAAGAAGTAAAAATAACGTTCTATGAAGATTCAAGGAAAATCAAACATATTACGATTCAAAGATATACAAAGAAAGGGGGTAAACCACATAGGCTTAGTTTCACATTTAATGCATCGGAAATTGAGAAGTTGTTTGATATTCTGCGTCTTGTTAAGTGCATAGACCTGGATAATAACGATAAAACACGGTTGAACGATAGTGTGATTGATGAATTGTTCAAAAATCAGGATGAAAAAAGGAAATATTTTATCGATAACTCGGAATTAGTCAAGGAAATCAGCCAACATCACATCACAAAATCGGACATTATCGCTTTTGCCTATCGAAAAAATCAACTAGATGTATTTAAATGCTTGCTCCATGACCAACAATATTTCGATTCAAAGAAGGTTGAGTGGAAAGCTAGTGGGGATGAATCAGTTTGGCAAAAATTCTTTGAGAACAACCCCTGGATATTTGGTTATGGATTAAATTATGTTTTCACCTCTCAGCTTGATAATAAAAAATTAGAGCAAGTGACCACCGGCTTTTCATTCAATGAATCGGGCAAGCGGGTCGATGCCTTAATGAAAACACGGGGGTTGATTAGTTCTCTTTGTTTCGTAGAAATCAAAACTCACAAAACGCTACTTCTCAGAAAAAATACTTATCGCGAAGAATGTTGGCCTATCTCGGATGAATTATGTGGCTGTGTAGCACAAATACAAAAGACTGTTCAAAAAGCTGTAAAAGCCATTCAAACAAAGATTGAAATGAAAGATGATGATGGCAATCCAACAGGAGAAACAGCCTTTTTATACCAACCCAAATCATTCGTCGTGATAGGTTGCCTGGACGAATTCATCTCTAGTGGAGGTATAAACGAACAAAAATTCGGCTCGTTTGAATTGTTCCGCCGTAATATAAATAATCCAGAAATAATTACGTTTGATGAACTTTATGAGCGTGCTACGTTTATTGTAAAATTATCGGAAGAAGAGAATATCACAAACTATGATTCAACAAATAATAGTAACTCCAAAGGAGAAAAGCGTTTATAGATAAATCTGCAATTAAATAACCAGCTTGCGAATTTTATTATCTAATCTTGCCGCTTCTTCATCCGTTACCCATTCTTCTTTATCTTCGCCCATAACTTCTAGGAAACGTTTTCCTGAAATAATAAGACTATACAAAATAATTCTGATTCCCAAAACCCAATCTTTTGGCGTTATAAATTCACCCGCTATTTCGGAACACCCAAGGTTTCTCCTATATTTCCAAGTAGCGATATGCGTACCATGAGTAGATTGGCAAAGAATCATGTAAACAATATACTTTTCTTCTTCATGTATGTCTTTCATCATCCTGCGCAAAGAAGGCATCTTTTCCAAGGGATGGTATCCTTTTTCTAATAATAAATTAGAAATTCCTTCTCTAAATTTTCGGACATCTTGTAATGTTATATCTTCACCTTGTGCTTTTCCAATCTCTTGCCAAAATTTTGCCATATTTTCTCTGTTTTCCTCCTCATTTTTTAAGTGAGCAATCCATCTTGCTTCACGTTCAAATGGGTCATTCGGGGCAAGCATCCATAGTAGCCGAACAGCAATTTCAAAAGCAGGTCGTGCGAGGGCTTCGCCGGGAGCCAGTAAGCACAAATCCTTTTTAAGCATTAACAAGAACCCATCTAAATTTCTTATGATAATCACCAAGAGGTTAAATGCTTCTTTTTCTGCCTCGTATTTTCCCAATCTCTCTTCAACCTTTCGAAGTATAGCGGCCAATCGGTTCTCAAGCTCTTCTATGAGCTTAACGATATCCAGGATTTCTGGTGTTACTGGGATAACAATATTTTCCTCTGTCAAAATCCCTCCTAAGCCTAGAAATTAGATTATTATATTTTTTGGACGATGTCAGATTTTTGGGTTTTCAACTTTCCAAGTCATAATTGACTTTAATGCTATACTTTTAATATAATCCCGTTAGAAAATAAAAACGTAAAATATAATTATGATTAGCAAATGTAGTTGATAGGGTGGGTTTGCTTTTGAACCCGCCTTTAGAATTATCCCCTATTCACCAATTGCCTGTTGCATCAACCCCTTTTCAATCCTTTCACCCCAATCCGATTCAAAATACCCCAGCCGGGCGTACCGGTGAAAACTGGACCACGGCCAGGCAGTATGAAGGATTTTTCTGGATGTTTCATCCGGGAAGATAGGCAGACGGATGAAACTAACAACAGTAAAGAAATAGGTTCCACTCTGGAAATGAGAGCGGCGGTATTGAGGCATGAGGTTACTGTAGGCCAGATCTGATTTTAGGCATTGGAAAAAGGTGGGTTCAAAATCGAACCCATCCTACAACTGCTTTCTTAGTATATTTCTCCACGTCTTTAGTTTTCAACAAATCCTTTTCCATTAATAACTGCCCAATCTTGTCGAAATAGGATCGCATTGCTTCTTCACGTTGGCCGTCCAACGCAATCTCGCGTTCTGAAGTAGCCCGGATATCAGCCCGCATACTTTCGTTTCTTTGCTGGTAGTAAGACCAAAGCCCCGCTACTGCACCCACTAGAATGGGAACGAGCAACAATCCCATCCAATCCCACAGGGTCTTCCCCCGGTCATCTTTTGATAGAGAGCCTGTATAAACGCCAAACCTTGTCCAGTTTGCCCAAACATACCCGTGAGATCGCAGGTAAAGCCCCCAAACAATAAAGCCTGCCACGACGATAACAATAACCGCGGCTATTACTGCAAGTATCAATTTCCAATGAGCCTGAAGAAAAGTTTTCAAGCGTATAACGAGGTACTCACGGTTTTAGATTGGAACTATATGTTTCGAATTTTGTCGAATTAATGCATTGGTACAATTTGCTGCTGCACTAAACGAATAAGTGCAGCATCCGAACTATTCTCGAATATTTTTACTGCATTGGTACCATCGAGAGTGGACATGATCGTGAGGTGAACTTTCCTGATTGCTCTTTGAATTCGAGGATCGAGATCCTCTACGCGATCAATTATTGCACCATGATCACGCAGACATTGAATGTCAACACGACGTGCGTGTGACAAAAAATTTTTATCATTAGCCAAAAAGCGTGCAAGTGCCTTAGCTTTCCTTTTAGCAGAAACTTGACCATGATACATATATTGTTCAAGCCATCCAGCAACCAAGATCTCCGATAGCTTAATATGGTTCTGGCACTCCAAAATAAGAGAAGGTCCATATTGTTGTAATATTGGGAGCCAAGGACCCATAAGAGAAGGATCTTTCGAAACTTCTTTTTTAGCTAATGCAAATTGATCTAGGATGGAACCCGCCGGGGAAGGACGGGGATTGCCGATAAATATTTGTGGATCTGTCGGACCAAGCTCGGCGGCATCTGTCATAAGTATATTGTTGCCTGACATAGCAAGCATAGTTGCAGCACTTTTCGCTGAACCAGTTATTATGAACCTAACATTATTGAAGCGTGATCGCAAGATCGCCACAATTGCTTCAGTAGCCTCCGCAGAACCCCCAGGGCTATGAACAAAAACATCGACAACATCTCCACTTAGGTTTCTAATAACTTCTTGAAAACCGTCTTTGTCGGCCAAGTCAATTGAGAGCATTTGGCCGGCAATTTGCGCTTTGACAGGCACATGATATGCTGAAGCATATACAATGAGAGGACGCCCAGTTAGGGCGGTTAACGCTTTATACGAATTTCGTCTTACTGTGTCATAATCTGCCGGTACGCCCTTAGCCTTACCAGCTTCTAAAATCTCTTTCTGTATGTCAAGCCAACTCTCCATTTTGTTTCCCCTCATTTGTAGAGCTTGCAGTATAAAACACAGGCATATTTTGAGCAGTTAGAAACTGTTGATAATGGGTATAAGTTATACCAAAGAGATCTAATGCTTCTTTTGCCTCTGGGTGATCTTTTAGAAATTGTTTAGTGAATTCATTAAGGTCAATCTCTGATCCCCTTATCTCTTGAGCATCCATATCAGCCTCCAAATGGATTTATGTATGCAACAAAATGATAGCACAGCATTACAAAGGGTGCAAGCAGCTTTGTAGGATGAACTCGTATGATTTTATTAAGGATAGTCGAGGAGACTATCAGTAATTTTGGTGAATAACTGGCGTGGGTTGCATCTACCCCGCAGGGATTTCACTTCAAGTGTCGTTTGATGGGCTCGCCAGTTATTTCAGTTGGGATTATTGACGCATGTCATCCTCAGTTGAGCCTTTATCTTCCGGCGTCGGAAGCTCAATCGTCGTTGTAAATGAATTGATGGTTTACTATAATGTTTAATAGAGATGTATATTTTGAAAGAGTTAGATAGATGTATTAATAAAAGGATCAATATGATGGGTAAATGGGCTGACTACTGCATAACAAAAGTCCAGTACAACACAGCACGGACGCATATTGTCAAGGTATTCGTCTATGAAGACAAAGGAGACACCCTAGGAACAGGTGAGGAATTGACACGAGCCAAAGTTGTCTCTTCAATCGAAAACCGGAAGACCTTTGTTACTATTTTTAAAAATACCGAAGGCAAATGGACCAGAGGCGCTAATGTGTGCCCCATCGTGGTTAAAGGCACAACGTACATTCGTACCGATCAGGACAGCACAGAGGCAGACAATTTGGGAAAGTTGCCAGAGTTCTAAACTTGAATTTTATAGGCGCTTGGCACTCCAAGCATGCCTTACCATTTTAAATATTACCCATCGTTTTGCATCAACCTCACGTCCAATATTATGCGTCCGGCGTCGGCAGATTATTCACTATATTAATATTATCTGTTAGCTCTCAAGCGTTGAACGATGGTGCTTATCTTGAACTCGAACACGCCGATTTCTGGAAAGATGCGCTAATATGTACATATTCAACCTAAAATATTACACAGATTGACAAAAAAAGCGAGAGCGCTCAAAAAAACTTGGCTGCCCATGGTACAACAAATTGTAGAACCAGGGCGAACGCGGCAGCAATCTCAATGGGCTTTTGGAAAGATTGCTGCATTCCAAGTTGGGATGAATGGCGCCGGATACGCATTAACGCTGGAACGACTAAAATGGCGGCAAAGATCATCAGGAGCAGTAATGACCAGGTGAAAAGCAATCGGATAATAAAAATTGTGGCCAGGCCTGAGCCTACCCCAATTAAGAACAACCCCATCATTAACCAGTACGCAGCCCTTTGGCCGATCAAGCTGGTAGTATGAGTGACGCCAGCCTTCCGATCGACTTCCAGGTCGCGCAGTTCCTGGAACAGCTCTCCATACATACTGATTGTCAGAATAAAAATGAATGGAATTAGCCAGCGCACTAATGGAGCCGCCTCAAAGGTAAAATAAGCTGACAAGAACTGAAACCCGGCCAGCATCAGACAATGCGAGACCAGGTCGGCAAAAGGCATGGATTTAAGGCGAATACGCCGCCAGGAATATAGGTAAGCAATCACCAGACTGCTAAAACCGGTTACAAAGGGCCAAAGGCCCAGGACACTATAGAGGATACCAGCCGTCAGAGCAACACCAAACGAGGCTACCCGGCCGGTTGTGGCTGAAAGATCGGCTGCTGAAACCGGGTTCCTTTCGGCCTTAACCGGGTCCAAGGCATCGTCGGGAGCGTCTTCCACATCGTTGATCATGAAAGCAAAGGCTACAGCCAGGGTATTGGCCGCCAGTACTCCGACAAACTTCCAACCAAAAAAACCATTTCCAGCAGAGACACCTAACAAGGAGGTAACCATCACAAAGAATGGATATTCCTTGTAACGGGTCAATCGTACTAATCCGTTCACCAGCTTTTTCAATTTAGGAGATCTCTCCTAATAGAATTAAACGATTGGAATTTATTTAAGAATTATACATAGATCAGATTAATTTAATCTAACGAGACGAGGATTTTTAACTTATCCGAACTCATGTCCAACATCAGAACCAGCCTTATTTATTTTCCTTCCGATGCCGGAAGATCATTCCCTGGCATCAATCGTAACGATGAACAAGCCGGAAAAGTGATGGGTGGCCTCATTTTCAAAGATAATTTGAGGGGTGGTCGGTTTTTCGATATTAATTCTTAATGTTCTATAGGTTAAAGTGGTCGGTTTTCTAATATTAAAATGGTCGGTATCTTAACTTGAAAAAACAGCCAGAAGATAACTAAAACGATAAAACAAGCCCTGGCTTTCACCAGGGCCGTATTGGTTAGGCTTCGCTGTGGTAGGAAACATCGACCATGATGTTCCCAGCTACGGACGTGAGGGCTTGTAAATGCTTATGAAATGGTTTGAAGTTTTATGGAAATAAGATCGCACTACTTAAATATCAATTTAATTATCATTGGAAGAACATATGAATTACAACCCAATAACAATAATGAGGCCATAAATAAATATGCAAAGAATTTATGTTTATAAAAACGCCAATATGAAAAACCGTCAGTCGCCATTAGAAGGTTCACCCCATATACTACCAATAAACTATAAATAATTACACCAAAGATTAGAAAAAAAACCATCATAATTAATTCAATGGGAGCCATCCCCATAGAATTACTTTGACCTATAAAAACCATAAAAATCACAAAAAATATCATTAATAAAAATACTAAGGCAGTCAAAGCATATAAGAAAGTCGAAAAGCAAGTAACTGTTTTCATTATTGGATGGTGCTCTTTATCTGTTAATTCCTCCCATTCACTCATTATTTCCTCCCTTATATCTCGGTTTATTACTTAATTATATTTATTTTGTTTTATTGTAAATTAAAAAATCAAAAGATTTTACCTTCTGACATCATAAGTTACTCCTAGGCCTAAATCATCGCTTTAAACACATCAAGGGAATTCCTGAATCTAAACAAATTAAATTTATCGAGCTTGGTAATGATCATTCTTTCAAAATGATCTGAAGTTCTCTCTTGGCGAACTTAGACATTATTCAACAAGCAATTGAACAAACCTTTGTGAACCCATCTAACGGCGCCGTCTTATGAGTATATAAGGATTGCCTTTGAGTGTGCCTTTTTTCATCTGCCCACGCCACAATTTATTTCGGCCTTTCCCCACAATTATGTCCGGCGGCCTACACAATACCACTAGTGGAATAAATGGAGGATATAGTTTTTAGACAATATCCTCCTTTTTTATTAATAAGGTTGTGATATACCTTCCTGATAAATATGAAAATAATCAGAATATAAAGGATGAAAAATGGATAATCCCTTTGACAATTTAAAGAAACAACAATTCGAGCAAAGTAAAAAGGAAGAAACAAGCTGGGCCAAAAGGAAGAATATCGCAAATTCCTTTTCTGAAATGGTAATTGGAGTACTCCAACAACTCAGAGAGGCTATGTATCCTCCTAACAAAGCAGACTTTGATGTGCCCGAAGGTTTGACCACCGCCGATTACAATTGCCATCAGTTTGATGAGAATAGATGGGTCATTTCGAGACAGATCTATCGGCGGGAAAGTGACCGTTATTGGAAACGTCTTGAACATTTTAATGAGGTTTTTGTAGAATTAGAATTCGACGCCTCAGATGAAGCTAGATGTTTTCTTTGCTATAAAATTTTTCCGGATGGAAGTCCCAAGGAGAAAGTACGCACTCATGGCATTACCAGAGAAGAACTGATCAAGGCATTAGAGCTCTGCTACAGCCAAGGGTATTGAGATATTATTAAGAACCCGATTTTAATTTCCCAGATATTCAGTCATTGTTGGCTTTATCTATTGCTAGAAAGCGAAAGGGTCTATCAACGTAGAATTAAATTCAAATCAGCTTTTGGTCAGCGCGGTGTGATTTAGAATAGAGTTATTTTGATGGGTGTACCCTGGAATACCTGCATTAACAAAATCAAAAAAAATCACACAATATTTAACCTGAATTCGTTGAATTCAGATTGCATCAACACCAACACCCACAAAATCCTTCTTCCCGCATCGGAAGTCGGTAGGGTGGGTCCGCTTTTGAACCCACCATTAGAATCATCCACAACTAAGTAGTCACAAAGCCTCAAAAACTGAAGCTCTGTTTTATTATCTCAGCACTCGCTGTACCCGCAGGCGTAGCACTTTCTACAGCCCTCTTCATTCACTACCGCCGCCTGGCCGCATTCGGGACACAGGTCGCCGATCTTGAGCAGCGGCTGGTTGGCTGGGGTCTGGGCAGGCGGCTCGGCCGGCTCGGCTTCCCTGGCAATGGGTTGCTCTTCATCTGTCGCTTGGGCTTTGGCGGCTATGCGCTCTTCGCGCCCCTTCAGGTAGTTATCCAGCACCTGGGCCACCCCATCCGGCAGGGAGCGCACCCGGTTGGGCCCAAAGCCCAGCGAGCGCCCGCCGCCGATGCCAGACATCTGCCGCGACACGTCGTTCAGGCGCTGGGTGGGCTCCACCCCGCTCTGCAGGCGCAGCACGTAAGAGATCAGGCGCCCGATCGCCTCCGAGACGGCGGCGGTATCCGAGCCGGCCTTGGCGGTATTGATAAAGACTTCGAAGGGCTGGCTGCCGCCGTTTTCGTTGATGGTGATGAAAGCCTTGCCAAGCGGGGTTTCGAGCGAATAGGTAAATCCCGGTAAGAAGCGTGGGCGGGGCTTCTTTGTTTCACTCCAGATCGCTAGTTGTTCAGGCGCGCCCTCTGCTTTGTCAGCCGGAGAGGTTTCTGGCCCACTTTGCTTCTTACTCACGGTGGCGCGGGTCTCAAGGACGACCTTTTCGCGGCTGCCGGTGACGTAGACGGTGATGCCCTTGCAGCCCAGCTTCCAGGCCAATAGATATGCGGCGGCGACGTCGGCGGTGGTGGCGTCCGGTGGGAAGTTGATGGTTTTGGAGAGGCTGTTATCCACGAAAGCCTGCATGGCAGCCTGGGTACGGACGTGCTCTTCTGCAGTGATGTCCTGAGACACCACGAACACCCGGCGGATTTCCGGCGGAACTTCGGCGATGTTCTGGCAAGTGCCCTCCCGCATCACCCGTTCGACCAATTCCTGCTGGGCTTCGGGCTGGATGCCGGCCCGATCCAGTGCGTCGGCGAACAGCGGGCTGGCGTAGGCCAGTTGCAGGTCTTTGCCGTTGTCGTTGACGTGGCGGATGTAAGCCAGGGCAAAAACCGGTTCGCAGCCGTAGCCTTCGCAGCCGGCCACGGTGGCGATGGTGCCGGTGGGTGCAACGGTGGTTTGGGCGGCATTGCGGATGCCGTAGCGCCGGATTCCTTCAATTATTTTTTCCCAGTCCAGGCGCGGGCGGCCCCAATCGTGCAGATAAGGCAGCAGCGATGAGGGCGGCTGCCAGCTCAGCTCTTCGGGGTCGTAGATGCTGCCGGTAATGGCCGGGAAAGCGCCGCGCAGGCGGGCCAGCTCGATGCTGGTCTGCATGGCGGTGTAACGCACGAATTCCATCACCTGCGATGCAAACTCCAGGCCATCATCCGAGCCGTAGCGGATGCCGGCGTGGTACATCAGATCGGCGATGCCCATGATACCCAGGCCGATGCGGCGGGCGCGCAGGGCGGCCTCGCGCAGGGCCGGCACGGCCGGGACGTAGGCGTTGGCGTCCACCACGTCATCCAGGAAGCAGACCGAGAGGGCCACGTTCTGGCGCAGCTTCTCCCAATCCACCTGTCCATCCGGGGCCATATGCTGGGCCAAATTAACCGAGCCCAGGCAGCAATTCTCGTAGGGCCCCAGCCACTGCTCGCCGCACGGGTTGGTGGCTTCCAGGGCATACAGGTGCGGCACCGGGTTGGCGCGGTTGGCCGCGTCCAGGAAGAGCATGCCCGGCTCGCCGTTGTGGTGGGCCTGGTGCACGATCTTGTCGAATAGATCGCGGGCGCGCACCGTCTTCCAGATGTTGATGGGCAGGCCGATGGCCTCGGCCTGTTCGAGATTACCGTCAAAGCCGCGGTACAGCGCTGAAAGCACGTCCGGAAAGCGCAGATCCCAGTCCAGGTCGTTTTCCACGGCGCGCATAAAGTCGTCGGTGATGCCGACCGAGATGTTGAAGTTGGTGATGGAGTTCTCGTCGGTCTTGCAGGTGATAAATTCCTCTACGTCCGGGTGGTCGATGCGCAGGACGGCCATATTGGCGCCGCGCCGGGTGCCGCCCTGCGCCACTTCGCCAAAGGCGTGGTCGTAGACGCGCAGGAAACCGACCGGTCCGGTGGCCTGCCCGGCCGAGGACTTGACCACGCAGCCCTTGGGGCGCAGGCGCGAGAAGTTGAAGCCGTTGCCGCCGCCGGTTTGCTGGATGAGGGCCGCATCCCGCAGCGTCTGGAAAATGCCGGAAGACTTGCGGCCCATATCGTCGGCGATGGGCAGCACGAAACAGGCCGCCAGCTGGCCGAGCGGGGTGCCGGCGCCGGTAAAGGTAGGCGAATTTGGAAAGAAAGCTTTGCTGGTCAACAACCGGTAAAACTCGCGGGCGCGGGCAGGCATGTCGCCTTCCCAGGTCTCTTCCACCCTGGCGACGTTATAGGCCACGCGCCAGAACATATCCTCGATGACTTCGCCGGGTTTGCCGTCATCCGCGCGCCGCACGTAACGGCGCAGCAGCACCTGGCGGGCATTGTCGGTCAGCTCGACCGGAGGCAGGTCGGACGGGAGCGGGGGGGTGGGGAGCAAACCACTGCGAGTTGAGTCAGTATTTGAAGCCATCTCGTATCTCCTTACTTGATATGAATGTCATTGCGAGCGTACTTTGCGAAGCAATCTCGAAGTCTATCTTTTTGCATGATCCACAAAGTGCAACCAGCTTCTTATTCCAATAATCGGTCGATCTCCTTGCGTATCTGGCGGAGATCGTCCAGGTGTAAATAAACAATGGCATAGCGGATGTAGGCAATCTGATCCATTTCCTTCAAACCGGCGATGACCATATCGCCGACCACCCGCGACGAGACTTCTTCACGGCCCATGCGCTGCAGCGAGGCTTCGATCTCACCGATCAAACGCTCGATGTCGGCCGCCGAAACCGGCCGCTTGGCGCAGGCGATGCGAATGCCGCGCGCCAGCTTCTCGCGCTCGAACTCCTCGCGCGTGCCATCCAGCTTGATGATCAGCGGGGTGGACAGGATGGGGCGCTCGTAAGTGCTGAAGCGCTGGTGACAATTCTCGCATTCTCGGCGGCGGCGAACCCCCCCACGCGTGTCGTGGGTCGTATCCAATACTTTGCTCTCGTTATATTGGCAGTAGGGACAGCGCACGTTCTTATCTCCCGCTTTAATTCCTGTGGCTACGACAAGGCTGCGAAGATGTCTGGAAAAGTATACCCCCATATATGGGGGTATGGTGATGTGTGACTAGCACATTTACTGTGTGTTCGATTCTAGCACAAAGCTTCTAACCTTACAAGTACTTTTATCAAACTCTAATCTAAATATCAGCCAGTTTACCGATTTGTTAAGTTCGCCAAAAGAGCGTTGATGTCCTGTGGGATTTTGCATGGTTTTCGTAGATCCCCCTCTCCAGCCAGAGTAGAGCAAGTTCAGCGGGCAGCGGTCAAGTGTTGATTTGAAATCGTTTGATCGACGAACAGGATTGTTGCAGGATTCGAGCCAACCTCCCAATGATTTGCCGCCAATCCCAACATCCTCGTCTGTCTCGCCAGATACCCAACCTCTTCTTCCATTTTGATACTCATACCAACGGACAAACGGCTATTAATTACCTCAACACCCTTACGGTTTTCACAAGAGTGCTTGACAAGAAACTAAGAATGTGTCATCGCGAGACGCTGGGTTCTTTCCAGCGTCGTGGCGATCCTCAATCCGGTCATTTGATTGCTTCTGCGGGGAAAGCATCCGCATCGCAATGACAAATTTCCTTTCTTGTGAATGCCCTGCGAAACCTCCTATAATTTTCTTGACATCCCAGAACATATATTCTATACTGATTATAACATACTCCTGCCGGTCCGCACCTTACCAAACGCATACATCCTGCTTCCATTTCCAACCACTGAATTGAACCGAATTATTTTTAATTCAAATACAATTCCCCGCTGCTTCGATCATAATCCACACGCTTCCTTTCTCCGCCAACTCTGCCGCCAGTAGTAACGCGTAGGGTGTGTTGAAGGGCTCGTCCGAGATGCCGGTGGGTGGAAGAGGATCGAGCCATCCTAAGGTTGCCCTTCAACGCACCATCCTTATTGATCTAAAAGATCATTTTGCGTGGCCCACGAATGTGCGACCGGCTTATTGGATATGAACCCTCTCCCCCGGGATCGCACCGCATGATGGCCAGGAAGGCAGGGTTTTCAAGATTGTGAAAGCCGTGAGACTCTACGTCTTTGTAAGCATACGAAAAATAATATGCGTGTATAATCAATTCAATGAGTTTATGTAAATTTAGCAAGTATTTCACTCTTTATTTGATTGGTATGGCGCTGGTGTGGGGGATGACGGGTTGTAACATGTTGAAATCGAGCGGTCCTACTGCCACATTAACAGCGGTGCCGAGCACGGCCACACCACTGCCGCCGACTGCCACGCCGGCCCCGATGGCCGTCCTGGTCAATGGCGTGGGCATCCAGCTCGACGATTACCAGGGCGAGTTGCAGCGTTACCAGGCGGCTCAAAGCGCGGCCGGCAAGACGGTGGATGCAGCCACGGCTGCCAAAACGGTCATAGACAATCTGGTGGACGAGCAATTGCTGGCCCAGGCAGCCTACCAGGCCGGATACCAGTTGGATGACACCGGCCTGCAAAAGCACATCGATGGGCTGGTATCACAACTGGGCGATGCCGCCAAACTGGCGGACTGGGAGAAGCAGAACGGTTACAGCGATGACAGTTTCCGCCGGCTGGAAAAGCTCTCCATGGCGGCAGCCTGGGAACGGGACCAGATTATCGCCGGCGTGCCGCAAACCGCCGCCCAGGTGCATGCCCGCCAGATCCTGGTGTTTACAGCCGACGAAGCCAGCAAGATCGAAAGTCAGGTCAAGTCTGGCGCGGATTTTGCAACACTGGCTTTTAACTACGACCCGAATACCGGCGGAGATCTGGGCTGGTTTCCGCAGGGCTATTTAACCGAGACGGCCATCGAGACGGCTGCATTTAGCCTGAAGGCCGGTCAGGTCAGCGATGTAATCAAGACCGATTTGGGATATCACATCATCCAGGTTATCGCCGTCGATCCCCAACATCCTTTATCGCCTGATCAGCGCCTGGCGTTACAACATAAAGCGCTCGAGCAGTGGCTACAGGCTCAGGTGGCGAAGAGCACGATCAAGATCTTAACACCCTGAAACAGGATCCAATCGCCAGACAGCCCGTCAGAAGCTGGTAAGGCTGTCTCTTGAAATTATGGAAACATGACCCCGGAGGGTTCAGGATGGACGTAGCAGAAACCAATTTTAGTGAAGAAGAACCAGTGGAAAAGAAAAATAATCCCAATGCCGGACGCCTGGGGGATGCGTTCTGGAATTTCTTAACGGTGCTGGTGATATTGGCTATGATCGCAGCCGCATGTTTTTTTGTTTTAATCTATTTTTTCCCCTCCTCGCGCATCAATCCATACCCACCGGCGGCCTTACCGGCCGTGATCGTACTGCCCAGCGCCACGAACACGCCGCTGCCGCCGCCCCCAACCGCTACGGCCACACCCTTCGGCTGGAAACCACCCACGGATACACCTACGGCCACCATACCGGTGACGCCCAGCGATACTCCCATCCCATTTACGCCTACCAATACCTTGCCGGGGCCGAAGGCGACCAACACGGCCAACCCACTGTATACCCTGGCGCCGACGGATGACATCAACACTGACTATGCTTTTACAACTCAAGGTCCTCCTGAACCCTTCTCCATCGACTCGTTCGTAGAAAACCGTGGCTGTCAATGGATGGGTGTGGCTGGACGTGTGGTGGATATTTCTAACAAACCTTTGCCCGGTGTGTTGGTGCAATTGAGCGGTACCTTGGGCCAAAGCCTGATCAACCAGACCAGTCTGACCGGCCTGGCGCCGTCATACGGCCAATCCGGTTACGAGTTCAAGCTGGCCGACACGCCCATCCCCTCTCAAGCAACCTTATGGGTGCGGCTGGTCGACCAATCGTATTTACCGCTCTCACCAAAGATCCGTTTCGACACTTACGGCGATTGCACGAAAAACCTGATATTGATTAATTTCAAAGCGGTGCGCTGAGTTTATGGATGTCTCGGTTTCAAATTGAATGTTTCACTGCCGGCCAGCAGGCCTTGCAGCGGTTCAGCCGGTAGAGCCAGAATGGTTCCATTGGCAAAGAAGCTGAAATCGAAGCTGGTTGGATCGCCGGCCATTTTGCCTGGAACCGGCATCAAGCGGGCGGTCAGGGGTTTGTCCAAACGGACGGACAGGGCTGCCAGGTCTAAAAGGACGGCTGAAAGCTGTTCCGGAGTGGCGTCGCCCGGCAGGGGCACTGTGTCCAGGCCGGTGCCGCACACGGCTGAATAGAGCAGCAGGTCTTTGAGGGTCAGGCTGCTCTGGCTGCGGCGCGCCAGGATCGAATCTTCCAGCACAGGCAGCATCAACCCATTAAAACCGGCCCGTTTCCAGCGGCCGCGATCCAGGGTATCCGCCACGAAAGCGGCGGCAGCCAGCGAGCCGGATAACCCGAGCTGCCGCAGGCCCAGACTCTCCATAGCGCCGCCTAGCGAGCAGCAATCATCCGGATAGGGCGCCAGCGAAAAGTCCAGACCGAGGAACGGAATGTCAAAACGCTGCTGTAACTCGAGAGCGACTTTTTCGATCCGTGCGGCGGCCTGTTCTAGGTGGTCCAGCAGGGATTGGCGCGCTTCTGCCAGGGTGTGGGCCGCGCTAAAATCCGCCACGGCCTGATCGGCCGATTCGATGGCCAGGGCGAAAGCCGGCCGGTCGCCTTTGTGGTAAGCCGCCGGAAAGAAAGGCGCATTGGCAGGAACATTGGCCAGAGCGGCGAAATTCAGGTTGGCAAAGCCGTTTGGATCGAGTGGGGCGAGCCGGGCAATCACACGCCCGCAGTCCTGCACGGCCGGTAAGAAGATGCCCTGGGTCGCATCGGAAATGATGCCAGACAGGAAGACAGTGTGGGTAGCGGCCAAAATGGCCGGGATCAATTCGTAGCTGCGGGGAAATTGGGGCAGAGCCGGACCAAGCGAAAGATAAGTAAAACCGTGCGCAGAGGCGCTGGCTTCGAGAGCCTGGGCCTGTTGAACGGTCTCATCTACACCGAATGAGCTAAAGAATTGTGGAAACGGCGGGGTCGCCAGGCGGGTGGACTGCACTTCATAACCGGCCTGGCTCAATTCCTGGACAGCTGAACGGGACATTTCTACGAGCCGGTCCAGTGTTTTTTCAGAACCCGGAGTGGCGGGATTATAAAAAATTGTAACTGAACGGATCTTCATATGCTCCTCTGGCGCACAACTTCAAATAATAAAATGCTGGCGGCAATAGCAGCATTGAGGGATTCGCTATGACCGGGCATCGGGATGGTCACCAAACCATCGGCAAGACTTCGAGCGGTCTGGCCGGCGCCTTCGGCCTCGCCGCCAATCAATAAAGCCAGGGGCTGGCGAAAATCGGTCTGCCAGCAGGGCCGGCCGCCTTCGGCTTCGGCCAGAAAAAACTTGAGGGGAGCATAGCCGGAGCGGCGGCGCAAGGCTTCGATCTCATCCCAGCCGGAAAACTGGATGGGCAGCCGAAAATGGGCTCCCATGGCCGCTCGCAGCACCTTGGGAGCAAAGGGGTCGGCTGTGCCGCGGGTCAGCAGAAGCGACTGTACGCCGGCTGCCGCTGCGCTGCGCAGGATCGTTCCAAGGTTGCCGGGATCGCGCAGGTTATCCAGTACCAGGACAAAATCCGGATGTGCGGGAGCCGGGATAGTGTGGAGTGGAAAAACCGCCAGAATACCTTGCGGAGTTTCGGTTCCGGCGACGGAATCCATCAGGTAGTCGGGAATTTCTTCAATATCAGTGGCGCCGGTCGAGAAGGCTTCCAACAGGCGGCGGCCGCGCTCGGAAAGCTGCTGGCTGTAGAGCAGCAGGCTGGGCTGCCAGCCGGTTGCGCGTGCTTCTTCGCATAGGCGCACGCCTTCCAGCACGAAAGCACGGGACGATTCGCGCTCGGAGCGCTGCGACAGCAATGCTCTCACCTGTTGAATTTTTGGATTGTGCGATGAAGTGATCATGGGAATTAGAGAAATAAGCTGCGGGTCATGCTTCGGACGGCGGCAGGCCCATACTGGCAGCTTCACCCAAAAAAACTGTCAGGCTGGGGCGGTCGTAGAGCGTAATGCGCACCAGCTTCAGACCGGAAATTGGGTTGGCAGAGAAATAATCCTGCAGTGTCACGAGGAAGACATGGGCGGCTCGCTCAATGGGATAGCCAAAAATACCGGTCGAGATGGCCGGAAAAGCAATCGATGCCAGCCCGAGGCGCTCAGCTAGCTGCAGGCTGCCGCGAATGGCGCTAGATAACTTGAAATCCTCGTCGCCTTCACCCCAAATCGGCCCAACGGCATGGATGACATACCGGCAGGGCAGCTTGCCACCGGTGGTGTAAGCCGGCTCGGCGTGAGTAACCGGGCCGTGCTGGCGAACCCACTCCAGGCTCTCTTGTTGGATCTGAAGTCCGCCGCGCCTGAGGATGGCGCCGGCCACACCGGCCCCGTGTTGCAGATGGGAATTGGCGGCATTGACGATGGCGTCCACGGTCTCACCGGTGATATCGCCCTGTACGATCTCAAGGCGCTGTCCGGATGGATAAGTATAACCAAGCTGCAGGATGCTCATGTCGTCCTCCAAGCTCTATTTTATCCTTTTATTATTCTTAATATAAAAACGGGATGGTATCTGAGACAACCACCCCGTTGAGAGTTTTCCCGCTGCGGCGATCAGGCCGCTTTGGCTTTTTCAACGACAGCAGCGAAGACCTGAGGGTCACGTACGGCCAGGTTCGCCAGCATTTTACGATTGAGCTCAATGCCAGCATTTTTCATGGCGAAGACCAACCGGCTGTAGCTTATGCCATTCAAACGAGCTGCGGCATTGATACGGGCGATCCACAGTTTACGCAAATCACGCTTGCGGACTTTACGGTCGCGAGTGGCGTACCACAAACTCTTGAGCATTGCTTCGTTGGCCCGGCGGAAAAGACGGTGCCGAGAGCCAAAGTAGCCCTTATTCATCTTCAATACTTTTTGGTGGCGCAGGTGATTATGCGGACCACGTTTTACACGAGCCATTGCTTACTCCTTTGCCAACCCCTGGGCGCCGGTGGAAACCACCTGTTGCGAACACCCAACGGCCGCACTAAAAACGGATACGATTGCCCCGTTTACTGCTTTTCGGCAAGATAGGGCGCCAGACGTTTTACACGCTTGACAATCTTCTCTGCCTGTACGGGTAGCATTTCGGCGAACAAAGCCTTGGTGCGTTTGGATCTGCGGCGGCGCAGGTGGCTCTTGCCGCCCTTTGTGCGTACCAGCTCTCCGGACCCGGTCAAGCGAAATCGTTTGGATGTCGCTTTGTGGGTCTTCAGCTTTACTTTTCCATCTTTTTGTTTCCTTGGCACAGCGAAACTCCTCTCAAAAAAACTCCACGGTGTGCTTTTACAACCGCAGGATAAACAATGGGAATGTTTTGAATAACGGCGCTATCAGCCGGCGGTCGGTTTGGCAGGTGTTGTTGTGTGATCCGCTTCGGGTTTGGGGCTGGCTTCGGCCGACTTTTTGGGTGCATTTTTTGCCGAACTGAGCACCATGCTCATTACTTTGCCTTCCAAAGCCGGAGGCTGTTCTACAATGGCCACATCGACCAGCTCTTTGGCAATTTCTCTCAAGTCTTCCAAAGCGAGTTCCGGGTAATCAATCTCACGACCGCGAAACCGTACAGTCACTCTAACTTTCATACCATCCAACAGCCATTTGCGGGCATCCCGGGTTTTAAAGGAGCGATGATGCTCATTTGTTTTGGGGCGAAGGCGGATTTCTTTGATCTCGATCTTGGTCTGGGCTTTACGCGCCTCGCGTTCTTTCTTGGTGCGCTCGTACAGGAATTTGCCTACGTCCATCACCCGGCAAACCGGAGGGGTTGCATTCGGCGCAACCTCAACCAGGTCCAAATCGGCTTCCCGAGCGATCCGCATGGCTTCATAAGTTGGCACGACCCCCAGGTTCTCGCCCTTTGGTCCAATCAGACGAACTTCTGGTTCCCGGATGGCTTCATTTACCCGAAAGTTAGTTGTACTGATAGTTTTCTCCTTCTGACTCAAAACATAGACTTAACCCGTCGATGAAGCGGGCTCTTAAGTGGGTTGAATATACCACATTTTGACCGGAATCGTCAACAGTTTCAGTTTAACCTATGGATCGATACTCTAGTCTCCGCTGGTAACGTCTTGTTGTACTCGCGCCAGGAAAGAATCCAGCGTAACCGGGCCAGGGTTCTCACCGGAGCGCAGCCTGAGGGCCAGCATGGACTGCTCGACCTCTTTATCGCCGACCACCAGCATGTAAGGGATCTTTTGGTTCTGGGCGTCGCGGATTTTGGCGTTCATGCGCTCGGCGCGTTCATCCACCTGGCTGCGCACGCCGGCTGCCTTGAGCTTTTCTTCCAACTCATGCGCATAGGCGAGATGGCGATCGGCTATTGGTATGATGACGGCCTGGATAGGGGCCAGCCAGACCGGAAATACCCCGGCAAAATGTTCGATAATAACACCCAGAAAGCGTTCGGTTGAACCGGTGACGGCGCGATGCATGACAACCGGTACGTGTTCCTGACCATCTTCACCGATATAGGTCAGACCCAGGCGGGCGGGCTGGATGAAATCGACCTGGATGGTGGAGAGCTGCCAGTCACGTCCGAGCACATCGCGAGCGATGAAATCGGCTTTTGGACCGTAGAAAGCTGCTTCACCGGCGGCCTCAAAGTAATCTACCTGGTTCGCATCCATGGCCGAACGCAGGGCGCTTTCAGCCTTATCCCATTTTTCATCATCCTGGACAAATTTACCGGTTTTGCCGCGCAAGGATAAGCGCACACGGTAATCGTTGAATTTGTAGCGGTTTAGCACTTCACGGATCAGGTTGAGCGAGAGAGCAAATTCTTGCTCAATCTGCTCAGGCGTGCAGAAAGTGTGACAGTCATCCTGGGTCAACGAGCGCACTCGGGTCAGCCCGCTCAATTCTCCGGTCTTTTCATAGCGGTAAAGGGTGGCGAATTCGGCAAAACGCAGGGGCAGCTCACGGTAGGAGTGACGGCCCATCTCGCGGTACAAAGTCATGTGGCTGGGGCAGTTCATCGGTTTCAAGCGAAAAGTCACGTTCTCGTCGACCATGGCTGGGAACATGACATCCTTGTAATTGTCGTAGTGGCCTGAGCGTTTGTACAGATCCTCTTTTACCACATGGCCGGTCCAGACGTGCTGGTAACCGTAACGCGTCTGTGTCTCGCGCACATAGTTTTCCATCAGATGTCGCATCATCTCGCCTTTGGGAGTGAAGAGTGGCAGGCCAGGGCCAACGTCTTCGGAGAAGTAAAACAGGCCTAGCTCCTTGCCAAGCTTGCGGTGGTCCCGTTTTTTGGCTTCCTCCAACTTCCAGAGGTATTCTTCCAATTCCTGAGGGGTGTTCCAGGCGGTTCCGTAAATTCGCTGCAACATGGGGCGTTTTTCGTCTCCACGCCAGTATGCGCCGGCCACGTTCATCAATTTGACAGCATCCGGATTAATTTGAGCGGTGTTTTCAACGTGGGGACCACGGCACAAATCAGTGAAGGTATCTTGTGTATAGGTAGAAATGGTCACCGGGCCGGTCAACGGGTTGCCGTCTTCGTCCATACCGCCGTGCTGCAGCCCATCAATCAGTTCCTGCTTGTAGGCCTGGCCTTTAAATATGGCCCGCGCCTCGTCAGCGCTGACCTCTTTGCGGATAAAGGGATATTTACCGCGGATAATTTCGCGCATGCGCGCCTCAATTGATGCCAGATCCTCAGGTGCGAGGGGGCGGGGCAAATCAAAATCATAGTAAAAGCCATCTTCAATGGCGGGGCCGATGGCAATTTGAGCATCGGGGAACTTTTCCAATACGGCCTCGGCCATGATATGCGAAGTCGAGTGACGGATACGATAAATCCAGGTATCCTCGTAGCGTTCCTCTTTCTTTTCGGGCATAATAACCTCCGTTCACAAAAATAACAGCCTGTATTAAAAACAAATCTCTCACCCGATCTGGGGCGAGAGCAATTCTCACGCGGTTCCACCCAGCTTGACCCAAACTTTAAAAAACAACAGGTCATCTCGTGGGACTGATAACGGGGTCAACCGTTCACCTTAGTGGGGGCCAAAGCTCTTTTCGGGTTTACGCTCGCAGGTGGTTTTGACCGGTCGGATCTTGAAGGGAACTTTCAGCCCAGGGTTCCCTGTTTCTGTCAAGCCTTTCTCCGGCTACTCGTCCTGGTCTTAGCGTTTTAAGGTGGGCGGTATAGGACTCGAACCTACGGCCTTTGCGATGTCAACGCAACGCTCTAACCAACTGAGCTAACCGCCCGTGTGCCCCGTATTATACATGGGTTGTAATAAATTGGCAATACTTAATCAGGCTGGCTGGATCTTTTTTATTGCCACCACGCGTCCGCCGGTCATAGCCGGTAAATCCGCCGGCGAGAGCTTGAAAACAGCAAAAGGGGTGCCGGCTGCGGCCCAGATTTCGTCCAGCTTGAGCAGGTCTTCATCAATATAAGTTTCAAGTTTCTGGGCGTGAGCAAAGGGTGGAACGCCCCCGATCACAAAACCGGTCTTTTCTCTGACAAAATCAGCATCCGGCTTTTCGACTTTTTCGCCAGCCAGCTCACTTAAGCGGTGCTCGTCGACCCGGTTGATGCCGCTGGCGATCACCAGCAGCGGCCGGGCGGTCTGGCGGGTCTTGAAGATAATCGATTTGGCGATTTGCTCTATCTGGCAGCCAACGGCCTGGGCAGCTTCAGCCGAGCTGCGAGTGGTTTGGGAAAGCTCAACAACCTGATAGGAAAAACCTCTTGCAATGAGTGCTTGCTGTACTTTTTGAGCTGCAGTGGATAATACGGTTGTCATATCAGAATGCCTTTGAGATTAAGAACTCGTTCAGTTTCCTGGATTGGATAGATCGAGACTTTCTGGCTTCCTACGGAAGGGCCCAGGTTGGATACGGCACAAACACCGTGGATTGGTAGACCGGCGTGCTTGAGTCGTATAAATAGAGGGCGATATCCACATTATCTGCAATGGCCGTAAGAGGTCCGAAGCAATACAGGTTTTTTGGATATTTTGGCTGCAAAGTGCATTTGTACTGTTTGTTGTCCTGGACAATCAGAAAATATTGGCCTTTCACTGTATCCGGGAAGCGGAAAGTAATCAAACTCTGCCAGTTATCCAGAAATCCAATATTGATGATCTTCAGCTTGCTGAAATCCACAATCGAGGTGGGAGTGGGGGTCTGCGTTGCGGTGGGAGTATTGCTGGGTATCTGGGTGGGGGTTACGGTAGGAGAAGGTGTGTCGGTTGGCAGGGCTGTTGGAAAGGGGGTGTCTGAGGGCAGCAGGGTGGCGCTGGGTGCTTTTGCCAAAGACAGACCTCCGGAATTACCGGCGGCGCAGTCGGCCAGGATAAAAGACGCACACAACAGGATAGAAAAAAGGATAACAGAACGAAGTTTAACCATGAAAATATTCCTATGGATCTGATAGGTCTAAGTTTTTGAATGAACTGGCTAACAGACTTTTCTCCACCCCAAATAGTTCCGGCATGTTTGTCCTGGGAGAGCATTTTCTTATCCAATCAAATGCTCCTAAAGTGTATCACCGGATAATGGTCAAGACAAGAAGAAAACAAGCTGTTTGTCTTCTATCGAAAGATAGGTTAGAAGGTTGATTTTCGAATAATTATGCAAATGGTATCTCAATGTCGACCGGTCTGTGAATTACCAGAAACTGGAAAAAGATAACCAGAACTATCTGGTTTTAATTTCAAATTGAATTATTAATACCTTATCGAATACACCAGAAAAATCCGCTATTTTCAGCCGGTCATTTTCTGGATCCCGGCCGAATAAATAATGGGCCTGATCTGGTGATTCGGTAATAAATTGAGTATGGAACGACTGCCGGTATTTGGAATTGATGAGAATTTTGGCCAAATTCGTTCCTTCGGTTGGAAAAACTATCAATTTGGTTTGCTCAGAAGTTGATTGGGTATTTTCAGGAGGGTGATCATTCAGTTTTCACTTTCTTTATCTAGGTCTAGGGTAATTGAAAATCTCAACTTTGATATCCTGCATAGGGTTGGTTAACCTGGACAGAAAATCCTTCTTTTAACCGGAGAGTATCGATCAAATTTTCCATAAACGACCTTGGAAGATCCGGAGAGAGGTAGTTAGAGCCTTCGAATAACATTCGCTCATCCGTCAATTGTCCAGCCTGTCTGGCGTTTGTGAGGACTTCCTGACGCGGCGTCCACAAACAGATGCCAATGGTCACCCAGGTTCCTAATGGGATTGAGAAGCGGTCGAGCAATGCAAGTCATTCAGTTACAGTTTCGGGTGTTTCCCCCAGCGCGCCAATCATCAGCGAAGCGCCAAACGGGATACCAGCTTTTTCCAGGTGCACCAGGGATTTTTCCACATCGGCGACGGTGTACCCGCGGCGCATTCGTCGTAGCATATCCTTGGATGCGCTCTCAATCGACAAGTTTAGGTAGATGCAGCCTGATTCTTTCATTAGCTGGCAGAAATCTTTCGTGATGCCCATGGGGCGTAAGTCACCAGTGCCCCAATGGACATTCGCTTTTCGGGCGATGATCTCCTTGCAGATTGCCTCGGCGTGGAATTTTGGTATATTGAAGTTGTTCTCGCAAAACATGATCATTTTAGGAGAGGTCAGCCCCTGAATGAGTTCAACCTCATTTACCACCCACGCCGGAGATTTGAGCCGGTACCTGGCTCCTTCCAGTGACCGGTACGGACAGTAAGTGCATTGGAAAGCACAGCCGCGTTTCGTCAGGATGCCAGGGGAAATACCGTGTTGTTTGTAGCATTCCAGGTCAAGCAGCTCGTAAGCCGGATATGCAGTTTCATCCAAGTTCTCGACCAGATATCGTGGAGCTTTATGAAATTGTCCATCCTGTCGGAGGATAATACCCGGCACATTGGAAAGGTCCCCGCACTTTTCGAGCCGCTCAAGATAGAGAGGAAAGGAAAAATCGGCTTCACCGCGGATTCCATGATCCAGGTTCAGGTATTCCAACCAGTCGCGGGCGTAGTAATTGAACCCGGGCCCACCCAGGATGATGGGCGCGCTGGTGGCTTGGTGGATCACATCGACCATTTGCCTGACGTTTTTGCGCAGATCGAGATGGCGCGTGTTGTAAGGGGCTGTCGCGTCGATGATATAGGCATGTACCAGCCGGATCGAGATGCCAATCAGATCAGGCTGGAAGCGTTCGATACATGCCTTTAGCTCGGCGTTAAGATCCTGAGCGAACAGGCATTCAAATATTTCAACCGTATACCCTGCCCGGAGTGCTGCGCCGGCGATATAGGCCGGTCCGGTAGGCGAAGCTGCCAAGGAATTAGCGGAGATAATTAAAACTTTCATGGCTCACCTTATCTTATGCTGATTGGCGTCTGGGACTTTCTCATAAATCTAAGGATTAGTCCAGTGCGCAGGAAGGCCCACATCCCGGCAAAGCCGCCGCAGATCAGGGCGATCAAGGTAAAATCCTGCAGGAAGAGCAGCATAAATCCGAGCATTCTGCTGGCCAGCATCCAGAGCGGGATAGCCACAAAGGCCAGGTTGGGGATCAGTGGAAGCAGGATGTGCTGTCCCCACAGACGTTCCCGGCTCGGGCGGCTGTTTGGATCCTGGCGCCAGCGTCTTAACTGCCGCAATGTAGCGATGACGCCGACGACCTGAAGAAGGGGAATAAGCAGCAAGGCGGGCATCGACATAAATAAGAATCCAAACTTGAGAGGAGAGGGTTGTTTTTCGGCCAGCAGGCTCGCCAAACCAGACCCGATTTCCGTTATCACGGGGTTCATCATAAAATGGTCGGCGTTGATGAGCAGAACCAAGCCTTTCTTCTGCTCTGGAAACAGTGCCATATAAGAGGCGAAGTCGGGGACGATGCCGGAGTGCCAGAGGATCTTTGTCTGGTTGTGTTCCTCGCAATACCATCCCATGCCGTAATGACCGAGCGAAGCACCCATGAAGCTGACCGGCGCGGCCGGGCGGTGCAACTCGGCGATGCCTGCCGGCGAGATGATTTGGACATTGCCGTAGCGCCCACCGTTCAGGTGGAAAATCAAATAATGCGCCATGTCTTCAGCGCAGGAGATCAATTGACCGGAGGCCTGCGAACCGCGCGGGAGGGGTAGATCGGCGGTGGGAATCGGTCGTGAGAACCAGAAGCGGTGGCCCATCGCCAGGCCATTCTGTTTGGCAGCAGCCTTTTTGGTGTAGCTGTGGCACATTTCCAGCGGAATAAAGATGTGATTTTCAATATAAGCCTCATATGACTTGGCGCTGGCGGCTTCAATGATCAACCCTAACAGGTTGTAATTCATGTTGCTGTACTCGTGCGCAGAGCCAACCGGGCGGGTAAGTTTGAGTGTGGATAAAGCACGCGCCTGACGCTCGGCGGCGAATGGACTTTCGTCGAAATCTGCCAGTGGTATCCACCCAGCCGACGTAGGCAGTCCGCTGGTCTGGTTGAGCAGGTGGCGTACGGTCATTTGGACGGACGCATGGGGGTCGACGACGCGAAACCAGGGCAGGTAGCGTTGAACCGGAGCATCCAGCTCGACTCTGCCGGCCTC
>DATFYI010000237.1:0-8072 GCA_035315125.1 Anaerolineaceae bacterium | reverse complement strand
AGTAGGCTGTTATGCGGGCGTCGCCAAGTGGTAAGGCATCAGCCCTCCAAGCTGATATTCGTGGGTTCGAATCCCATCGCCCGCTCTACTTAATTTCAAAATATATTCGTTGGCACCGTAGGGGTGTGCTATTCCAATCCCATCGCCCGCTCAGCACTTTTCATTCATGCAATTGATTGCATTTAAAGTCCTTGGGAACCCCATATAAGGCAGGCATTGCGTGATTGCCTCGATCATCACGTCCTTGTCGTTGCCAACGTTCAGATTCCCCTGGACATGCGATTTGATCTGGTTTTCACATCCGCCCAGCGCACTGAGAATGCATAACGTTAATAATTCGCGGGTCTTTAGATCCAGGCCGTTTCTTGTATAAATGTCTCCAAAGCAGAATGCTGAAAGCTATTCTTGTATGTGTTTTTGATTTTCTGCCGCATTCTGTTGGCTTTGACGGGTTGCATCGCCAAAAATAGCTACCCGCAATTCCAGCCCTTTTTCAAAACGGTTGTCCTCGTTTACCTGTTTCTGGCTTTCCAACGGCAGATGGATCTTCTTTTCCGTAAAAACGTCGTTAGCCTGAGACAGAGCATTCAAGGTTTTGGGGAAACCGATATACGGGGCGCAATGATAAATCGCCTCTTTAATCTCCACTGGCGTCAGTCCTACCTTCAAAGCTGCACCAACATGGTCTCGTACCTGCGGCAGGGTTTGATTGGTGGTCAGGACTACCAGCAGGATGAGTTCGCGCTGCTGATCGGTCAAGCTACCATGGTAGAAAACTTCGCCAAAAATGAAGCGGATCAAAATATCCTCAAATTCTGGGTCGGTCGTAAAAGAAGAAAACTCTGCATTCCCAAACAGTTGCGCATATTTTTGTCTGGACCGTTCAATTCTGTCCATAAGAAGCTCCTCACTTTTCTGTTGCCCGGTTATTCTGAAATCCGGATGCACTTTTCATATTCCATAGAAATGATCGCGGTTGCCGCGATCATTTCTAAAAATATCCGGCGGTTCTGGCGAGTTACAAATTACCGATGACGGGATGTGGCCGGTAGGTTTCTTCTAAATGCTGGATTTCGTCCGGGCTAAGCTGGACTGAAAGGGCCGCTATGGCATCCTCCAGGTGATGCGGCTTGGTTGCGCCGATAATCGGAGCTGTCACAACCGGTTTGGAGAGCATCCAGGCTAAAGCCACCTGCGCCATCGGCAGTCCGCGCTTTTCAGCCACATCGCTCACCCGTTGTACTACAGCCACGTCATCCTCACCTTTATAGCGCGTTCTGTTCAAGACATCGGTCTGAGAGCGCGGTGTTTCATTCCGTTCTATCGTTAGTTTGCGGGTCAGCAGCCCACGACCCAGTGGTGAATAAGGCACCACGGCGATCTTCTGATCCTGGCAGAGCGGCAGCATTTCCCGTTCCTCTTCGCGATAGATTAGATTGTAATGCGGCTGCATGGAAACGAAACGCGCCCAACCGTGCAAATCCGAGGTATAGAGGGCTTTGGAGAACTGCCAGGCATACATCGAGGATGCGCCGATATAGCGGGCTTTGCCGGCTCGCACTACATCGTTCAAGGTTTCCAGCGTTTCTTCGATTGGGGTGTCATAATCCCAACGATGGATCTGGTATAAATCGACGTAATCCGTCCCCAGTCGCTTGAGGCTGGCGTCGATCGAGCTAAGGATATGTTTGCGGGAAAGGCCGCCCTGGTTGGGGCCCTGACCCATCTCGAAAAAAACTTTGCTGGCAATGACCACTTCAGCCCGGGAAGAAAAATCATGCAGCGCCTTGCCAACCACGACTTCGCTCATCCCGTTAGAGTAGACATTAGCGGTGTCAAAGAAATTGATGCCCAGTTCTAGGGCGCGCTTGATAAACGGCCGGCTGCTTTCTTCATCCAGCGCCCACTTCCATTGCTCGGTTGGTTGTCCATAACTCATGCAGCCCAGGCAAATGCGCGATACTTTCATACCGGTTGATCCAAAGCGAACGTATTCCATGGTTTCCTCCTGTAGATCATTGAACTAAGATTTGTTTAGGCGCACCACCAGTTTGATGGTCGCTTCTCTCGCCGCACGGCTCGTAATGTGGTCGATGATGCTGGCGGCGTAGCGGCGGTACTTTGTGCGGTAGGTGGCGTCAATCTGAGCATTGATATCAGGGTCAGCCTCTTCCACGAAGGTGACGTCTTTGTCAACGCCACCTGCCTGGATATGCCCTTCGTAACGCGCCTGAACGCCGCGGAACCAGGCGCTGGTGCGCCCGTTAACAGAACGGACGTAGAGGTCATCGCCCAGACGGACGACCCAAATTGTCCTTGGGTTTCTCAGCGTGCCGTCGTGCCGAAGGGAGGTAATCTGTAACTCCTCGCTTGTTCCAATTTTGTTGAGCTCATCGCTCGTCCATTTGACCATTGTTAAAACTCCTTCCGGTGGACCGAATAAAAATGCTTCATCTGCGACCTGCCACTCATGTTTAAAACACAATTGATGGGATCAATGACCCACCCGATCTCATTCTCATGCAACCCAGCCCTAGAGCTGAGACTTCCAATCCGCTGTTTCCTAGTTGGCGTTTCTGCATTTTCTAAACTCCTATCATGCGTTAGTTGGATTTTCTGTTGAAGAAAAGTCCAGCTTGCTTGTTTTCTAAGTATGGAAATCATTATAGCCACACTGGATCACAGAATGGTAGAATGATTGTGGAAAATGATTGACCGATTCTGCAAATCTAACAGATGGATTTGGAGAATTATGAAAACGAGGTTTTTATGAATGTGATCAAACAACAGCAGGCCGAACGTGAGACACAGCGAATGCAGGCCAATCGCCAGGAATTGGTTGAACGGATCGCGCGGGCCGTGCGTGAGGATGGCACCATCGAGCCGCTGGAAGGACTTGTCCTGGCACGTTCCTCCGTGCCCCTGCAGCCGATCTTCAGTGTGGTCAAGCCTTCTCTTTGTGTGATTGCCCAAGGCAGCAAGGAGGTCCTGCTGGGCGACAGCCGCTACCGGTACGACGCCTCGCATTACTTTATCGCCACTGTTGAGCTGCCGCGCGTCAGTCAGGTCCTGGAAGCATCGCTCGAGCGGCCTTACCTTAGTTTCCGCCTGGTACTTGACCCAACCCTGGTCGGCTCGGTCATGGTTGAAACCGGTCAGGTCTCATTTCCAGTCCAGGCGAATGTGAGTGCGATTGATGTCAGCTCGTTGGATGTGGACTTGCAGGACGCCGTCGTGCGGCTTGTCAGACTGCTGGATGCTCCTGCCGAAGCGCCCGTCCTTATGTCGCTGATCATGCGCGAAATCATCTACCGGCTGTTGTTAGGACAGCAGGGCGCCCGGCTGCGTCACCTTGCGGTTTTGGGAGGTTATACCCCGCTCATCGCCAAATTAGTCGAGCGACTCCGTCAAGATTTCGACCAGCCGCTTCACGTCGAGCATCTCGCCCGAGAACTGGGAATGAGCGTTTCGGGTTTGCATCACCACTTCAAGGCCGTCACGGCCATGAGCCCTTTACAATTTCAGAAGCAGCTCCGTCTGCAGGAAGCCCGCCGTCTGATGATAAGCGGAGATTTCGACGCGGCCAGTGCAGCTTATCAGGTGGGGTACCACAATGCCTCTCACTTCAATCGCGAATACAAAAGCGTCTTCGGCGTCCCACCCATGCACGACGTGCAACGGTTGCGGGAAGAGGCACTGGATAGCGCAGATTGAAGAGAGATTACCGCTTGAAGGCTCTCCCATCGCCCGCTCAATTGAATTAACAAACCTGTTTCCCGGCCACAATTCTGGCCGGGTTTTCTATTAATATATACTAATCTGATACACAAACTAGCCGATCTTAATTTGCGATACAATAATTTAACTTTTGTCAGCTATAAGGAGCAACTGAGATGAAAACCAAAACCTTTTCATTTGTTGTTCTGACAGTCGTCTTGATCATCACTTCAGCCGCCTGCAGTCCAACCCCTGTCCATACCCCTACTCCCCTTGCTGCTGAGGTGCCGGGTGGAGCGGTTGAGATCAGTGGCACGTTTACCTATACCAACACCATCATTGTCAATACCTATTATGTTGAGAATTCCGTGGCCCTGGCGGATATGCACGGTTTTGTCGTTCGTGACCAGAACTGGGTCACCCCGGTCAACTCGCAGACGTTGGGCTATATGCATATTGATGAAAAAAATCTGAATGGCAGTTACCACCTCGACCTGCCGGCCGTCCCTGAGGGCACATATAACAACGTCAGCAACGACGGCAAAACGGATAAGGGTGTGCAGATCTTTGCAGTATCCTGGTGGCCGAACCTGGCCGGTGGACCTTTCTCCGAGGGTGACGATCCCAGCTATGGCTGGCCGAACTACCTGGCCTCTGTAGTGACCGATTCGGCCAACCATGACGAAGTGGTCAGCGGAAAATTGGTGGTCTGGGCGCCGGATGACAATCAAATGTTCCCAACCGGTTTTGGCCCGGATGGTTTGCTTTTCACCAAAGACGATCCGGTTGGGCCGATACCGGCTGGCTGGTCGGTGATCGATCTGAACCAAAAGCCGTTCGGCATCAGTCGCTCTGCACAGCAGGACGTCACCCTGTACGAGCCGAAGGATTATGCGGTTAAGGATTTCTCCAATCTCTCCTACAGCGCTGCCTTTGACCAGATGTTCCAGATCGTCAAGGTCCAGTATGCCTTTAATGGCGTCCCCAACAAAGCGCCGAACTGGGACCAGTTGTACGCTCAGGTAGACCCCGAAGTAAAAGCCGCCGAACAAAAAAACGACCCGACTGCCTATTACTCGGCGCTTAAAGACTTTACGCTGGGGTTTAAGGATGGGCATACCGGTTTGAGCGGCGCGGCAGGTGATCAATTGTTCCAACAGACCGGCGTCAGCGGTTATGGGATTGCTATCCAGCAAACCGACAGCGGTTCTTTTATCGTAACTTATGTAACCTCTGGCAGCCAGGCGGCTCAGGCTGGCATCCTGGTGGGTGCACAGGTTACCCAATTCAACGGCGACCCGATCGCCGACGCCGTCAGTAAGGTGAAACCGTTCGGCGGCCCATTTTCGACGGATATTGCCCTGCATTACCAGCAGGCTCGCTATTTGATGCGTGCTCCGCTCGGGACGGTCGCTCGCATCACCTACCAGAACCCGGGCAGCGCTGCTCAGACAGTTCCATTAATCGCTTTTCAAGACCCGGATAGTTTTAATTCAACATCGCAATTTCGCGGTTTTGACCAAAATGCCCTGCCGGTTGAATCGCAAATCTTGAGCGATGGCGTCGGTTATATCAAGATCAACTCCAATGAGGATGACCTCAACTTGATCATGCGCCTGTTTAAACGGGCGCTGCAGATCTTCCAGGATAACCAGGTACCCGGCATTATCATCGACATGCGTCAGGATTTGGGTGGCGCCCCGCTCGGATTAGCGGGTTATCTGACCAATACCACGATTATTGAAGGACAGACTCAATATTTTGATCCGACCACCGGTAAATTTGAGTCGGAGGGTATCCCCGATAAAGTCACGCCGTTTGTAGAGCAATACACTTTCAACAAAATGGCGCTGTTGGTAGGTCAGGCCTGTTACAGCGCCTGCGAGATCGATGCCTATGGTTTCAGCAAGGTGCCCGGTATGGCGGTGGTTGGACAGACGCCTACCTCCGGTACAGAGGCGGACGTGGCGCGCGGCCAGTTCAATATGCCAACCGGTATATCCATGCAATTCCCAACCGGGCGGATCGTTCTGCCGGATGGCAGTCTGTTCCTGGAAAGCACCGGTGTGGCTCCAACCGTAAAGGTGCCTGTGACAGTGCAGAGTCTCACTTCGGGCCAGGATGTGGTATTGCAACAAGCTGAAAATATTGTTTTGGGAAAGTAACTGTCATACTAGTCAGGCCCGGAATTTTCATCTTCCGGGCCTGATTGATTAAATCCTCTGGTTCCAATCTTCCTTTGGATGTCATTGCGAGTGAGGATGTTTTCCCTCTCGCATTTGCGCACTCTTTGCTGCATTCGAAGGAGTGTTCGCGCTAGTGAAATCCTTCTGTTTTTTTTTCGTGTATTTCGTGTGTTTCATGGTAGATTTTCTTTATATAATTAAATGGATACAATTTTTGGTTGAAACCGGCCGCAAATCACCCCGCAAAAAGATCCCTTCAATCTCGTCGAGGCAAACATCATGGGCTCTTGCATTATTCTATTCTTCGTAATGATTTGTAGTATTGCCTGGTTAGCTGAGTATCTAACCGATCAGAACTTTGAGCGTCAAATAAAGCAAGCTCGACAGGCTGGCAATGCCGAAGAATTACAAAGGCTAAACCGCCTTCGCTATGAACGAGAGCAGAATAAGCGCCGGGCTCAAAAGGCAAGTGCGGCCGACCAGCGTTATTTTGACGCGATCATGCTAATGGACGCCGCCAAGCATGGTGTGTTTGTTCCGAACCCCCAACAATATTTTGATCGTTTGGGGCAGGATCCTGCGGATGATCAGGATGATGGTTACCGTAGAGAAGATGGCGACTTTCGTGTAGATGATGAAGATTACCGTGGCGATGATGCTGACGACGATTTTGGATATGATTACTACGATGGCCGGGGCGAACAGTACGAGTATCCGGAAGATTATTAGAATGAATAGTGAAGGATTGGAGAAATACGTCAATGAAAACAGCTCTCATTCTGGTCGATCTACAAAACGATTATTTTCCCGATGGTACCTTTGCAAAGGTGTTGAATAGCGAAGATATCATTTCTCGAATGGTTGCTTGATTTGGATTGGGCAATCCGCGGAAAATTTAGTCGTTCCAAAAATCGATATCAACGAACTGGATACCTTTCTGGTAAAATATAGCCAGGTGCCAGCGTCTTTTTAATACTGATGTGGATACACCATACCATGCTCAACTGGCAGGTTAAAAGATGAATGATTTGAATGTAATGACGGTATGGGTAGATACTCTAAAAGTAATCTACACCGTCTGTATGGTTGTGCTTTTTGCGTATGGGGTGCATAGTATTTGTTTATCGGTAATTTATCTGATTAACCGGCGGCATTCTCACAATCTTGATAATTTTCCGCAGCCTGACGAATGGCCGAAGGTGACGGTACAGTTGCCTATTTATAACGAGCAATATCTGATCGAGAAACAGCTTCAGGTCATTACAAACCTGGATTATCCCAGGAACCGTATGCAGATCCAGGTGCTGGACGATTCAACCGATTTCACTACTGAATTGGCCAGGGCTCAGGTTGATAAATATTGCGCAATGGGCTTTGATATCTGCTTCCGCCATCGTAAAAACCGGCGAGGTTTCAAAGCCGGGGCCCTGGCAGCTGCCACCGTAGAAGCAGCTGGAGAGCTGATTGCCATCTTTGATGCAGATTTTCTACCACCCAGGGACTGGTTGAAACGGGTGGTTCCCGTGTTCGAAGACCCCAGGATCGGTTTTGTCCAAACGCGTTGGGGCCATATCAATGGTAATCAGAACTACTTGACCCGCATGCTCGCCTTGGCGCTGGATGGGCATTTTGTAGTCGAGCAAAATGCCCGCTTTAATGGGAAACTGCCGATGGGTTTTAACGGGACCTGCGGCATGTGGCGTAAACAAGCGATTGAAGAAGCGGGTGGCTGGCAGTCAGATACCCTTACTGAAGATCTTGATCTGAGCTACCGGACACAAATGGCCGGCTGGCTGCCAGCCTATCTGCCTCAGGCGGTTGTCCCTGGAAAGCTCCCCTGGCAGATGGCTAGTTTTAATACCCAGCAGTATCGTTGGGCAAAAGGCTCGATCCAAACAACTCGCAAATTGTTTGGAAAACTGATGCATTCCGATTTCTCCTTCAAAGAACATGTGTTCGGCCTGTTTCACTTGAGTATGTATTTACCGTTCCTGTTTATGGTGATTACTCTGCTGCTGGTTCTTCCGGTGGGTCTGGTTGATCCCAGGTATTTCATCTATTTTCCCTGGACGGCAGCCGCCGGCATTGCGCCGCCGCTCATGTATGCGCTTGCCAAAACTGAGCGCGTACCCCGCTTAATTGACCGGTTGATCTTGATCCCCGGTTTGG
>DATFYI010000236.1:0-13179 GCA_035315125.1 Anaerolineaceae bacterium | reverse complement strand
ACCATGGTTCGGAGACATTTATCACATCTGCCACAATTGTTTACACCTGACCTTCTGTCTTCATCAATGCAGACTCGTAAACAGTGTTGGGCGGGCAGCCAGTTGGAGATCGCGTATGCCTTTTCGATACGCACGTACGGTACACCATGATGAATGACCTGCAGGCTTTCGGTTGAGAGCCAGTGATCTATCATCGGTGTGGTTCCCCAGGGTACCAATCCAGCCAATGCAAAGGAAGAGGGTACCAGAAAATAACGGATAAGCTTATCCAAAACCAGGCCAACACTGATCATCGCTACACCATGGGCAATATTCCAATGCAATAAGCCAGAGCTGAAATATTGCAGATTGGTACGACATGGAATGACTTTTACACCCACTTTAGTAAGCTGTTCAGAAAATAATTTAAGGATTTCTGCATATTCCGGCCGGTTTTGCAAGGGGATATCAAAGCCATGTACGAAAATGGCGTAATTTGTCTGAAAATCCGGGTTGGGCTGGTGATCCGGAAGATGCGACATCAAGGTATAGGACGAATCCACCCCACCGGAAAAAAGAGTCACACAGGAACGGCCGGCTTGTTCGAGCGGCAAAACGGTCAGATTGGCTGCCTGGATATCCACCAGGGCTAGTTGTTTTGGATACCAAAAGTTTAAAGCCAGTTGATATTCCTGCAGGCCACGCACCAGCCTGGGGGAAAGATCACCCTCAGTCAGCAGATCTTCCCTAACGGCCATGGCCAACGGAAGAAAACTGGCCGCAAAAGCGTCAGCTCTCCCGCTGATGTAAGGATAATAGCTCTCAGGAAAAGCAAACCAGACCTTCTCCGGTTTTTTGAGCACCGGTTTATTAAACTTAATACCGGCTGAAACGATCACTTCACCATTTTTAAGCTTAATTTCGGGTTTGGAGATGATCATACCGCCAGTTTTGCTCCTTCGTCCGGTTACAGATTTCCATCCATGTTGGCCGGATTGAATAGATCCTTCTGATAAGGAAAATTTCTCTTTTTGAGATAGTTAAAGAGCGGCTTTGGTATCATTTTTCGTAGCCAATTCCAGAGCTTGCCGCGCAGATTTGCGAACCAAATCGGAAAAATATATTCAGTTTTTCCTCTGACGCGCGCGCATTGCAGCATCTGCGGGAACCAAACTAATGAATCATATGGTGGAACCCAACGGATGATATCCCAGAGCCCAAATGGCTGTTGGAAAGTCTTAAAAGATTTCAGAGTGCCACAGATTTCTAACACGATCATGGTGCGGAGACATTTTTCACATTTTGAACAGTTATTTACCCCATACCGTTGGCTATCATCAACACAGACGCGCAAGAATTGCTGAGCTGGATGCCAGGTTGAGATCGCCGTAACCTTATCGACGCGTGCAATGGGTGTCCCATCGTGAAGAGCTTGCAGGGTTTCGGTTGAAAGCCAGTGATCAATCATGGGCGAGGATCCCCAGTGCGTCAATGAAACCAAAGCATAAGAAGAAGGCACCAGAAAGTAACGGATAAGCTTATCCAAAACCAAACCGGTGGAAATGATCGTCCCGCCGTGGGCAATTCCCCAGTTCAGCAATCCCGAAGAAAAGTAATGCAGATTGGTACGGCAAGGAATGACCTCTACACCCAAAGGTCTAAGCTGTTCAGAAAATATTTTCAGACTTGCAGTATAATCGGCCCGGTTTTGCAGCGGAATGTCAAAACCTTTAACAAAAAGGGCATATCTTACCTGAAAATCCGGGTTTGGCTGACGATCCGGTAGATGCGTCATCAAGGTATAGGACGAATCAACCCCGCCGGAAAACAGGGACACGCAGGACTGGCCGGCTTGTTCGGGTGGCAAAACGGTCAGAGTGGCTGCCTGGATATCCACGAGGGCCAATTGTTTTGGATACCAGAAATTCAATGCCAGTTGATATTCTTGCAGGCCACATGCCAGCCGGGGAGAAAGAGGTCCTTCAATGTGCAAATCCTCCTTGACGGCCATGGCCAGTGGAAGAAAACTAGCCGCAAAGGCATCGGCCCGGCCGCTGATGTAAGGCAGATAGCTCTCAGGAAAAGCAAACCAGGCGTTCTCCGGTTTATAGAGCGCTGGTTTATTAAATTTAATATTGGCTGAAACGATCACTTCACCATCCTTTAGCGTGATTTCGGGACTTGAGATGATCATACTGCCAGTTTTGACCCTTCGTCTGATTTACACATTTCCATCCAGGTTAGCCGGATTGAATAGATCCTTCTGATAGGGGAATATTCTCTTTTTTAGATAATCAAAAAGAGGCTTTGGGATCATTTTTCGAAAACCAAGACGGAGCAATCCACGCATATGGGCAACCCATAACGGAAAAATGTATTCGTTCTTGCCCCTGTCGCGGGCCAGGCGCATCAATTCAAACATCCAGGCTATCCCCCATTCATATTGTGGGAACCATTGCATGATTTCCCGCCGGCCAAATGGCTGGGGAAAAGTTTCAAAAGATTGTATTGTTCCAAGGATACCCAATCTGACCCTGGCACGCATATATTTCTCACATTTACCACAGTTATGTACACCTGACCTTAGGCTTTCATCCTGACAGACGCGTAAGAAGTGCTGGGCCGGTCGCCACTTTGAAATCGCTTCAACCTTTTCAGTTCTGGAATGAGCTGAACCATCGTGAATAACTTCCAGCGTTTCTGTCGAGAGCCAGTGGTCGATTAAGGGCGATGACCCGCAAGGGATTAAATTATTTATGGAATAAGACGAGGCCACCAGGAGGTGGCTGATGAGCTTATCCAAAACCAGGCCAACACTGATGATGGCACTGCCATGGGCTGTTCCCCAATCCAACAATTCGGAGGTAAAGTAATGCAGATTGGTACGGCAGGGGATAACCTGCACACCCAGGGGAGGAAAAACCTGTGAAAATATTGTTACGGCTTCTTTGAAACTGGCCAGGTTCTGCAAGGGAACGTCGAAACCATGAACGAAAATCGCATATTTTACCTGGAAGTCTGAAACTGGCTGGCAATCCGGCATGTGGGTCATCAAGGTATAGGATGAATCTACTCCGCCGGAAAACAGTGATGCACAGGCCTGATCGACCTGGTCGATTGATGGCTCGCTCAAATGATTTGCCTGAATGGCGACCCCGACAAACTGTCCAGGAAACAAGCAATCTAATGACAATTGATATTCATTAAGACCATATAAAAGCCGAGGAGATAGTGCGCCTTCGATTACCAAATCTTCCCGAATAACCATTGCCAGCGGAAGTAAGCCTGCGGCAAAGGCATCGGCCCGGCCACTAATATACGGCAAATAACTCTCCGGGAAAGCAAACCAGGCGGTCTCTGGTTTATTGAGTACCGGTTTCTCATATTGAATATTGGCTGAAACGATCACTTCGCCATTTTTCAGCTTAATTTCGGGGCTTGAGATAATCAAAGCGTCAATTCTCCTACATCTTATTAATCGGTTAGGTGTGACACCTCAACTACTTGCTTGGTTTTGTTCAGAGCCGACTTAATTTCCTGCAGTAAACTAGCAAGCTCCCCTTTTTTGGGCAGAATCACGGGGATCAAAACAAGCACAGCGGCGATAACAAATCCACGGATCAGGAGATTGTTGATTAAGACACTTGCAACAAACCCACTGCCAAGCATAAATAAGGCTTTAATAAACAAAAGCTGGTTTTCTGGGCTCACCCTGAGGGTAGTCCGTTTTAAATGATAGCCAAAGCTGAGTAACACCAACAAAACATTGATCACCAACCCACCTGCCACAACTGCGGTGAGGTGCAGGGATGGGAGGAAAGCAGCGGTGAAAATAATCATCCCGCCAGCAAATAATAATCCATCCAGGATATAGAATTTTAATCGGTTTGTCGGTACGAGATCGATATTTAATGATATGCGTATTACCAGGAAGAAATCGCATAAAAACTTTAATCCCACGATGTCCTTGGCAGCCAGAAAAGCCCGGCTGTACAAGATGGGTATCCAGATCTCACGAAAAGCAAATAGAGCGATTAGCATGGGTGTAATTACAAATAAACCCATCCGTAAACCGTCATTTTGGGTTTTGCGGGCTGCCTGCGGTTCTTTTTTTATAGTACCTGCAATTTTTGGCAGCACATAAGAATATTGAAATGCCAGAATTAACCCCATATAGCCATCCGAGATACCACTGGCAACCCGATAAATACCATTTTGATCCACACCCAATTGTTTGATAATCAGACTGCTGATCACCAGGTTGCTCAACGAACCCAAAACCTGGATGATCAACAGGGGAGCAACGATTGCAAACAGGAGACGGATAATTTCAAGAGTGGGTTTTACTGTAATAAAAGAAATAGAATGGCGAGCTTTAATAACGCGCTGGTAGACAAAAATTGCAATCAGAAGATTTCCTACTTGAGAAGCCAGCAGCGCCCACATTGCCCCATTGATATTGAAAATAATGATCAATGCCACCGTCATAATCAGGTTGGCGACGTATCCGGCGATATAGGTAAGGGAGTAAACTTTCCATTCTAACAAACCGCGAAACAAATTCTGGAAGAAAAGGTACTGAAAGACAAAACAGGCAGAAACCGTGCATATCAGCACAAAACCGCTATAGCGAGGATCACCGAACACGGAAATGCTGATTTGCTTGGAAAATATACCGGCGCAGATAACACCCAGGATGCCTAAGATCGTACCGAAATAAAATATAGAGGAAATGACTTGATTGAGCTTTTGGGGATTATCCTCTTTGGAATATTTGGCAATCAGATTGACAAATCCAGTGGTAAGACCCCCTCCAAAAATGATCTGGCTAATGGCAATCAGATTGGTACCTTGTGAGATCACTCCTAACCCGGCTACTCCAGTGAAAGCTGCCAGGGCCTTGGCGCGCCCAAAACTAAACACAATTGAAGAAATTTGTGCGGTTAGAAAAAATAAAAATGCCTGGGTTAACTCGAACATTATTCGACGGGTTTCTGAAACTCCTGAGCCGAAAACATTAAAGGTAGATTACCAAAAATAGCCTGATACGTCCCCGATACCTGGCAAACTAGCAGGCTTGATTATAAAACAAAATAATGGCTTTCCGAAGTGTAATCCAGCAGTTCCAGGTTATTCCTAAATGCTGGTAAAATAGTCCGTACGGGAGTTTCCCTTTTCTGAATGACAAATTCATTCCGCTCTTTATCGACAGTCACGCGGCTTCTCATTTCGCTGGCTGCCAGCATCTTTTTAGGGGCAGCGCTTGCGGCTCTTTACCCTTCCAACGCTTTTCTGAGGGGCTGGCTGGCGGCCGGCGTGTTGATCTGGATCAGTCTTTTTTGCCTGTTAAGCGCCTGGAAATGGGCCGGCACAGACCGGCTATTGGGCCTCCTGATTGGGCTTACATTTATGTTGCACATGATCGTGGGAGTTGGATTAAGCCTGGCGCTGCCGGCCTGGGGTTATGACGAACCCGTTCAAAAAGCCGGTTACCTTTTCTTTGATGCTGCTCAACGAGATACACAGGCCTGGGAACTTGCCAAATCAAATTCCCCGCTTCTACATTCATTCGAACAAGAATTTGCCACCGATCAATACGGTGGGCTGTTGGCATTAAGTGCGGCAGTGTATCGGTACCTGAGCCCGGACGCTCACCGTCCTTATTTGATCCTTATTCTGGGCGCCTTTATCATGTCGCTTGGGTTGCCGTTTTTCTGGCGAGGTATCCGGGAACGCTGGGGAAGCAAGGTTGCCAACCTGGCCGCCTGGATTTTTGTCTTGTATCCGGACGGTTTGCTGTATGGCAGCTCGCAAATGCGCGAGCCATTCTTGATCGGATTTATTGGGATCGCCATGTGGGCGGTGCTGGCCTGGTCAAGCTCAAGGCGTACAGCTTTAATTGCCATGGCCGGCAGTATGATCGGGCTGGCGCTCATTTCCTCAAGGATCCTGGCGGTGGTCATTGGCGTGCTGGCCATCTGGTTCTGGCTGGACAATTTCAGGAAACTGCCAATGCTCTGGCAAACAGCCGGCTGGACTTTGGTGGGTCTGGCTGGCCTGGCATTTATCGTTCTGAGCTGGAGTTGGTTGGCAGGCGCTTCCCATTGGGACATCCTGGTGACCATTCACAGTTCTGGATGGGTCAGAAAAGTCTACGATGAAATCGGGGGATTACTGTGGGCCCCGTTTGTGGTTGCGCGCGGATTGGTGCAACCGGTGCTACCGGCGGCAATCATCGATCCGGCCAATGTCGTTTGGAAAGTGATCGTGATTTGGAGCTCGTTGGGCTGGTATTTGCTGGCACCGGTGCTGATCTACAGCTTTATCGCCATCTGGAAAATCGAAGCTGTAGGCGAGCGACGCCTATTCATCTGGCTGGCGGTGATGGTGTTAATCTGGGTGGTTATATCCTCGGCGCGGGCAGGCGGCGACCAGTGGGATAATCCCAGGTACCGCACCATTTTCTTGCCCTGGATGGCTTTGCTGGCCGGTTGGGCAATCGCCTGGGCTCAGCAGAAAAAGGATGTCTGGCTGGCTCGTATCTTCATGATCGAAGGGGTGTTTGTCCTGCTCTTCGGAAGTTGGTATTTGAGCCGCTACATGCATATCGGTAAACGGTTGATCTTTTGGCAATACTTTGCATTGGTTGGGATATTGGCAGTGATCGTCCTGGCGGGGGGATTGTTATGGGACCGCTGGCGGTCTCAGCGAAAGCAACTGGCCAAGTCTAAGGAATAATGCGGGTCGGTATGAAGTTTTTAAAATCTTGGATAGCTCAAGCTCGTTCAATCCCCTGGCTGGCAGAAGGCCTGGCTGTTTTGGGACTGGCTCTTTACGGCATTCAGTCCTTTATTTACTCACACCAGATTCAAAGCACCCTCGATGAAGGTAATTATCTTTACAAGGGGTATCTATTTGCCAGCGGAGTTTACCGGCCCTTCCAGCCTTACGGCCCTTGGACGAACAAAATGCCGCTTGCTTTCTTGATCCCAGGCTGGGTTGAAACAATTTTTGGAGCAGGCTTGCGTACCGGTCGCTACTTTGCAATTTTCCTGGGTCTGTTGATGCTGGTGGGCGTTTGGCTGGCATGTCTGCGATTAGGGGGGCGTTGGTGGGCCAGCGCATCCGTCTGGATGATTGCAATTAATCCAATCCTGATTAAAATCTACAGTCAGGCATTGTCCGAAGGTCTTTCGGCCTGCATTTTGGTTTGGTCCTGTGCACTGGTGGTTGGGGAAAATCGAAAGTTGTGGGAGCTCTGTCTGGGTGCCATAGCATCGGCCGTAGTGGTATGTACACGGCAAAATATGCTTCCCGTAATAATCTTCATCGTGGCATATATTATCTGGCAGTACGGCTGGCGGATCGGCTTGATTTCATCTTTTTTTGGCGCATTTACATTCATATTGATTCATATCACATTTTGGCCTGGCATACTTCAAATGTGGCTGCCCTGGCTGCCCCAAAAATTAACTCCTTTTCTGGACGCTTATCGACTCCACAATCTTGGAATACCGGTTGGATTGGATTTAACTACGACCTCGCTAAGTTCACGCTTATATGCTTTTTGGGAAGCGATCCGTGAAGAATTTGTGCCATTGATTGGCGCACTATTTGCCTGGATCCTGTGGCCGAAGAAAACGGACTGGAAAGCACCTTCCTATTTCAAAGCAGCCGTGGTATTATCGGGTCTCTTTTTCGTGTTAACATTGACACATGCTCTGGCATCCATTACAGATAATTATTGCGTATTCTGTTTTAACTCCTACGTGACTTTCTTTATTCCGTTGGGTTTCCTGATCATAGTGGTGACAATCAGCAATTGGCAGCGAAACCCGAGCATCCTACGACAAATTTTGGCCGGTTTGTTCGCACTTTTTGTAATTACCGGAGTAGCATACGGGGCATCTCAAGAAGCCTTTCCTGCTCTGTTGTCCATTACGGTACCGCGCATACGAGGCCTGCAAATTCAGCCGGGTACGACCGAGCTTTGGCGGATGCTTTCTAATAAATTTGGCTATACTTATGATTTCCTCAAACAACTGGTTCCAACGGTGACGGGTTTTTTGATTGGGATTTTAATCCTGGCAGGTGCGATTATTTATTCTCTTAACACTCGCAAAAAAGGGAAAAACATCTCGCCCGGTTACCTTTCTTTGGTCAGTCTGTTTTTGCTGGGCATTATCCTTACACCAACTGTATTACTGGGGAGCGGAAATGCAGACCCGGACTGCGGAGATGTGATTGCGGCGTATGAAACTGCCGGCAAAGAGCTTGTTGCCCAGATACCGCCGGGCTCGTTAGTCTATTGGAACGGAGGGCTTTCGCCTGCGCCCCTGCTCTATCTGCCAAATATCCATATATTCCCGGCGTTGTTGAACGATGGCTATGCTCATTACCTGGGTGGAGACCCCGATGCATTGGCAAAAGATGGATTATGGAATGACGAATTATCCAAGCAATGGCTGTCGCAGGCCGATTTCGTATTACTTGAAGGCAGATATTCAAACGATCCTATTTATAACCAGCTTATCGCCAGGGGGTTTGTTCAACTTCAGCCAACTCAGCCGATCTTGACTTGCCGTTCTGGTTCTCAAATACTCGTTTTTCGGAGAAAGCCGTGAATCTTTCGATTATCTCTCCAGTTTATAACGAACAGGATAACTTGCGTGATTTATACGATGCGGTGGTGGCCGCAATGACGCCTCTGGATATCAATTGGGAACTGGTTCTGGTGGATGACGGCAGCCGCGATAAAAGCCTGGAGGTGTTGGAAGAACTGGCCGAGCAGGACCCCCAGCATATACGGGTGGTAGCTCTGCGCCGTAATTTTGGCCAGACGGCGGCTATCTCGGCTGGGATCGACCATGCCATTGGAGACGTAATAGTGCTGATCGACGCCGATATGCAGAATGATCCAGCAGATATCCCAATGATGCTCGAAAAAATAAACGAAGGCTACGACGTGGTGAGCGGTTGGCGCTACCAACGCCAGGACAGCTTCCTGACCCGTACTTTACCCTCTCAAATAGCAAATGGATTGATTTCCGACGTAACCGGGGTGCATCTACACGATTACGGCTGTACTTTAAAAGCTTACTGCCGGGATGTGATTACCGGCTTTCGCCTGTATGGTGAAATGCACCGCTTTATCCCGGTCTATGCCAATTCGATCGGTGCAAGAATAGTCGAAGTGCGCGTCCAACACCATCCCCGTAAATTCGGCAAGGCTAAATATGGCCTTGAACGTACTCTCAAAGTGGTTTTGGATCTGTTTACCGTTAAATTCCTCACCAGCTATGCGAATAAGCCAATCTATCTGTTTGGCGGGACCGGAATTGTACTTATGCTGATCAGCGCGCTGACCCTGATCTATCTGTTCATTCGACGGACGGTAGATGGCATTGCAGCTTTCTCCTCGCCGCTGCTGCCAATAGGAACTATGATGGGAATCTTAGGCTTCCAATCCATTCTGATGGGCCTGATTGCTGAGCTGCTGGCACGCACCTATCATGAGTCGCAGAATAAACCCACCTATACCGTGCGCAGATTGATCAACTTTACGCCGCTTGAGACTGCCCCCCGCCAGGAGAATTAATGCGTATACTGGTCTTAATACACGAATACCCTCCGGTCGGGGGCGGCGGCGGGCAGGTAGCCCTGGATATTTGCCGTGGCATGGTCGAGCGCGGCCATGAAGTGCAGGTGCTGACCGCTGGCTGGGGTGATCTGGCCCATTTGGAAAACCAGGCAGGTGTGCTGGTGCATCGTCTATCCTCCGGGCGAACTCTACCCTACAAGGCCGGTCTAACAGCAATGGCCGGCTTCGTCCTGGCCAGCTTGTGGAGCGGATTTGGCCTGATCCGGCGCTGGAAACCAGACCTGATCCACGTCCATTTTGCCGTGCCCGGCGGGGCGGCTGCATGGATGCTTTCTGGTTTAACTGGTGTACCTTATGTGCTTACGGCGCATCTGGGAGATGTACCCGGTGGGGTGCCGGAAAAGACCGGTAAATGGTTCCGCTGGATCTATCCATTTACGCCGCCTATCTGGAAAGGAGCCTGCCAGGTGGTTGCTGTCAGCGAATTTACCCGCCAGTTAGCCCGGCAGTATTATGCGGTGCCCATTCAAGTCATCCCCAACGGGGTCGATACCCAGAAACTGAAACCGGCTAACATCCAGGCCGGGGAGCCGCCACGACTGGTTTTTGCGGGCCGGTTTGCACCACAAAAGAACCTGATCCAGTTGGTCAAGATATTAGCAGGCCTCAAAGACCTGCCATGGAGTTGCGTGCTGGCGGGGGATGGCCCACTGCGCGGCGACGTCGAAAGAGAAATTGACCAACTTGATTTGCAGGCTCGATTTACTCTAACAGGTTGGATCAGCCCGGCGGAAGTGCAGGAATGGTTTAGAAAAAGCGACATTTTGTTTATGCCATCCCTTTCCGAGGGCCTGCCGGTAGTGGGCGTTCAGGCTTTATCGCTGGGATTGGCTATTGTGGCAGGCCGGGTGGGCGGTTTTATCGACCTGGTCGAGCAAGGGGTCAACGGCTTTTTATTCGATACAAACCATCCGGAGCAGGGTATGGCTTGTTTACAAACTCTGCTTTCTGACCGGCAGAGCTTACAAGCTGCACGCCAGGCCAGCCGCCAGATGGCCAGTAAATTTGATCTCAAAGCAATTATTGACCAGTATGAAACGGTTTTTGAGAAAGCGATAACGGATTGAAGAATTCGAAAAACATCGGCCGCTGGATCCAAATCATCGGTTCACTGTTATCGTCCGGGCTGTTTATATGGCTCATCCTGAAACAGAACTGGATGCTGACCTGGCATAGTTTAGAGCATTTGCCGGTCTGGTTGTGGCCGGTCTGTCTGGCTCTGGTGTTGAGCGGGATGGTATTCAACGGTTTGCGCTGGTATGTACTGCTACGCGCCCAAAAAGTAACCCTACCCATACTGGAGGCCATGAAGATCACTTTTGCAGGGGCATTTGCCTCAAATTTTCTGCCTTCAACGATCGGTGGGGACGCGTTGCGTATGGTCAGTCTGTATCGTTTTACCAGCAATAAAACATTGATTGTTGCATCCGTGGTGGTCGATCGCGCCATGAATGTGCTGGCCATGGCATCGGGAATTCCATTTGTCATCCTGACCCTTGGCAACCCTTTCCTATATCTAATCAAAGGCAGTCCTAATCCTAAAGACAGTATCGTCTTTCCTGCTCTAATTTCCAGGATATTATCTTTTATCAACCAATTAAAAAACCGGCTTTTGCAAACATTTTCGATTTGGCTGCACCAACCCATCACGCTGGTGTCGGCGTACATTATTTCATGGCTGTCCGTCTTGGTGATTTTTCTGGAGATCTGGCTGCTGGCGCACTTTCTGGGCATCCCGGTCGCTTTTTACCAGGTGATAGGAGTTACCATTGCCACCTATGTAGTCGCCAATTTACCGATTACGGTGAACGGCTATGGACTGCGTGAAGTAGCCATGACAACACTTTATATGCAATTAGGCGCATCGCTGGAACAAGCTTCTATTCTGGCGCTAACCAGCCGCTTTTTTATGGTACTGCAAACCCTGCCCGGGGCGCTGTTCCTGGCTCACGTCCTGCCGGTTAAACTCAATTCGGAAGATTATAAAAAATTAGAACAAGAGCCAGATACGTCTGACGGGATATAATATTGCTCTGGGTGCGGTCATTCTTGATTTCCAAATCAAAAGAAAACGATTAAATCTTTAAACCATGGATAAATCGAATCCCATAAAATTACGGCTTATAAAAATCCTGGCATGGCTCCTGCTGGGTGGGTTGGTTTATCTGGCGGGGTTAGACTTTTATACGGGTGTGATCGCCATTGGTGGCCTTCCGCCGCTGGCTGCCAGACGATCTCAAGTCTTTTTATTGCTAATTTTGCCTGTGCTGGTGTTACTCTGGCTGGTCGGGCTATGGCTCATCGGATCCGGCAGACAAGTGAATTTTCTAGACCGGTTGGAGAACTTCCGTGGCAGGCTGGCTTCCTGGCTAAAGTATAGTATCTGCTTTGCAATTTTAGCTTTCCCTGGTTACTTGCTGATGTTCAACCGGTTTGGAGAATATACCCTTGGATATTGGTTCCGGCTGGCTTTGCTGCTGCTGGCAGGCCTGTTGGGAACCTGGCTGATTTTTGGCAAGTTGAGCTTCTGGAATTGGCTGTTACGTTTTTCAATTCTAGTCAGTGTATGCGGAGCGATCTATGCCGCCCTGGATTGGTTAAGTGCAGTAAATAATTATCCATTCTCACAGGGCTGGTCTGAGGGAAACCGCTTCTGGGATTATTCATTGATGTTTGGGAAAAGCCGTTATATCAATCCGGGCAACGGTCCAATCTTTGCTTTCATCTCAACAGGACGACAGTTCTTATGGGCGTTGGCTTTCCTAATTCCCGGAATAAATATCTTTGGAGTTCGATTGTGGGATGCATTGCTCTGGATTTTGCCAGGTCTGTTACTGGGTTGGATTTGCCTGTCAAAAGACCATACTGGCGCCCGATTTTCCTGGTTGTGGAAGGCCGGTTTTGCCTTGTGGACTTTCATATTCCTGGCTCAGGGGCCAATTTATGCGCCCCTGGTAGTCTGCGCTATTCTGGTAGTAGTAGCTCTGCGTCAAAAGAACCTGGTTTTTGGCGTCTTGCTGGTCATCCTGGCAGGCTATTATGCCTTTATCAGCCGCTGGACCTGGACGTATGCCCCAGGTTTGTGGGCAGGCATCCTGGCGTTATTAGATATTTCTGAGCCGGGTTTTCGCCATGGAAAATGGAAGCAGTTGAGCCGTCCGGTTGTTTTGGGATTAGCCGGTTATCTGGGTGGACAACTTTTACCCAATATAATTCTCATAATCCACAACGTTCGCATATCTTCGATCAACAATGCCTTTATTATCAACCCAACCAGCGCAGTAGTCCGCCAACCTCTGCTTTGGGATCGTATGATGCCAAACTCAACTTATACACCCGGAATATTACTGGGAACTTTGTGGGCCGGTCTGCCGTTAGTAGTTTTACTGGTCTGGTTATATTGGAAACGAATCTGGCGGCCCAACTTCCTTCAAATAGCAGCCATGGTGATACCAACGGTGGCCTTTCTGGCAGTAGGTCTGATTGCCAGCGCCAAAATCGGCGGGGGTAGCAATCTTCACAATATCGACATGTTCTGG
>DATFYI010000235.1:0-12400 GCA_035315125.1 Anaerolineaceae bacterium | reverse complement strand
CCCTTCCAACCGGGGATAAAGTCGCTGAAATCCGCAGGGCCAAGCTTGATTTTTACGGCGTTGCCCAGTTCAGCCAGTTTGTCGTCTACGTTGTCTACTTCAAAGGCCAGGTGGCGCAAACCTGAGAAGTCATAGCCGTCGTTTTCCGGAGGTTGAAGCGGCGATTCTTCTTTGGCCAGGAATAGTTCCAGGTAAAAATTGCCGGATTTGATGAAAACAATTTGTTCTCCACCAAGTGGGACCACGCGAGCCCGCTTGAATCCAAAATATTTGGTATAAAACCGCTCTATTGTGAGTGGATCTTTGCAGGTCAAACCAACATGTGAGAAATGAGTAACGGTCATTCGTTTTTCATCCTTATCTTGATCAGTGACTGGCTTTTTTCCGATCGATGAATATCAAGCCGGTGCGGTATAAGATCGTGATTTTTCAGTCTTTAGCCAGCAAATCAATGATTTTACGTGCAAAAAGGTGGCAATGTCCACCTGTCCGCCCGGTTACCAGATCGCCATCCACCACAACATCCTGGTCTGTGTAGATCGCACCCATATTCTTGACGTCCCCGTACAGGTTAGGATGTGCCACCACCGGACGGCCGCGCACCAACTCAGGCACGGTTGAAACCAGCCACATCCCGTGGCAAATGATGCCCTTCAGTATTCCCGGCTCGGCAAATGCCCGTTGGATGAATTCCACGGCCGGCGCCATCTTTTTGAGATCTTCGGAGTAGCGCAGGCGGTCGGAGACGAACGCTGAGGGAACGATGATGGCACTGAAGCTGCGAAGTTCGTCATCGCTCATGCCCTCAAAACTCTGGTTGCAGGTAAAAGGCACCTTGTAGTCGTGTCCATAGAAGGTTAAACTCGACTGGCCCCATAAACGGCTCATCCAGCGAACCTCCAGACCTTCTTCTGCGAAACGATGTTCGTAATAAAAGATTTCTTTTTCGTAAAAATCACTCTCAATCAGGATGCCTATCTTTTTACCTTGTAATGCCATCGTTAAATCTCCGTTTTGTTTTACTTTGTGAACAATATGAAAAAGTAATGTTTTATTGCCTATCACAAGTCACAATTACTCCAAGGCGTAATCTTTCTTGATCATATCGCTGGCTTTTTCGGCGATCATGATAATGGGCGCGTGAATGTTACCGGTAGTTATGGATGGCATTATGCTGGCATCCGCAACCCGTAGTCCTTCGATGCCGTAGACCCGTAACTGAGGGTCTACTACGGACATGGCATCCTGTCCCATTTTGCATGAACCTACTTGGTGGTGATAGGAATCACAGCGATTTCTGACAAATTTCAGCAAATCGTCATCGGTTTTGAATTCAGGTCCTGGCAATAATTCGCGCCCGGAAAGGACTTTGGAAAAAGCTTTTGTGCCAAAAATATCACGAGACATTTTGGTCATCTGTACCATACGTTTTACATCTGCTTCTTCCGCCAGGTAATTTGGATTAAGCAGCGGTTTATCCAGCGGATTGCGACTGCCGAGACGCACCCAACCGCGTGATTGAGGACGTTGCAAACCGGGGATCAATGAAACAGAATTGGGATTATTTTGTCCCACGATTACATCAAACGGCAAGTGGACAAAGTTGAATTGCAAATCCGGTGTTGTATAGCCTGGCTCAGATTTACAAAATAGGCCGGCCTCCGAGGTATTTAGATGGCCCTGGGCTACCGGTTCTCTGGTTTCCATAATCGCTCCGGTCAGGACGTGGTTATGATAATTTTCGCCAACACCCGGCAGGTCAACCAGAACTGGCTTGTCAAATTCTTTCAATTGCTGAGAGTTGCCGATCCCAGAATTTAAAAGCAGGTGAGGCGACTCCAGTGCGCCAAGGCATACAATAACTTCAGTTCCTGCTCTGGCTGTTTTAAGTTGGCCGTCCTGCATATACTCCACACCGATACAATGTTTTCCTTCAAAAAGAAGGCGTGTTGCCTGAGAATTGGCGCTCAAGGTCAAATTATTACGTGATAATGCCGGCAGTAAATAAGCTACTGCATCGCTGTTTCGTTTACCATCTTTTCCGATGTTAACGTGATGCCAACCTACACCTTCCATATTGGGGCCGTTGAAATCTTCGGTGTAAGGGAAGCCCAACTCTCGGCCAGCCTCAATAAATAACGGGGTTAATGGATGGTGCTGATAGTCCCTGGGATTAATCAGGTTCAGAGGTCCACCCTGGCCGACCAGGTCGCTGGTTTTATCTTCCTGGTTTTCCATTTTTTTAAAATATGGCAGCACATCTTTATATGCCCAGCCTGGATTACCCTGGTAAACCCAGTTGTTATAATCCTCCGGATGCCCGCGAATGTGCATCATCAGGTATAACTGGCTGGTGCCACCTATAATTTTGCCACGCGGCTCATAAATTACGCGATTATTCAAACCCGCCTGAGGTACCGTGGTATAGCCCCAATCAATTGGAGATCCCAACAGCGTAAACCACAAGGAGGGGTTTTGTACATTGGGACCAATTTCAGTCCCACCGGCTTCCAGCACCAGTACCCTGGCTTTTCGATTTTCGCTCAAACGATTGGCGACCACAGATCCCGCCGAACCGGCGCCGACAACGATAAAATCATAGTCACTCATCGTTAACCTCCGGAAATCTGGCGCAAGAATGGTTCGAATGGCTTTGTGTCATGCACATTGCGCATGTATGTGAATTTCCCATCACGGAAGCGGTAGAAATTCATTACATCCGCTTCAATTGGCTGATCGGGATACTTGGCGGCCAGGGCAGAAATGTGCGAAACGACTGCTCCTTGATCCCCTTCGACGACTATTTCCTTGAGCACATTTTGGAACTTGGCATAGGCCTGACCCATCCCGGCCATCATCGGTCGCAGCGCGGCCAGGCCAACAATATGACCGGCCAATTGTTCATCCATCACCATATCATCCGTAAAAAGATCGCACCAGGCATCCCATTTACCGGCGTTGGCGAACTCAAAATATTTGCGAATTGTTTCATGATTATCCATATCTGCTCTCCTTTCGATCCTGGCCTTGGCGCGGTCGATAATTTTATCCATGAAGCTGCAAATCTAGCAAGCGAGCTGTTTCAATAACTCGGCGCTATCAAAGGCGCTAAAAGCTTCATATATTTTGCCATCGATTAAGTGGGCAATCAGGATGCCTGGGATGGCGATGGAACATCCACTTGGCTCAACCCCAGCAAATAGCCCTAAGTGAGTGCCGGAATAGGTATAGCGCACCACCACTGTATCCATTTCTCCAATAATTTCATCCATATCAAAATGTATGTCGGGGAAGCCTGTCCGAAACAAGATTACTCTTTGTTTCAATTGTTCGCGTCCCTTAGTAAGACTACGCTCTTGAGAGCTGCCATCGGAACGGACAGGTGCATCCAATATATAGTCACTGGAATAGATTTCATCTATCACTTCAAGATGGCCGTGATTTAAGACTTCATTAAAATGACGGCCCAGGATAGCTTTATTGGTTTCGATGGTCATTGTTTCTTCACTTTACTTTCCAGGCGTGCAGCTCTTTGGATGCTTCTTTTAGAATTCAAGTATCTCCTTTATATGATCCCGGTTATGCTCCTGCAGAAGGGCTTCCACCGACACCAAGCTGCTGCATCAGACCAAGAATATCTTCGTTGCTCCAGCTTTCCACAATTTTTCCAGCCGCAAAGCGGGCAATGATGATTTGGCCCCAGGTTGCTTTTTTACCGGTTGCGGGAACACCCATCAGATCTCCCTTCTGTGTGCCGCTCTGAGAGAACCAGGCCAGCACCATATCTCCGTCAGCCAGGATGTTTTTAAGCTCGACGTGGAAATCTGGCATTGCCTGGCGGTACATTCCTACCGTCGCCTTGGCGCCCTGGCTGCCAAACGACTGGCCGGGGTTGCTGGGAAAGGTTGCTTGCGAGTGGTACACCTCATCCATGATTGATAAATTGCCATTATTCCAGCCCTCATCTAATAATTTAAGGAAGGAAGATTTATTCTGGACGGGAGAGCTGTAACCGCAGTCTACGTAGGGTGGTATTGGGTTAGGGAATTGTGTGCCGCTAGCGGTGGGTGCCGGTATGACGCCCATTTGCTGCATCACGCTCAAACCATCCCACTCTTGCCAGCGGGCATCCATCAGGCCATTTTGATCGAAACGAAAAATTGCTGTACCAGTCCAAGAAATAAAGCGGCCAGTTGGAGGTGCAATGCCCATAAAATTGCCTTGATGTGTGCCGCTCAACCGGCCGCGTACGCCACATAAATTGCCCTCGGCAACGACCTGGTCTACACGAAAGTTTAAATCTGGCAGGCTGGATAGAAACTGGACGTACAATTGCCTAAAAGCTTCTGCTCCCACCAGATCTTGAAATCCAGCTCCGCCGAAGCTGACAAAATTTGGAGCGAACATCTCATCGAACACCGAAAAATTCTGCTTGTTCGATTCGTCATACAGACGCACCATAGCATCTTTCATTTCATTTACGCTCAAGGAGTGTCCGGGCGCCGTGTGGCTGATACCCGGTGTCACTTCACCTTGCCAGATTTTCTCGGCCAGAGTTGTTTTTTTTGAAGGGTTGTCGCTCACTGCAATTCTCCTTAAAACAACTTATTTTGTGCCATTAAACTGTTGGATCATACTGAGCATGTCGGCTTCATACCAGCTTTGGACGATTTTGTCGTCTTTAATCCGTAGGACGCCAATCTCTGTCCAGGTAGCCTTGCGGCCTGAAGCCTTCATTCCCATTAAATCTTCGCCTGTGTGGGTGCCGCTTTGGGTAAAACGACCAACCACCTGGTTATCGTCGGCAACCATCAGATCGATTTGCATGTGGTAATCAGGCATGGCCTGGCGAAACGCCTTGACCATGATTTTGACCCCCTCAGACCCGGGAGGCAATTGGGGGGCACTCGGGCTGGTATGGTCGGGGGCAAACAACTCATCGGCAGTAGCCAGGTTACCCTCATTCCAGACTTCTTCGATCATGCGGGTCATAATTTTTTTATTCTGTTCGCTTGACATTGGATTCCTCCCTAATGAGTGGATGGGGTGACTACTGGCGAGCGAGACCAAAATTGGTCGTATTCCGTGGTGCCATCTCCAAAGATAGCGCCCTTGCCGGCAATTACTTTGCCATCGCGCCAACGTAAGACGTGCGCCACTTCAATATCCATGGTTTTGTCTGGCGCACCCTTGCGATAACCGCGGTTACGGGTCAGATCGACAGAATAATCACCCGTCACCAGAACCTTTCCGGCAATCATATCCATTCGGAAGCTATGGTCTGATAACTCGCCAACCTTGCTCATAAAAGCCAGGAACTCGTTACGGCTGTAATACCAGCCAGATAGCTCGTTATGACCCGGTACCTGCCAGACCATATTCTCAGCCCAGTACTTTGGTATGAGATTCATATCGCCAGCAGCCAGCGCAGCATAAGCTTCAGCAACGTGCTCGGGTGTTACGGTAGTTTCAATGTCGTACATTTGTGCTCCCTGGTCAGGTGCTGGAATGGCGCCCATTTGCTGCATCATTCCCAGCATATTCAACTCTCCCCAACCCTCACTAATCTTGCCATTCACGACCCGATCAATGCCGATCGAAGTTACCTCAATCTTTTTATTGCTGGCAGGAACGCCGTAAAATTCGCCGGTATGTGTACCGCGGAAAGTCATGCGGATGGCTGACATTTCACCTTCAGTAGTGATATCATCCATGGTCATATGCCCATCCGGGAATGCCTGATGCCAGATCTTAACCATGTCTGCCACGCCATCCGGGCCTTGTTTGATGTCCTGACCGCCAGCGCCATGTGCAACAAATTCATTAGCTACCAACTCACGGGTGATGGCATAGTTTTTCTTATTCCATAACTCTTCAAACCAGCGGCTAAAAAGAGCCTGGTGTTCTTCAGCATGCGCCTTAGCAGCCTTGCTTAACTCTTCTTGTAGAATCCCTCGGGTTGGCAACATGACAGTATCGTCACTTTTAGGGACATTCATTACATAAGTGTTATCCGAACTGGGAATCACTTTGCGAAATTCCAACGTAACATTCTCGCCAATGTCGATCCGGTCACCATTTTGCAACGGTCTGGGAGCAACAATGACAGCCCCGTTTACAAAGGTACCATTTGTTGAACCCAAATCTTCCAGGGTATAACCTGCATCCGTCTTGACAAAGCGGGCGTGAAAGCGCGATAAGCCTTTATCCCCGATTATCAATACGTTGCCTGTTTCACGTCCCAACGATACGACATTATCTTTAAGTTCTACCACCCTACCAGGGGTGGGACCTTTTTTAATTACAATTTGAAATGTTTCAGCCACTTTAATCTCTCCTGCTCGCCAGCGGAATACCGTGTTTTAGATTTTTAAACTCAGCATTCTGCTGGCTGAGCAACCGGTCAGTAAAGTCCGAAAAATCAATCACCTTCCCAGGCCCGTTGGGCGCGCGACCAGCTTTGGTCGTGTTCTTCTTTTGCAACCCCTTTATTGGTCTGGGATTCGATGAAGCTGCGCATGATCTCATTCGCTTTCTTGTGCATTTCTGCGTAATCCGGTCCATACAAGAAAGGTAGGTCAGGCAGTGGCGTCCCGGCAATCGACCATTCCATGGGCGGTGTTTCTTGAATAATGCAGTAAGTATAAGGTCGCGCAACATCACCAACGACACTGATGAACGTGTCTGTCATTTTTTTAAGCAGATCGCGTTTCTGTTCCGGGCTGGTTAAAACCACCCCTTCTATGACTTGGATCGTGATAATTGGCATATTTTCACCTTAAGGAACCAAAGATCCGTATAATTTTTGATTAAAAATACTCCTTACCAGCCACCCCTGATTTGAGGGGTAAAAAAGATTAGTGGTCTGGAGGTGTGACTACCGGTGAATTTGACCAGAATTGATCGTATTCTGTGACACCATCGCCAAAGATGGCACCCTTACCGGCAATTACTTTGCCGTCCCGCCAGCGCAGGACATGTACGACTTCAATGTCCAGCAACTTTTCTGTTTGCACGGCACGGTTGCCCCGGTTGCGAGTTAAATCTGCGGAATACTCGCCTGTCACAATGACCTGTCCGGCAATATTATCCATGCGAAAGCTGTTGCCAGAAAGCTGACCGACCTGGCCCATAAAGGCCAGGAACTCATCCCTGCCAGTGTACCAACCTGAAAGACGGTTATGACCTGGCACCTGCCAAACCATATCTTCGGCCCAATACTGCTTGATACGCTCTATATCGCCAGAATTTAAGGCGGCATAGGCATCTTTGACGTGCTGCGGGGTAACAACTGCTTTTATGGTAGCCATCGGATCTCCATCTCTACTCGCCAGCTCAATCAGCAAGGCGAGCTGGAATGCTTTTCAGCTTGAACACCGTCCAAAAATAGCGATCCACATTGTGCTGGTCAGCCGTATGAACACGCACTTCGAAGATCTTGCCATCTTTGATGCCATACGAAGTGCAGGTAGGGAAGAGGAATTCTTCGTTGCCAATCTTGCCGTGACCCATATGCTTCTCAATCACGGTTCCATCGTCCAGCACTCCGAAGTGCACGTCGTCAACCCGGATGCCGCCTTTGAAAAGCGCGCCGAAGAAAGCGATTACAGCGTCCACACCTTCCATACGGGCAGAGAGCGGGTGATGCCCGGGCATCGTCCAGCTAATATCTGGATGGAAGACTTCTTTCTTAATTGAAGCCATATCACCCTTGTTAAAGTAATCGTACATTTTTAGTACTAATTGCGTGTTGTCCATTTTGATCTCCTTGTAGAAAACTGATTAGTTGAATAAGTTGTTGTTCAACAGACTCATTAAAAGTCTGGAAATACCGGGTATTGTGCTCCTACACCAATCATTAAGAATTTATAGCTCGCGTTTACACTCATCCTTTGTTCCGAATAAATTCAGATCATTCCGCAAGAAATCTGCCAGAGATAAACCGTCAATCGCCGATTCTACAATCTTGAAAACCCGGGAGCGTATTGGAAAGGTTCAGCCATGGCGTTATAACTGGTTACCTCCAGCCCATAAGGATTCTTACGCGATGCGCGTACAACCCAGGCCTGTGTAGCATCTAACGAAACGCGCTTACTCTTGGCTGAGGGCGCCTCGAACCAACTGGCCTGCCAGGCTACGACTACATTCACAGAGGCCCGCTCGCCAGAAATCTGTGCGTTCACGCTGACCACATTATGATTCTCGTCGAAAAAAATGTTAATAACGCCAGGCGCCGAGGTACCATCAGAATATTTACCGCCGGCATACCAAGCCAGAAAATCATTCACTCCGTGCAGGGTCTTCTCGGGGAAGATCATCTCCAAATCATCTTCTGCCACCAGTTTGGCACACTCGGCCGGAGGTATGTGCTGATCAAGAGCCCGAAACCAGGCTGTGGCAAAATTCTTAATTTCATCTAAAGTAATCGTTGACATCCGCCATAAATCCTTCCAAGTTTATTTGTCGAACTTCGTTAAGCTTAAAATTCCCCTCATTGGCCGCAAGTAGCACCGACCCGCTCCGGATGAGTATCGCCTTCCAGAACAAGATCAATGAGAAATGGACCAGGGTAAGCCAGGGCCTGTCGAATTGCAGGTGCAATTTCCCAGGGTTTTTCAATCCGTAAACTTTGTACGCCCATCGAACGCGCCATCTCATGAAATTGCAAAGGTGGGCTGGATAGGTCGAAACTGAGTGGAAAGTCATGCTTGGGGATGGCGCGTTCTTTCCAATAAGCATCAATATTCAATTGCAACAGGCGGTATGAAGAATTGTTGCAAACCACAAATTTGGCATTGATATTATGCCGGGCGGCCGTCCAGAGTGCCTGGATGGTATACATTGCCCCGCCATCCCCGGTAAAACCGATCACGGTCTTCTCTGGATTGGCCAGTTTGGCTCCAATAGCTCCTGGAATGCCAACGCCCAAGGAGCCACCGCGCGTTATAAAATACTGGCCCGTGTAAGTTGGAGCAAAATAACGCGAAATAGCCGGCGAGTTAGTCAGCGCTTCATCGAAGATGATTGCATCTTCAGGTAGCTGGCTCATCAATTCTTCCATAAAGCGAGACATTTGCAGCGGCAGGTTCTCTCGCACGGCCCGGTCTTGCTTGAACGCCTCGCTGCGCTGGGTTTCTTTTGCTTTAGATAGCTCGGCTAAGCGTGCTGAAGCCGCTTCTTTCTGTTGGGCAGTCATCACCGCTTGCAGCGCCTGGGCTACTTTGCCAAGCGTCAGCTTCGGATCGGCCATAACGCCCAGTGTCACCGGATGGTTCTTGGCGATTTCGTAGCTATTCAGATCAATATGGATTACTTTTGCTTGGGGTGCAAATATATTCCCCAGAATTGGGAATACTTCCGGTAAAACGTAGGTGCCAACGATCAGGTTGACATCCCCTTTTGAAGTAATGGGTAAGCTGGCCGTGCCGAACATGTGCCCGGTCATGCCCTTGTAGGAAGGATGCCGGTAACTGAAATTGACTTCTCCGGCATCCGCTTCCCACACTTCTGCGCCGAGTAATTCGGCTACCTGCTCAAGCTCCTTTTGCGCGCCCGAGTAAGCCACCCCATCGCCGATAAAGAACACTGGTCTTTCGGCAGCCGCCAGCATTTGCGCTATTTCCAGGATCGTTTGCTCGTCCGGGACTACTCGCGTCGAAGGGAGACTGGCCGGGAATACTTCCTCCATGGAGATTGCATCGAGCACGTCCATCGGCAGGCACACATAGACGGGGCCCATGGGAGGAGTGGAGGCAATTTTAACCGCCTTGCGCAAGACCCTCAGTAGAGATGAAGAATCCAACACCACTGTGGACCATTTGGTGACCGGTTCGGCAAATGCTACCAGGTCGCCCGCCATCTGAGAATCCATCGCCAGGTATTGAGTGCCCGCATCACCCCCGATTACTACCAGGGGGCTGTGGCCGCGTTTGGCCTGATAAAGCGCTCCAATAGCGTTGCCAACACCGGGTGTGCTGTGAAGCTGGACCAGGGTTGGTTTTTGCGTGGCGCGAGCATAGCCATCAGCGGCTAAAACCGCCACCGACTCCTGCAAGCTCAGGATGTACTTCATATGTGGGTAATTCGCCAGGGCGTCCAGAAAACCTTGTTCAACCGTGCCCGGGTTACCGAACATGACGTGCATCCCTTCCGACAGAAATTGTTCAATGATGGCAAACCTGCCGTTTTTCTCTGTCATTCTAGGCGCCGTTGCTACTGGAGCTTCCTTCTGCAAATTACCAGCCATAGCGTCGCAGCCCGTTTTCCAGGATTTCAACCACCAACTCACCCACCAGATGCCCATCCTGCGTTGACCGTCCGGTCAAGAAGGGATAATCCAGAATGGTTGATATTGTTCGTCCAACGCCGCCGTGATACTGACCGTTGGGTCCAACCGCATCACGCAGGATCAGTTCCAGCGGATAAGGTGGGGGGCCAATATTGACATCCGTATTGAGAAAGCCGGTGCCGTCCTTATAGTCATATTCCAGTGCATGCCCGGTAACATGCTTGCCCCAAATGATACTCTTACGATCCGTCCAATCCCGCGCAAATGCCAGGCAGGCTACACCGTAGCATTCCGCCGCAATCAGCTTATCTGCGGCTAAAAAGCCTAAGATAACGTCATGCAAGCGTTGATTGTTGACCATGTCCAGGATTGGCCCGCTACCGCCTACCAGCAATAAGGCATCGTACTTTTCCAGGTCCTTCCAGGCCTGGTCACGAGCGGTGTAATAAGCTTCAAGATCCTTCCCAAAATTGGGAGCATTGAAAAAAGGCCTTTCAGGGAACCATTTTGACAGATTGATTGGATTGTTGAGGCGGTTTGACTCATCCACTTTAATGGTCAGACTGGCGTAATATTCATCCGTCACCACTTTATGCAATGGGGGATCAAAATATCCTACCTGCATACTGGGAGGCAGGGCATGGGGACGCTTGCCCTTATTCGTCATAAAATCGAGACCATAACCTTTCTGGTCGAGCACTTCAAGCGGTGCTACCAGTTCTTCTCCCCAATAACCCCATTCGGAGAGCACAGTTAATATCTTTTTCATATTATTTACTCCCGTTTCCATTAATAATTTATCCTTGGAAAAATCCTCGGATTGATTTTTACAAAATCAACAGGTTTAAGCCATTTCTTGCGGCTGCCACAACAATTTCCCAGCCCTATTATACTATTTAGATATAGAATATCGTATTTATCTTAGAATAAGATTAATACGCACATGATAATGCTCTAATATTACAGCAGCAAACTAATGAAAAAAATTACGCTGGTCTGCTTGAACCGAACCAGTGATTTATTTCCCCCATTTGTTTTTATAGACAATTATTTTGCCCGGAAACTCCATGTGTCTGACCAAAGACCCGAACCAGTGGTGCCGTTTGCTCTGACGTGCCAGTACAATACCTTGCCGGACGGCAGATTAGTGGTTGGCCTGTAGGAGGGAGTCGTGCAATTCGTGTTAATGATTGGAGAGGCCAGCGAACTGGAGGTTGATACAACGATCGTATAGGAGCTCGCATCGAGTGGGCCGTTCCAACTGAAAACCGGGCGCTGGCTGCTGGGAGAGGCGTTCGGATTATTGGCCGGTGCAACCAGCGTTGGCTTGCCAACCGCCGTTCTGAAAGTAAAAACCGCCCAGGAACTTATATCCTGCTTTGTGTTATAGGCGCGCACCCGCCAGTAGTAAGTATGGTTATCCGGTAGTGCGTTTAGAATCGGATACGAGGTACCCGTAAGATTCGTTGCATCCAGAGTGTCATTTGTGTCCAGCAAGTTTGAGAAATCTGCCTTGTCGCTTACCTGCAGCTCGTAATGATCGAATGCGGATGCGCCGGATGGGATGCTGGACGGTTTCCAACTCAGGGTAGGGGTGTAAACCGGCGCGGCGTCTGTGCTTGTCAACAAGGCATTATTGGATGGGGATAACAGCGCCGGAACGCCGGGGGGCAGTGGGGTCGTGAAGCTTGAAGAGGTTGACCACAGACTGGGGCCGTTCGGGCCGTTGGCGCGCACCTGCCAATACAACAGCTTGCCGGCGGGTAAATCAACCGTAGAGGTATAGGGCGAAGTTGAAACCGTCACATTCAAGACCGGACTGCTCAGGTTGCTGTTGGGTGAAACTTGCAGGGTGTAGGAAGTGGCGCCATCCGGCGCGCTCCAATTGAAGCTGGGGCGCAAGCTGTGCAGTGTTGGGCTGTCGATGGCGGTTAGAACAGGTGGGATAATGGCGGTGCGGAAGGAGAAGATCGCCCAGGAGCTTAAATCGCCATTCTTGTTGACGGCGCGTACCCGCCAGAAATATTGATGGTTATCCGGCAACGGATTCGTAATCGTATACGAAGTGACTATTAGTTTTGTCGCATCCAGCGTATCATTTACGTCCAGCAA
>DATFYI010000234.1:0-14477 GCA_035315125.1 Anaerolineaceae bacterium | reverse complement strand
TTTAACCGGCCGTCGGCCACCCGCTTTGCTTTCCTGATGGCGGCGCCGATTATGCTGTTAGCCGGTGGATATGAATCGTTATCCGTGCTCAAGTTACACATCCTGCATTCAATTATTGGGCCGCTGGCGGTAGGCTTTATCTTTGCGGCGATCATCGGCTGGTTATCCATCCGCTGGCTGATCAATTATGTCAGCAAGCATTCTTTATATGTGTTCTCTATTTATTGTGCGGTTGTAGCCGCATTCTGCGTAATTTTTCTGTTTGTGTAGCCAGGTCTTTTCGCCAGCCGGATAACCCGTAATCAGCCGGGTTTATTTTCGTTTTATCCATCGGCCGGGTGCAGCAACTTTTGCACTGGCCTTTTTTCTTGGCTTGGCCTGAATTCCATACACGCCCTTCAACTTGCTAATAAAAACTTATCCCATAGTGGGTATAGAGTCTTAGATTCTTCTAATACAGATAATGTAGATAGTATTTATATTATTATGCTATAATGACAAACACATTAATGTAATACAGGTAAGTCGAGAAGACAGGAGAGGGTAGAATATGAAAAAGATAGTTGTATTTTTGTTCTTGTTCTTGTTTTTGACAGGCTGTGTTTTCAACCCTACCACGGGATTTAGCAATGGAACAGTCATAAAGTACGTGGTGATCACTCAGCTGGTTACCCAGGCGGAAGCGTCGTCAGCGCTCTGTCTTATTCCCGGCACCGGGGCTACGGGTACACCCCCCGCAGTTGCTATGATCGAGACTCCAACTCCGTTATCAACAGCGACACTTGATCAGTCTCCCTATCCTACCGATCCGCTGTGGACGGATACGAGCATGCCAACCTCCACAATATCAGCCACACCTTACCAATCCCCTTATCCTACTCTAGCATGGTGGACAGCCACAAGCACCCCGGGCCCATATCATCACACCGGTCAAAATCCGACGAAAGTACCACCGACTTCAGTTCCGCCGACTTCAGTTCCTCCAACTTCGGTTCCACCGACTTCAGTTCCGCCGACCTCGGTTCCTCCAACCTCGGTACCTCCGACTTCGGTGCCACCAACTCATGTGCCACCGACTTCAGTTCCTCCAACTTCGGTTCCACCGACTCATGTGCCAGCAACCCAGCCACCTTGTGCTACGGCCGTACCAAAGTAAACTCCCCAATAATAATCAGGTAAAATTACCCTGTTTACACAAAACAGGGTAATTTGTTTAATAATCAAACTGTAGATACAAACAATCACGCCTGCGGCGCAACCGGTCATTGATAGTAGCTTAGATGAAAAAACGTTAATGTTAATAATTGAAAATAATATGATTATAACGATCCAAAATGTGTATAATATAAAAGAGATTCCTGGATCTAATTGATCCGGTCCGGTTTTGGTAAGAAAGGCTCGGAATAGGGGGTAAAAAGGCCTTTCTTTATTTTAACAAACACGGGCAATAACACAACATCAGGGATTATCGTTTTCGCCTACGGAACGGAGGCCGGTCCAGGTGTTGGGTGGATCGGCAGAAGAAAAGGCGGGCGCGGGGCCTGGTTGAAGTTGAAGTCAGCCAGCCTGAGTATGGTTGTAATATCGGTGACTGTGCCTACGGTCGAGGTCGATCCTGCATCCAGGTGTTTCTGGTCTACGACCAGCGCCATGCTCAGATTCTCGAGCGCATCCGCATCAGGCTACTTCAGGCCGTACACTTTCCCATCCGCAAAGGATTGTAAAACGGATAGCTGGCAACTGGCCGTTATTTCTTTTTGTGTCGGCAGATTTCCCCTGAGAGGCGTGCCATGAATAAACACCAGCAAGGCTCTCTTCTGGATGACGGCAGTGCACATAGCCTCAATTTCTTTGGGAAAGAGCGAATTGATACCATTTGTAAATGGATTGTATTTTTCAGGGAAATAATGAGCTTGCACCTCCGTCAGAAAACCGATCACGTCGGCTCCGTTGGTGTAGATAGTGCGGTCTGCTTCAAGTGATTTTATAAAGGCGATGGTCTGCGAATGCCGCCAGACTGCGGAGGTGTACCCCAGCCCTGTTTCTCGATAAGGCGTCATGGTTTGAATAGTATCGGCGGTTTTCATGCCTATGGATATTGCTACCAGTATCAGAAAACCGTACCACAGCAGGGGGCTCTTCAGCCGCTGCGAGATCGCCCAAAGGGCCGGAAAGGCTGCCACGCTCAGCAGCGCAAAGGCGGGCGCAACCAGACGCCAATCCACTTTGGTGCTGGCATCCAGGTAGGAGATGGTTATCCACAGGGCCAGAAAATAAAAAACAAAGAATAATAGACAGGTCATTGTCACCAGCACGCCCGGCGAACGCCAATTCAGGTTGACCGGATTCCTCTTGAATAGCAGGACGGTCAGAAAAATCAGGGCGGCTGCCAGCAGCCCAAAGATGGCCAGTTGCACCCAATTGGGCAGCGAAATCGGGACAATAAATGCAACCATATAAGTCATGAGGCGCGTGATATAAGGAAATACAGCCAAAGGGTGAACTACAAAATTACGATCGGCAGCCGTGCCTGCCAAGTTCAGGTTTCGCACCGCAACGATGACAGGTGGGACGCAAGCGAACCCAAGCCAGATCAGGCTATTCGAAATTCTGCGAGCAATTTTCTGATCCTTTGCCCCCCAAAAAACGATGGCGAAGGCAGCCGGCAGGAAAGCGCCGCCGATATAGCGGGTTACGATCGCCAGCCCCAAACAGAGCGCGGATGCAATCAGCCAGGATAGACTGGGTCTTACGATATACAAACAAAGCAGCAGGATGCCGGTTAGCGATAATGCCATAAAAAGCGGTTCCGACCAGGCCCATACATGCAGCTCCAGGATTGATTCTGATGATGCGATAAATAATACCGCAAAAGTGGTTGACAATAAATTACGGCCGGTTGTGAGATACACCAGCCCTGCTGCCAGCCCCAAATTGACGCCGAACAGGAGAGCAGCCAGATAGCGCGCCGTATGCAAAAGGTTGTTCGATAAAAGATTGATTCCCGCCAGGATGAGCGAGTAGAGCGGAGGATAATGGCTAATCGGGCTGCCGTTAAAGGAATATCCCCGGCCGGATAGCAGGCTGGTTGCGCCGCCCAGGTAGGAGGTCGAGTCGGTACTGACACCCACCCCATAAGGCGTCGTCAACCATAAGACCAATGCAATGCCGGCTATCCCGATTAAGCCAAGATATAAAGGCAGGAGCGTTTGTTTCTTTGCCATGTAAAATATAGAACTCCCGCAAAAAATATCTTTTGAATACGAACGTTGGGCATTTTCCTGAGTTTATCAGAAAAAGCCTTTTTCTGGTGAAGATATCCTTCGATTTGCGCAGGATTGGCCGGGCGCATTGAGCTATAATTTAAGCATGAACCAAAACCCTGTTCTCAGTCTGCTGCGCATTATCGCCATTGCCGGCAACGTTGTATTTATTCTGTGGATTACCTATAACGGAATCGATGAGGGGTTTAAGGGTACGCTGCCTCAAATTGCCTCATATATCGGATTGACAACGCTGTTAATCCTGAACATAGTGCTTTTGTCCATTAAAAACGATCGCACCAAAAGCTAACCTCCCTTAATCCCCCCATTTTCACCTGAAAATGGGCGGATCGTTGAGGGGGTCATGGTAAAATCGAAGGATCTGATCCTGCCAGTGTGAATTTTCCGATTGCGAGGCCGTTATGCCATCCACTCCTGACCTGGGATTGATCCTGCGTTACTTGAGCGATTTGCGCCAAAACAACAATAAGGCCTGGTTTGACGAGCACCGTCCGGACTACGAAAAGGCCCGCCAGACTTTTTATCAATTCATTGATGACCTGATTGATGAATTCAGAATCTCAGACCAGTTGCACGATTTGCAGGCTAAGGATTGCGTGGCGCGCATCTACCGCGACCTGCGCTTTTCGAAGGATAAATCGCCCTATAAAACGAACCTGGGCGCCATCATCGCTCCGGGCGGTTGGAACCCTCGCACGCTCGGCTACTACGTCTCCCTCGAGCCGCACGACCAGTCGCTGGTGGCGGGCGGTCTGCACGAGCCCAACCCGGAGCAGTTGTACCACTTCCGCCAGGCGATTGTCCAGGATGCAGCCGCTTTCCATGCAGTCACCGGCGCGCCGGATTTTGTAGCTGAGTTTGGGGCGGTGGAAGGGGAACGGCTGAAGACCGCGCCCAAAGGATACGACCCGGCCCATCCGGAAATTGAAACCTTGCGACTGAAACAAGTCACAGCTTTCCATCATTTTTCAGATCAGGATGTGCTGGCCAGCGATTTTGAGGAGCAGGTTATCCAGGCCTGCCGGGCCATGCGGCCTTTTCTAGATTATTTAAACGGAGTGTTGTACTGAAAATATCCACATAAGCAGCTTTGTTGGGAAGCTAATTAAAGGGTGGTAAAATAAGAGTATAACAATCTTTATACTCGAATATGTGTGACTGATCGGTAAATTGATCATTACTGAAGGAGTTCCGCATGAATACAGGTGTTCGAACAATCCTATATCCAGTTAAAGACATTGCCAAAGCCAAAGCACAGTTCAGCCAGCTTTTAGGCCGGGCGCCCGATAATGATGCGCCTTACTACGTCGGCTGGCAGGTTGGAGAGCAGCAAATCGGGCTGGTTCCCAACGGCCAGTCCCAGGGTTTGAACGGACCGGTGGGTTATTACCACGTCGACGACATCCACAAAAGCCTGGAAAGTCTGCTGAGCGCCGGCGCCCAGGTTCAGCAAGCGGTGGGAGATGTAGGCGGGGGGCGGCTGGTCGCCAGCGTTAAAGATGCCGACGGTAATGTAATCGGCCTGATACAGGATACCAGGTAATTTGCTCGCTTGAGCTTAACCCACTGAGAAGATGTTCTTTAAAGCGGGGGTGCAGCCGGTCAGCGACAGGATGGTACGCTCGAAGGGAAACCGGTCGAGGTAGTCGCTATTAGCTGGCGGGCGATGGGTAAAAATAATGGCAGCCACGCAGCGTGCCCGCTCGGGGCGCGGCACGGCTGCAAAAGTGTAGCACAGCTGTTCTGCGTAGTTTAAATAGCTCTGCCATTCAGCCAGCTTCTCGTGGTTGGCTATTTTTTCGTTTACATTTTCGGCTGCGCCCACATACACCAGCTTTGAAATCGTAACTTCTTTCAGGTCTGGATGATAGGCACAGGTATAGACACAATAGATACCGGATTCGGCCGGCAGCCAGGCTTTGTTTTCCTCTCTCCAATAACCGTTAAACTCAATTTTGAATTCTTTTAAGGACATGGCGGCTCCGCAAGAAATAATAAGCATCTACGAAAATGATACCGCAATCCTGTCTAAATGACGAATGGAATCATGCAATTCAATGATTCATAACCATGTCAGCGCACAGCCATTGAAAAATGCAAACCTCGACAAGGTTTTGAACCTTGTCGAGGTTGTTTGGATAGGAAACATCAAGCAGTCAACTCAAGCTGTGAGGATCACTCGTTGGCTTTTTCTATTTGAATTGGAATCCGACTGGCGCTGGTTCCTCGATCATATGCACAATTCAAATAGCAACGCACCTTCGGAAGCGTTTTATTTCTTGGGTTTCCTGAAGTCGAATACCACGGTTGGCGAGTTCTGGTAGGCACTGATCTGGACAAACATCGCCCGACAGGTTCCAATGAAAGATTTCGACGTTTTCCAGTTGATATGCCATCTACCATTACCCTGGTATTTCAGGCCGGATTTACCCGGGGAGCCGATAGCGCTGCCCGTAGTAGGATCGCCCGTCAAGGAAGTGCAGTCGACCTGGTAAGACAGGATTTGGCCTCTGCTCAATTGAGTGACCGGGCTGCCGTTGGCGTTGGTCAACCAGAATTTGATCGGGATGGTCTGCGGGGCATTGGCCTTGTTGGTCACTCCCATGACGATAGGCGATTGAAAGCCTTTGAATACGATCAGGGTGAAGGTGATGCAGGCATTGCCGGTGGCAGCGCTGGTGTTGCCTGCTGCGTCGGTGCCAGTCACGCAAATCGTGTTTGCCCCGGCGCTGATCGGGTTGATGGTGGCTGTGACAGCTTCACTGACCGCATCGAAGGCGCCATCTACGGCTTGCATGGCGACCGGTGTCCCGCCGTTGAGTGTGTAAGCGGCCGAGGCAATATTCGATCCGCCAGTGGTGCTGTCGTCAATGGTGGCAGTGACGGTGGCGGTTCCGGTTGAACCCATCAACACGGCAGCGACCTTGACGTTTGAAACGATGGGTGGCAGATTATCCTTGACAGTTAAGGGGATACAGGCGTCCGGGCCGATGTCGCCGAGTGCATCATTGGCATGTACGCATACCTGGGTTTCCCCCATTTTCGCTGTGAATGTGGCAGTAACATTCATCGTTAAGGCGCTGCCAAATGTGAAACCGCTCGCTGCGGCCATGGCTGTCCAGGTAAGGCCTCCGTCCAGGCTGTACTCAGCCGAAACTACATTTGAAGCCAGGACGGTGTTGTCGACAGAGGCTGTCAAGGTGGCGGTCGTGTTGAACGGAACAGGGTTGGGGACAACCGTTACCGCAGAAGTGACCGGACCGGTAGCCGCCAGGGCGATGCTCGCCGGCAGAAACGAGAATGCCATGGCTATCATCAGTACCACTGTGGATATGCTTGCTAATTTTTTCATCCTGTTTTGCTCCTTTTTATCGATCAAAATGTCAAAAAGTAGGGCTATTTATTATGGTGCCCTTTGCCGTTTTTATTACCGTTGCCGTTGTTGCCATTGTTGCCATTGTTCTGGTTATTATTATTCGGTGTTTTTTGCTGCGACGGCGAAATAGGTGTCTCTGTGACACTGCCATTCGTCACAGTTGACTGGGCTCCTGGTTCACAATCCTTATTTTTGTTACCCGGCTGATTTCCTTGTCCGTGGCTTTGTGCGGGGCAATTATCCTGGCTATTATCAGCGGGCGTTTCAGACGTCTCTAAAATTTCGTTAGACGATAAAGTGGAGGTTATCGCTGGCGTGGGAGTAACGTTGTTGTGCTGATCGCTTTTACCGTGTGGCTGGGATAGCATCTGGTGCAGTTCTTGCGGATTTTTGATGCCTTGCTGGAGCAAATCCACCCTGGTCTGGAGCATCTCAACCACCCGGCTGTACTGGGCGGCAGCATTTGGGTTGGCATTGGCTTGCAATATAGCCAGTTGCTGCTGGTGCTGCTGGAGATTATTGAGCAAGTTTTGCAACCTGGGGGTAGAATCACTGCTGTTAAGCTGCGCCAGATTGTCCAGCGAATTATTGAGATCCTTTTGCAACTGATCGGTTAGATCAGCGCCGGGCGTCTGCCCGTTTTGCGATAATTGAGCAATTTCAGCAAACCGGCGGTTGATAAATTCCTGGTCGAGCTGAAATTTGGCCTGGGGATTGCTGGCTAAATCCAGACGAACATTTTCGCTGAGCAGTTTAAGCGGATAGAGCGGCTGGTCTGGCAGGCTGGATTGTGCAGCATAAACAGTAACAGCGCCGCTGCCAAAGATGAGAATGAAAACCAGTAAAACTGCCAACGCACCCACAAGCGCACGGTAGTTATTTTTGCCGAAAAGCATCGCAATCCATTTATCCAATTGGGAAAGAAGATTTTGATTTGAGACCTGCGCAGGCTGGCGCAGTCTGGCAATCTCAGCCTGGAATTTGGCTCTGCCGCGGCTCTCGGCCTCAGCCGAGCGCGGTGGGACTTGCTGCAGGACGCTCAGCTCGTTTCTAATCCAATCTTCGTCGAGAAAATCTGTCGGGTTACTCATGGTCGGTCGATATCATCTGGTGATAAATTCTTTTTGAGGGATTTGAGTGCTCGCAGTTGTAACGCTTTGACAGCACCCAGCGGTTTGTTCAAAGCTGCCGCCACTTCTGCGCTATCCCAGCCTTCCAAAAAGCGCAGCACAATCACCTGGCGTTGATCGGCTGTCAAATGGAGTAAGGCTGAGCGCATTTTTTCCTCCTGGTAACTCTGATCCAGCGATCGTTGGGGATTGGATTGATCTGCGCTGGGTACTTCTTCATCCAATTCAACGGTTAAAGCGGGCTGCTGGCGGAAATGGTCGGTGATCCAATTGTGGGCAACCTGGTAGAGGTAGGCTTTCAGGTAATCCTTGGGGCCATACCCTTTATGAAGAGCGTCTAAAAAGCGGCTAAAGGTATCGGCCACACACTCTTCTGCCAGTTGCGGATCTCCGAGCATGTGCATGCTGTAGGCGTACAAAGAACCACTAAAACAGTCATAGATAGCTGTCAGAGCGTCGGGGTCTAGATTTTTTGCACCTCTCAGCAACTCCAGTTCCTGCAAGGGATCCATTTGATTTATTAATAGGACGGAAAAATAAAGAAAAGGATACGGGGTATTTTATGAGAAAAAAGAAACGGGGAGGTTTTTAATCTCGCCATCTACTATCAGATCAAAACTATATTAATTGTACGTCAATTTTTGGAAGAAATTTTGTTTAGGAACCTTTCGCCAGTTTGATTTGTTTGTGGTGTGGAATATCGACGCTTCGCCCGATGTTCAATCCAACGCTGGTATTCCTTCATATGCACCTGCTCGATCGTTGCCCAGGCGGGAGGCATAATAGGTGTAATTTGAGAAGAAAAACAATATCCTCATCCCGTTAAATAATGAACGGAATCATAAACTTTACCCGTTTTTGATACTGGCGGTATTCCTCGCCAAATTCTTCGCATAGAAATCTTTCCTCTGTTCTGGCTTTGTGCCAGACGGCAACCAGCACCAGGGCCAGCCCCAACAAACCACGCACCTGCCCGCAAACCAGAGCAGCCCCAAAGATGTAGATTAGAGATCCGGTGTAGATTGGGTTTCTGACGATAGCGTAAGGCCCCTTTTGGATCAGTTGTTGACCCTCTTTAATCGCTACCTTGGCGCTCCAGTTGGCGCCCAGAATGGCGCGTGCCCAGATGGAGAGCCCCATCCCAACCGCTGAAAGGATCACCCCAACAATTTCGATGGTCAGGTTGGCGGGGATCATTTGAATCGCCAAAAGTCCGGTTTGAAATCTGTTCAGCAAGATGATCAAAAATCCGGCGATTAAAAGAGCGCTGTGCAGAAGGCTGGAGAAGGGGTCTTCAATTTTTTTTATCGCTACGGTTTTCCGGGAAGTGATTAGCCATACAATGATAAACAGGAACACCAAAGCGATAAGGATTTCTCTGAAAGGGCTATGCATGCATGACCTGGTTTCAAAATGCTGCTGTAAATCTAATAGAAATTATAAACCAGGACTTCATTCTATTCTGCATTAAGTTTCGCTGGCCAACCGAATCATTCGGTATTTAACACCATAGGACAGTGCTGAAGGGTTGGTTAATATGAAAACATATTGAATCATAGTGATCTTTTAAGTTATACTAACGAATAACCAGTAGGCCTTGGGGTGAAAGATGAGGCCCGAAGCCGAACCAACCATTTTTCAAGGAGAATAATCATGCAGCGATATAAGTTTCTCAATATAATGGTCGCACTGGCATTGATCATGAATGCTCTCATCTTTACAACTGCGAGTGCGGCATCGGGTCAGGGCCGCAGTACACTGCCTGGCAGTATCCCGTCCTGGGCAAATTCCAAAAATTACGTTGGGGCAACCAGCCCGTCTACCCCGCTCGGGTTCCGGGTGTATTTGGGTTGGAATAACCCCAGCGCGGTTGAGGCATTGGCTCGCGCCGTATCGGACCCGCATAGCTCATCCTATGGTCAATTCCTGAGCGCAGGCAAGTTCCGCCAGCAGTTTGCGCCGAGCCAGGCCGATGTGAGTGCAGTCCAAAGCTGGCTGAAAAGCCAGGGCTTTACAGTGGTCTATACACCCACCAATAATCATTATGTCGCGGCAGAGGGTACGGTAGCTCAGGCCCAGGCTGCCTTTGGGACTACTTTTGGGATGTATAACGTGGACGGGCTGACGGTGCGTTCCCCGGGCAATGACGTCTCCATTCCCAGTTCGCTGGCAAGCGTGGTTGAAGGCGTGGTCGGGCTGGATGACAGCGCTCAATTTGTGCATACCAACCACATTGGCAGCGATGCGCCCCCGCCGGCGGCTTTTGTCAGCGCCGCGCCTTGCTCGAGCTACTGGGATCAAAATCCTGTTACTGGTTTTACCAACCCATATGGCACCGGAGCCCTACCCTACGCGCCGTGCGGTTATACTCCAAAACAAATCAAAGGCGCCTATGGTATCCCAAGCACGTACGATGGCAAAGGCCAGACCGTTGCAATTATCGACGCTTTTGCCTCGGCCACCCTGCTACAGGATGTGAACCAGTGGTCGACTAACCGCGGCCTGCCCAGCATGAGCAACGGCCAGCTCCAGCAGGTGGTTGCTCCGGGCACCTATAAGCACCCGGAGAAGGGCCAGAAACAGGATCCCCAGGGCTGGTCCGGTGAGGAGACTTTGGATGTTGAGTCTGTCCATGGCATGGCACCGGCTGCCAAAATTATCTATGTTGGCGCGCCCAATGCCTTTCAGGACCTGGATGCAGCGCTGAACCATGTAGTTGACCGGCAATTGGCTCAGATCGTGACCAACTCGTACGGTTGGGATACCGAGCTGCTGGCACCCGGTTTTATAAAGCCCATTGAAGACACCATCCTGCAAGGAGTGGTCGAAGGCATCGGCATTTACTTCTCATCCGGTGATAATAGCGACGAGTCGCTGGTCGAAGGCTATGCAACGGCCGATTGGCCTGCCTCCAGCCCGTACGTGACCGCCGTGGGCGGCACTACTCTGGCGGTCGGCGAAACCAATAACTACCTGTTTGAAACCGGTTGGGGGACCACCTCTTCTAGCTGGACTGGAAGCGACTGGTCGCCGGCTGCGCCAGGCGATTGGATTTACGGGGCGGGCGGCGGCGTGAGCCAGCTGTTTGGCGAGCCGTGGTACCAGGTTGGCGTGGTGCAGAGCTCGGTCTTCACCGCCCAAGGTCGTACCGGCCGGGCAGTGCCAGATATTGCCGCCCTGGCCGATCCAAATGCTGGCTATCTGATTGGCCAGACCCAAACCTTCCCGGATGGATCGGTTAAATACTCAGAATACCGCATTGGAGGCACCAGCCTATCCAGCCCGATCATGGCTGGCATCATGGCCCTGGCCGACCAGTCCCATCATGCACCTCACGGCTTTGCCAACCCGCTCTTTTACAGCCTGGCCGGCTCAGCCGCCTTTACTGACGTGGTCACCCCCACCAGTACAGTAGCTGTGGTGCGCACCAACTATGTAAACGGCGTCGACGCCAGCGCAGGCCTGGCCTATGTCCTGCGCACGGCCAACCAGACCCTCAGCCTGCAAACAACCCCTGGCTACGATGATGTGACCGGTGTAGGCACGCCAGCTAGCGGGTTCTTAGACGCATTAAAGTAAAAGCAATTTTGTTTTAATTGCATGCACTGGCCCCCTGCCATTTAATCAACACCGGGGGCCAGTTTGATGTGGAAAATAACTTCTTACCGGAAAATACCAGCATCCCGGCGAAATATACCACCATTCAAGCTTGGTTAACCAGGCAAGAAGCTGCAAGCTATGTTGAAATATCGCAAGCTGACTGGCCTGGGCGCAGCCGAAGCCCAGATGGCAGTAGACCAGATCGAAAGGGGCATATTGCCCGAGTAAGACGATCACCCTGAAATTCCGTCATCGCATGACGGAATTTCAGGGTATATTATGTTATATCTAACCGTAATGCTTGCCAAGAGACTTTATGGATTCGGAAAATTTGCCTCAGCCCAACCAACCTCCGATCGAAAAACCGCCCGAGCTGCCGGCTGACGTTGCGGCCGATGCTTCTGCTGAAACTCCAGCCGAGTTGCAGGTTGAAACTGCCACTCAAACACCACAAGTAGAACCCATTCAACCTGCTGCGAGCGAAACCAATGCTGTGCCCCGCCCCGGCCTGTTTCAACGCCTGGCCCATTTTCTTTTTTCCCCCGAAACGAGCCTGGGCCGGAATCTACGCGCCTCAGTACGCGCCTTCCTGTATGGGCTGCTCATGTTTGCGCTGGGGATGCTGTTTTACTTTATCCTGGTGCGGCCTGATCTGGTTGAGATCAACACTGTTGAGGCTACCCTGGCATCGAACCGGCAGCAGATCAGCGCGCTGCAGGCCACTCTCTCAGCCGATCAGGCCCGGTTGGCCGCCCTGCAAATCAACCTGCAAAAATCTCAATCCGAATTGCAAAAAGCAGAGTTGGGCGCCAGCCTGATCGAGCTGCTCGATCCGATTGACGCTGCCAGCCTGGCTGTGCTCAATAAGGACGGCCCGAGCGCTCAGCGCAATCTGGCGGATGCCCGCACCGTCCTCAATAAGCTGCTGCCTTCCATCCAGGCGGTCGATCCCAGCATCGCTGGCAACCTGGATGCCCGTCTGACACAGGTCAATTCCGACCTGGTGGACGATCCAACCCGGGCTCAATCTGACCTGTTGTTGCTGAGCCAAACGCTGGTTAATTTTGATAAAGCATTACTGGGGAACCCTTAGGCATGATGGAATTCAAACGGTACTCAAACTACGATTGCCAGCAAGCTGCCGGTTTAGTGGTGGTGATCGACGTGCTGCGAGCATTTTCGACGGCTGCCTATGCCTTTGCAGCCGGCGCCCGCCAGATTATTCTGGTCAGCAGTGTCGAACAAGCCTTCCAGATTAAGCGAGAAATGCCGGAAGCGCATCTGATGGGCGAGATCGATGGCTACCCAATTGAAGGTTTTGAGTTCGGAAATTCGCCCAGCCAGATTGTTTCACAAGACCTGACAGACGCTGTCCTCATTCACCGCTCCAGCGCCGGCACGCAGGGCGTTGTGCGCAGCCAACGGGCCGAAAGCTTATTGGCGACCAGTTTTTGCTGTGCCCGGGCCACGGCTGACTTCATCCTGGCGGCAGCCCCGCGGCTGGTGTCTTTCGTAATTTCCGGCTTGCAGCCGGATGGGCGCGGCGACGAGGACCAGGCCTGTTCTGAATATATCCAGGCTTTATTAGAGCGCCAGCAACCTGATCCGGCGCCTTATATTCGCCGGGTGATCGAATCAAAAAACGGCGGGTTGTTCCGTGCCGGAAACCAACCCGCCTTTCCCTTGAGCGATCTAGACTATTGTACTGCCGTAGACCGTTTTAACTTTGCCATGCCGGTTTGGCGGGAAAACGGGTTGCATATCATGCAGCCCGTTACAATGCCCTTCAGGCCAACTTCATCCCTTTAAAGTGGTTCACCTGCCCGGCGATGGCCCGCTCGGTTGGCAGGCGCTCGATGCTGGACGCGCCAAAGAAACCATCGATGCCAGGCATCCTGAGCAGGGCCTTGCCCACGCTTTCCGGCTCGTCAAACGGGCCGCCATGACAGATTACCAGCAGGTCCTTGCGAACTATACGCCCGGCTTCGGCGATCACCATCACCCGCTCGATGGCCTGATCTAAGGTCAGCGCCACCGACGCCCCGATCGTGCCGGAGGTGGTCAGACCCACATGCGCCACCAGCACGTCCGCACCGGCTTCGGCCATGGCTTTGGCCTGATCTACGTCAAAGACGTAAGGCGAAGTAAACAGGTCGGCCTGGCGCGCCAGCCGGATGGTTTCGATTTCCTTGTCATAGCCCATGCCGGTCGCTTCCAGGTTGGCGCGGAAGTTGCCGTCGATCAGCCCCACCGTTGGAAAGTTCTGAATACCCGAAAAACCGATCTCCTTGAGCTGTCTCAGGAAAACTGGCATCAGTCGAAATGGATCTGTTCCGTTGACGCCCGCCAGCACCGGCGTGTTCTTGACCACCGGCAGCACTTCGGCTGCCATATCCACCACAATCTGGTTAGCATCGCCATAGGCCATCAGACCAGCTAAAGAGCCCCGTCCGGCCATGCGGTAACGCCCTGAGTTGTAGATGATAATCAGGTCTGCCCCGCCGGCCTCGGAAAATTTGGCGCTGATACCCGTACCGGCCCCACAGCCGACGATCGGTATTCCGGCGGCTACCTGGGCCTGCAAGCGCCGGATGATTTCTTGACGTGCGATTGCCATTCTAACCTCCAATGAGTATTGATTTGTCGTCCATTCATACAATTAACATCCTGGTAGTGCTTAAAGTGCACTTTACAATATCTCCAGCAGCAACTCGGCCGCTTTATCGGCGAACTCAGGGTCATTGATGTTGTAATCCAGCTCAACCAGCCGGATGCCGGGTTTCAAATTCGCTTTAATCGCATCGTAGCAAGCCTGGTCGGCCTCCGGATCCCAAAAAGGATTACCCGGGCTGTCCAGCATCGACACGCCTTTGAGCGGCAGTAAAATCACCACCGGGCCTTTCGATTCATTGGCGGCCTGGGCGATCATTTCGCCCATCACTTTGTTCTCGGCCACATTCGTGCGCATCAGAGTGACGTTTGGGTTCCATTTGTACAGGTTACGCCCCCGGTACTTTTCCGGGATGGTATCTACCCCGCCAAAGTTGCACATATCCACACAGCCGGGCACCAGCACGGTCGAGATGC
>DATFYI010000233.1:0-3467 GCA_035315125.1 Anaerolineaceae bacterium | reverse complement strand
TGTAAAATTCCGGTTAGTGCGGGCAATATGAGCCCAAGCGCTCCCAGGATTTCGACGCTGCCGATAGCTTTTATTGTGTGGGGTGAGACTCCATCAACCCAATGCATGCTCACTGCAAGCTGTTCCTTAGATCGGGCCAGTTTCATGCCGCCAGTGATCAAAAATATCAGCGCCAAAAAACTTTGTAAGATCCATAATGCAATGTTCATTATTTTCAATTCCTTTCGTATAATAGATTAGTGTTGCATAACCAACTTATGTTTGATATTTGTATTATAAAAATAATCATTCTTATATTCAATCATCAATAACCGCTTTTTGTTGCTTAGACGACGAAGATAGCAAGTTGAGGTAGAAAAATGCCAGGCAGGGTTCAATCGACCCGCCTGGTTTTGACGATCATGGCTCGGCGAATTTTATTGCAATTAACTTCGGCCGCGCAGTATATCCAATAGACCCGCCGGACGCTCGCGTTGTTGCTGATCGCGGTTCGCGCTATTACGCTGGGTCTCCAATAACATCGCCAGCTCTTCCTCTGGATTGCGAAACTGCATCGAATACAGCCTGGCATACAAGCCATTCTGTTCCATTAACTCATCGTGAGTGCCCAGCTCGATGATTCGACCGCAATCCAGCACGGCAATGCGATGGGCCACCTTGATAGTACTCAGTCGGTGGGCGATGATCACCGTGGTGCGGTTCTGCATAAGCCGGTCGAGCGCTTCCTGAACCAGGCCTTCCGATTCATTATCCAGGGAGCTGGTGGCCTCGTCCAGCAGCAAAATGCGGGGATTTTTCAGGATAGCGCGGGCGATGGCAATGCGCTGTCTTTGGCCCCCGCTTAGATTGGCGCCGCGTTCACCCACCAGGGTATCATACTGTTTGGAAAATTCCATAATGAAGTCGTGGGCGTTGGCTGCCTTGGCGGCCTCAATCATCTCTTCTGGGCTGGCATCCAGACGCCCATACAGGATATTCTCACGGATGGTGCCGCCAAACAGCAGAGTCTCCTGGGGCACAATGGCCATCTGGGCCCGCAAGCTGGCCTGGGTGACCGTTCGCAGATCGTAACCGTCGATGCTGATCCTGCCGCTACTCGGATCGTAAAAGCGCGGGATCAAGTTGAATATTGTACTCTTGCCGGCGCCGCTGGGCCCAACCAACGCCAGAATTTCACCGACGTGGATATCCAGCGAGACGTCCTGTATGACCTGTACGTCATTTTCGTAGCTAAAAGAAACGTCCTCAAAGGTGATTCGGCCACCATTGGCCGGTAAAACAAAGGCATCCGCTGCATCCTGGATGGTAGGACGCGTGTCCAATAACTCAAATACCCGCTGCACACCACCAACTGCCGAGTTGAGCTGGCCGTACAAATATCCCAGACCACCCAAACTGGCGGCAATCGAAATGCCATAGATCAGGAAACCGGCAATCATCGCCAGTGTCAACCGACCGGCGATGACCTCACGACCACCAAACCACATGATGGCTGCGATCGTTCCAAATCCCAGAAAACTCATCACAGCCGCAAACAAAGAATTATTCTTAGCCAGCGTCAGAGAAGCCTGAAAGGTTTTATTCATGGCTGTGTCATAGCGCTGGGTTTCGAATGGTTCACGCCCAAAACTCTTGACAACTCGAATGCCTTGCAAGCCTTCTTCAGCCACCACTGTTGAAGCAGCCAATTGGTCCTGAATGGTGGTGCTGATCCTGCGAATGCGTCTGCCGAACACCATCGCTACCAAAATCAGCAACGGCACCATCCCCAGGATAAAAAGAGTAAGTCTGGCATTTAATGTAAACACGATCACGATCGAGCCGATCAAGGTCAAGAGCTGGCTGAGCAGCGTGGTAATGTTATTGGTCAGCATCGTGCGCATCAGAGTCACATCGCTAGATAGCCGTGAGACCAAATCTCCTACACGCCGGTCACCATAAAAATCAAGCGATAGCTGCAGCAAGTGTGAGTAAAGCGAGGTGCGTAGATCAAGTACAATTCTTTCACCAACATAAGCCAGCATGTAAGATTGTAAAAAAGAAAAAGCAGACTGGAGTAGAAATATGCCCACCAGGATGGCCGCCAGCGTATTAAGCGGGCCGTAGGTATGCACTTTGGTGGCGCTATCCAGCAAACGTACGATCACCAACGGGAAGGCCAGGCCTAATCCGGTTGAGATCAACAGAGCCAGAATAGCCAGGGCCATGTGACCCCGGTATGGTTTTAAATAGCTGAATAATCTGGTCCAATTGACATCTTTAAATGAGAAACGCGAATTATTCAGGCCAGTTGTTTCCTGGCTGCGGTGGTCCGATCGGTTACCCATCATGCGGTTTTTTCTCCCGATTACTAACATCCAGGTGGAAATGTATTTTTCCTTGACTGGAAGGATGGCCTATTTGAGCATTGCATGGATATATTAACTCAATATAAATTCTTTTACAACTCCATCTGTACAATCTGCTTGCGCATCCTTACATAAACTGGTGGACTTTTACCAATAGCTCTCCGCTTTTATAAATAGGCGAAATTGATGGTTACATTCGCTCCAACCAATACCATTTGGATTGACGTCCATGCATCTGGCTTGGTTCCACCTGGCTCAGCTTGAAGCCGGGTCTGAAAATCTTTTCCACAAGATCGGGGGATAATAAACCCAACCCTAAGGGTCGGTCATCTATTCCCCATAACAGAAAGCTGCTGCCAGGTTGCAATTGCCGGGTTAATTCGGCGGCATAGCGCGCCTGTCCGGCCACATTCAGCCCATGAAAACATCCCACATCCAGGGCAATATCAAATGGACCGTCCAGGAAATCCAGGCTGGTCACATCGTGGACTACAAATTCTGGCTTTACCTCTGCCTGAGCTGCCTTTTGCTGCGCCCGCCGTATTGCAGTGGGTGAGATATCGACCCCAACGACGGAATAACCTTGTCGGGCAAGATAAATTGAATGGGTTCCTGTCCCGCAGCCCAGGTCGATGGCTTTTCTGGTTTTTCCTGGATGAGAAGCCAATTGCGCAACCTGGGGTGGAACGTTGCTGTCATCCCAACCCGGTTTGGAAATTCGATACATCAATTCATACAACACCTGATCGATCACTGCCATCTTGAACCTCTTTTCTTACTTGTGAAATTGTTATCTAATGAAAACTTTACCAGGCAGGTGTGCAGAGATTATGATGATCTTGTGAATGATTTGTGAACGTTTAATGGGTTATAAGTAAAAAGATTTTTAAGCATACCACTTGCAATTCTGAAAGGCGCAAGACTGATTTTAATAGCCTGCGCGGCGCCTTCTCTTCATAAATTCCGCTATAATCAATTTTAGTCGTTCGTATCTACTGCGCTACGCAAGTTCAGGAGGGCTATGTTGCGTCATCTCAAGAATCTGGTCGAGTCAAATTTGGTGACTGCCGGATTAACATTAATCCTCTGGATCATCTATGCACTGATTGGACCAGGGGG
>DATFYI010000232.1:0-27561 GCA_035315125.1 Anaerolineaceae bacterium | reverse complement strand
GCACCGGGGTATGTTGGATATCCGGGTACTCTGAAGTGGTGTAGATTGGCTGAGCGCATCCTTTGGCCAGGTCGGCCAGGAAAGGCGGCAGAGTCAATTCGGCTTCGTTGAGCACAAAGTGATCCACCTCAGGGAATCGATCGTGTTCCATCGTAAAAAGCGGCCCGCCTGCCACTACCTTTACACCAGCCTCTTTGCAACGGGCAATGAGTGCCCGCGCCGAATCGCGCTGCACGACCATGGCGCTGACAAAGGCATAGTCTGCCCAGGTCAGGTCAGCCGAGGTCAGGCCGGTCACGTTGAGGTCAACTAGCCGTTTTTCCCACTCAGAAGGCAACATGGCCGCCACTGTCAACAAACCTAACGGCGGTGCGCCGGCCTTTTTGCGGACAAACTTTAGAGCGTGTTTGAAACTCCAGAAAGTATCAGGGAACTCGGGATATACCAGAAGAATATTCATTTACTTATCTTTCGCTTGGACCTTATATCAATATTTTAGAGATAATGCTCAGATGTTACATGTGACTCGGGATATAAATATAGTCATGAATAAAAAATATGATCTCGGATGGTATAAATTGTGACCTGGCTGATGTAGTAGACTATCAAACATGCTTTAATGGTTGGTCTTGTATTATCCTGTTTCCCCAGATGAATTTTTTTGAGATAGTGTTGCTGGCACATGATCACTAAATCTGATCACATTGTGATTGGTCAATATTTATTTCCGCAAATAGGATATGATCAGCACTGGAGAGGAGAGGTGATGGTGTCCGTCTGAGGAGATGGCTATTGGATTCACTTTACCATTGAACATCTCTGACGCTCCCTTTAGGCTGGCTCCCGCAACATGCACCAAATCGGCAGTTGATATTTTGGAATGCACGTGTTGCATAACAGATCAAAACCATATTTTTGATAATACTGAACATTTTTCTCATCGTGGGTTTCGAGGTAGACAGGCATTTTTCGTGTGATTCGCATTTGCGCCAGATCGGTCGGCGTGCCGCAGGTTCGTGGTTAAAGTACTTAGTCCATTGCCAGCGCCCCCGGAGAGATTCGAACTCTCAACCTACTGATTCGAAGTCAGGCGCTCTGTCCATTGAGCTACGGGGGCCGATTCACAAATATTATACCTTAATTCCATTTTCTGCTTCAAAAAATCCGCTTATGGCGAGATCTTCGGATCCAACCAGAACACCTCGTCGCCGGTTGGGCCGTGGTCGGCGTATACGTAAAAGGTAAATGCCACGGATTTCCCTTCCAGGCCCTTGTTGGTTAGATTGCTATCGAAGGCGGTGGTAAAACCGTCGTACCACTCATTGGTGGCAGCCAGCTCGATATCCGGGCCGCCGTCCACGCTGTAGGTGATGCCCATGTTCACTTTGCAATTTTTATAGCCGTACATACAGCCCACGATGGTACGCAGATGACCGCCCGGTACGATGATGGGATTGAAGCGCCCGGTAATCTTGCCGTCTGTTACCTGGTCCGGCTCCATAACCCAGGCCTGGCCATGGTCGATCAGGCCATTTTCAACCATCGGGTTTTGTACGACCACAGCAAAACCGAGCGGATCGTCCTGTTTGGATGGGCAATACAGCAGGCCCTGCGAGTTACGCCAGCTGGCGCTGCACATATTGTCGATAAAGTCGTACTGGTTGCCTACCTCAATCTTGGCATACACCGACCTGGACGAATCCACGCCCCAGCCGAACAGCGTACCACCGGCATTGCGCATCTTATAGAAGCCGGTATAAGTTCCGGCCTGGTCCGGCGCCTTCATAATTACCGAGACCAACGCCATTTGCCCGGGCGGCACCGGCGCATCCAACGGAGTAGCCGGGTCGGCGCCCATCGGATCGCCGGTGCTGAATACCAAGGCATAATCGCTTGTCCAGGTGCAGGTGCCGTTGTTTTTCAGCGCCCAGGTTTTTTTGAAAGTCGTGCCCGGCGGGATGATATCATCGTCCGGAATGGTGATATCGCCCAGAAAGGCCACGTTATCGCAGTTGGGCGAAGAGCCGCCGCTGGCCTGGGCCGGCTGGGGTGCTGCCGCCGGGCTGCTGGCGGTCTGCGCCGCAGTTGGTGTTACCGCTGGAGTGCTGGTGGACATTGGCTGCTGTTGTTGGGCTAACTGCGTGCTGACCACCTGCACGGTTTGCGCCACCGAGGTCTGCACCAACCCTTGCACAGATGCCGTGGGGCTGCTCTGTGCGCCGCTACAGCCGGCTGTCAGGGCTGCCAACAAAAAGATGCTGAGTACTGTGAGGGATGTTTTTCTCATCATTTCATCCTCCTTATCTTCTTAAACAATCATTGCTGCGCCGATCCAGTCAAGCCCTGCCAAAAATGGCTTTGAAATAGACTTTGAGGTTGAATACCTGCCCGGATAACAGGGTCTGCGCTCGAAACAACCTGGCAATGCTGCGAATGGTTAGAAACGCCGTGCCAAGCAGCAGCGTCGCCGCCAGCAGCGGCTGCCAGAGCGGCACTTCCGCCGCCGCCAGACGCGTCATCATGGCTACCGGCGCCGTGAGTGGGAACAGGCTGAAGATCACCGCCGCCGCACCGTTCGGCTGGTCGGACAACAAACCGATCATGATCAACGGGATAAACAAGGGCAGGGCGATGATCAAAGTTACCTGGGATGACTCGCGCATGTTGGGCACCAGTGCGCCCACACCGGCCATAAGGCTGGCGTAAAGCGCATAGCCCAGGATAAAGAAAACCACGCCCCAGGCCAGGATGGAAGCTGGCAGTTGAAAGGAAGCCGGTAGCTGAAACCACTGCCCGCTCAGACGCAGCAGGCCCAATCCGGCCGTCTCCCAGATGATGGTTTGCAGCAAACCGGCCAGTCCCAATCCGATAATCTTGCCGGTCAACAGTTGCTGTGGGGTGATGGATGTCATCAAAATCTCCAGCACCCGGTTCTCTTTTTCACGGGTAATGCTGTTCAACGTCAGGCTGGCCGAGCCAAAAATGAGGATGTAGAACAGAAAAGTAACGATATATGGCAAGAAAAAGGTCAACATATCGTTCGAATTGCGCTGCGGCTCACCAGATAAAAGAACGGTGTCCAACTGGAGTGGGTTCTGCAAACGCTCTGCCAGGGCCGCATCCCCATTGAGCAGGTTATAGGTGAGCGCCTGCTGAAAAGTGTCCGACTGGCTCATCCCGCCTAAGGGATTGTAATCCTTGCGCACGTAAACAATCTGGCCGGTCTGCAGGTAATTTGGCGATAAAACGTAATACCCGGTGATCTGGCCGGCCTGCAACGCCTGTCTTGCCTCAGCTTCGCTGGCAAACGGCAGCAACCTGCCCCTGGCTTGATCCGGCAGCGTCTTGATGATCCCACCCGGATCGATGTAGCCTTCTTGCGAGGGTTTGGGTGCAGCAGAAAAGAAATTGGTAATTGGGCTGGTTTGCGCCGGAGAGCCACGGTTGAGAAGATTAATCACCATCAGCACCGCAAATGAGGCCAGTGGCAGGATAAACAGCATCAGGATATACGAGCGCCTGAAGACGGTTGAAACAAATTCGTATCGTATCGTAAAAAGGATCTTTTTCATGCCCTGCCGAATAATTCCTGCCAGGATAAGCGTTTACCGTACCGTAGCATCCCCAGCCGGAAGGCGCGCGCTGCCAGCCAGACTGCGCCGGCCGCACAAGCCACCAGCAATAATATGGATAGAGCCGCCTGCCAGAACGGCACATCCATAAAAGCCGAGCGCAGGGGCAGCGAGACCGGAGCGGTTAAAGGGAAAATACTCAGCCCGGTTGCTAGCGGCCCACTGGGGTTCAACATAATCTGGTTCATAAAAAAGTAAGGCAGCATGATCGGCAGCGTGAACAACCCGACGATTGGCTGGGCTTCACTGGCCTCGGTCACGGTTGCCCCCAGGGCCGCCATAAATGCAGCCACCAGCACAAAGGCCGGGATAAGCGTGAGAGGCACCAGCCAGAAAAACTGCTGGCTAATGTGTGGGTTCTGGATGGAGGGAATAAAATTTGCCATCAGTAGAATCGCCGCCACGGCCATCAAGACCCAGGCCAGGAGCTGGGTCAGTCCAACGCTCAGGTTTCCGGCAATCTTGCCTGCCATTAACTGGTCAGGCGAAACGGAAGTTACGATAATCTCCATCGTACGGTTCTCTTTTTCCTCCACCACCGCCTGAAGCAAGTAGCCGCCGCTGGCGTTAATGGCGATGATAAAAAGAACGCCCGTTAAAATAGGAATGGCGATATCCAACCACTGCTCCGAGTTCATGCGCCGGCTGCCATCCGCCGAGATAATTGTCAGAATGCTGCCTTTCTCAATGCGACTGGCGACGAGCTGCGGTTGGCTTGCCAGCAAATTGGCCTTTAAAAAATCGGAAAACTCGCTTTTAATACTTTCGGACGGAGCGCCATCCAATGCAACCAGCTTTACCCGGCCGGTATGCAGATAATCCGGTTCGATAACGAAATATGCCTGGATCTGTTTGGCCAGCAGTGCATTTTTTGCCGAATTTTCATCGGCATAACGGCGCAACTCCACCACCGGAGCAATGTCATTTGCTCCGGAAGGCAATGGCTGTCTGGTTTGCAATGCATTCGATAAATCCACGTATCCTACTGGCCGAGGGTTATACTCCAAAAACACCATCAGCACTCCCACCAGGCCAAAGAAAAGTATAAAGAGCGGCACGCTCAGCAATGCAAAGACAAAGCGTTTGCGCAGCACGTGACGCAGATATTCATAACTGAAGACACGCCAGAATTTAGACATCCGTCCCTTTGACTACCTGGATAAAAATTTCATCCAGGGTGGGCATGGCAATTTCAAATTGCTCAACCATCACATTTTGTGATACCAGTTCCCGTAAAATATTTTGCGGCGCTGAGCCAGGCTCTAATTTCAGCCGAAAGCCGCCATTTACAGCCGCATAACTTGCAATTCCGGGCAAATGCTCAGGCAGCGGGCTCGAGACCCGCACTTCCAGCTCGTGTCCGGCAAACTGCCTGCGAATTTGTTCGAGCTGGCCGTATAAAACCACGTGGCCGCGATCGATCAACACCAGCCGGTCGCACAATTCTTCAACCTGGTGCATCTGGTGGGTGCACATCACGATGGTACTGCCCTGAGCGCGTTCTTCGCGCAATAAATCCTTTACCATCTGGGTATTGACCGGGTCCAGCGCGCTAAACGGCTCGTCGATAATAATCAGATCGGGTCGATGAACCAGGGTGGCAATCAACTGGGCTTTTTGCTGCATGCCCTTGCTCAGCTCTTTAACCTTCTTATGCTTGTGTTCTATCAGATCAAACCTGGCCAGGTATTCATCGACTCTTTTAACGGCTTCGCTTTTTGACAATCCTTTCAATGTAGCCAGGTATACCAGGCAACGATCCACCGGTGTATCCTGATAAAGACCACGCTCCTCCGGCAGGTATCCAATCCGGTTTTTCTTAGTTTCGTCCATCGCTCCGCCCAGGATACTGACTCGGCCGGAATCGGGCTTGAAGATATCCAACAGAATGCGGATGGTGGTGGTTTTACCGGCGCCGTTTGGGCCGAGCAGACCGAAGATTTCTCCTGCTTCAACCTGGAATGAAACATCATCAACCGCTTTTAATGAACCAAAGGTTTTATGGATATGCTCAAGCTCGATAGTTGGCATGCCGTTCGACTCCACTAATTCCACGAAATCAGCAAAAAGAGCCGTTTGGCTGATTTCGGAAGGAATGCATTGTATTCAAAAGATGATTATAACAAACCATTTGTATCTTCTAAGTGCAGACCTTTCCGTGTCTCAAAGAGAAGCTGCAATTCCCCCAGCGCAGCGCGTGCCCTTTTGCAAACCGACTCGTCAATGGCCAATTCAGCAAACTCATCTTCATCCAGTACCACCTGGCGGCCATCCGGATAAACTAACAGATCCAGCGCCAGGTCACGGTAACATACCATTCGCTTTTCAATCTCAGCCGGATAAGAGACATTGCAATACCAGCACTTAATCCGATCGTCTGAAAGATCGTGTATCTCAAAAATATTGTACCAATGATCGCTAAAATACAATTCTACAAAGCGATCCCCGCGATGAAGCATGAGCTGGTCGAGTGGGAGTTCATCCCGGTTGAATAAAGCCTCGATCAACAGCCGGTTGGCCTGGCGGGCCAGCACATAACCACTGTAGCGAAGTGTTTCCTGGCCTTGTGGGTTCTGTTTAATGACGTCAATCGGTTCCATCGATTAAATATCCTGGGCAATTGTTTTAGTATAAGATATTGCCAGTCCCTTATGTGACTATACGCAGTTCTTGTGCAATAAAATAATGATCCGGAATTAACGCACCCGGCGTCTCCATTCTTCTTTCAATTGGAGATGTCGTGGGCTTTCTCCAGAATCTAATGCCAGAAAATCGTTTACCAAACGGTTAAATTTGTTGGTCTCATCCAGCATTGGAAAATGCCCGGATTGTTCAAATAGAATCGAATGCGCCGTTTCCGGCAGCTCGCCCAGTTGTTCCGGGCTGGGTGTTTCAATAGCCGGATCATTTTGACCGTGCACCAACAAGCAAGATATTTTGATTTGTTTCCACAGGTCATTCAATCCAATTGTGTTTAAACTTGTCAGTGAAATCTGCATCGACTGCCGGTCAGCCCGCGGTGCGTCCAGCCGTACCGGATCCGTGAACACATTTTTTATTAAAAGCCAATCAACCAGATCATTGAATGATAATTCTTTAAGACGGGCATTCACCATATTCTCATTGAGCGGATAACCCACCGCCATTAACCGGTCTACCAGTCCAGGGTGTCGTTGGTTGTATAAAAGGGCTACAACTGAACCTAATCCATGACCGACCAAGACGAATTTGCCAATACCCATTTGTTCAAGAAAAATATCGAGCAACTGCACCTGTGATTCGAGTGAATAATACTGCGACTGCTTGCTGGTGTCACCAAAACCCCACAGGTCAATGGCATAAGTTCGGTAGTAGGCCGATGCCGCCTGCATTGTTGGAAGCCAATAGCGCCATGAGCCAACCCAACCGTGCAAAAAGATAACCGGCCTGCCACGACCTATTACTTCGTAATGAACAATCTCACGGTTGATAAAAATCGCACTCATTTTGTCAGTCACTTGCCATATTGGGCAAGTAATTCATTCACTCGTTGGCTCAAATCGGACGGTGCAAATGGTTTAAGCAGATATTCAGTAGCTCCCGAATCCAACCCTGTACGGATTTCGGCATCCTGGCCTTTGGCAGACAGGAATACCACAGGAATATGGCTGACCTTTGGATCCGCTTTGATCTTTTGGCAGGCTTCATAACCGGTCATACGAGGCATCCGTACATCCATCAAGATCAGATCCGGCATTTCACTGGCAACGACTTCAACAGCTTCCTGCCCATCCCCAACTGCGACCACATCATGCCCTGCGAATCGCAGGGTAAATGCGATCAAATCTCGAATATCTCGTTCATCTTCCGCAATCAATATTTTTGCCATATTATTCCTCAACCTGATAGACTGGCAGGGTAAATGAGAAAGTACTACCTTCACCGCGTACACCACTACTGCTGAACCAGATTCGACCATGATGCATTTCGACCAACGTTTTGGCAATAGCCAGCCCTAAACCGTTGCCCGAGGTTGCCAAAACCAGTGGGTCTTCGCCACGGTAGAACCTTTCAAAAATACGGTGTTGGTCTTTTTGCTGAATTCCGATGCCGTTATCCTGAACGTCCACCTGCACATCCGGCCCTATTCGCTGCATGCGCACCGTTACGAAACCGTTGGCAGGCGTATAGTTATAACCGTTTGATATTAAATGCCAAAACACCTGCCTGACACGATCCATATCGGCTTTTACCATGGGTAAATCTGCCGGTTTTTCAATAGAAACCTGTATCGGTTTGTTTTCTTCCTGGCCTCGGCGCTGTACATCCGCGGCGACATCCTCATAAATTTCAACCAGGTCCACGGGTTGTACAGAAAGTGTAACACGTCCGGTCTCCATGCGCGAGATGTCCAACAGATCGTTTACCAGTACACTCAGGCGCTCCGTATTCGTTTTTACAATTTGCAAGAAATGAACCTGTTGAGGGTTAAGCTCTCCGGCCGCACCCATTAGCATGATTTCCACATACCCTTTTATAGAGGTCATAGGAGTGCGTAACTCATGGCTGACGTTCCCAACAAATTCAGATTTAAGCCGGTCTACCTGTACTTCATGAGTAATGTCACGGAAGATGGATACTGTGCCAAGAAAATCGGATCGCCACATGACAGGCGCCAGGTGAATTTCAACAAACCGGCCGTTATCCAGATCAATCCGTACGGCGTAAGTCTGGTCAGTTTCATAACTGGATGGATTTTCCGACCACTTGCGAATCGTTTGCATCCAGGTAGAAGCCGCCTTACCGAATAAACCGGCTAACTGTTCCAGGGGTTTACCAAGGACATGGGCGGCTTTTAGATCAAGGATACGCTCAGCCGAGGCATTAAACAGGGTAATAATACTGGCCGAATCGGTCACCAGAACGCCATCGGCAACCGCTTCCAAAATTGCGCGTGAGCGGCTGGCTTCAATTTGCTGATCGCGCAACATTGCACCCAGCCGCTCAGATTGATCACGGATCAGGCTGAACAGCTCATTATTATTGATCGTGATGCTGATCTGGCGTGCAGTTGCTTCCACCACCCCCACCTGCTCCATCATAAAGGAAGAAGCGTTTCGATTGAATAAAAGTAACGCACCCAAAACTTCCTCGCCCAGCGTCAGGGGTACCGCCAGAAAAGATTTAAAACCAATCGAAAGCTCTTTTGTAAAATTCCAGCGATCATCTGATTCGATATTATGCGATAAAGTAGTCTTCTTATGCTGGATTACCCAATCGGCAATCTGGTTTTCCGGAAGGCTTACACTGCGTGGGTTGATTTCAGCGGAATAAGCCAATGAAACCCCGGCCCTGAAAACCGTTTCCCGGTCTTGAGCCAAAACAATGGTACTTTGGTCTGCAGGGAATGATTCATTTAATATGGATAATGTTCGAATCAGCACCTGGTTCAAATCAAGGCTGGCCGACAGCTCCGTCATAATCTGCAGCAGTGATTGAGTGTTGCGATGTTCACGCATAAATTCGGCCGTACGTTCTTCAACTCTATGCTCCAAATCTGCCGTCAGGCGGTTGGTCTCAGCAAATTGGCGGGCATTTTGAATAGCGACTGCTGCCTGGTTACAAATTGTGCGGGCCAGCTCAATTTCCGGTGGACTGTATCGGTAGGATTCGGTTGATTGCAACCATAACCAGCCGTGCACACCCGTCCCGGTAATCAATGGTATTACCAGCAGGGAGCGGACACGGCGCGACTGGAAATAACTTTCTCGCAGCGGCGCCAGGTCCGCATCTTTGGCGACATAGCTGGTGCTAAAAATACCCTGGCTTTCCTGCAATCTCTCCAATAATGGAATGGCGGGTAAAATTTGCGGCAGTTCAGTCGAGGTGCTCGGAACTTCAACCTTAAGAATATATTCCCCTTGATCTCCTATCAGAACTGCGGCAACTCTTGTGCCGTTTAATGCGCCAAGCATTTGTTGGGATGTAAGGCGAAGGATATAATCCACATCCAGAGAAACACCCAGCTCGCTGGAAAGATGATTGAGCAATGCCAGACGTTGTGAACGCTGGTCTAACTCATCGTTGCGGCGCAAGCTCTCTTCATAAAGTCTGGCATTTTCCAAAGAAACAGCAGCCTGGCCGGCAAATGTTGATGCCGCCTGGTTGTGCTCCGAGGTATAAAAATTAGCCTCGTGTTTTTCCAGCGCAATCGCCCCAATCAATTCCGATTTTGCAATCAGAGGAATACCTAACCAGGATAGATTATCCGGTTCTAAAAATGCAGGAAAACGCTGGTCCAATCGCACGTCCGTCACAGAGACAACCTGCCCGGTAGTCACCATCTGCTGAAAAAGACTGCTGTCTTCCATCTTAACTGTCAGACCAACCCTGCTTTCATCATCCTGGAACCCGGCCGCCTCTGCTACCACCAGTTGGTCCCCATGACGTAGCCAAAGGGTTGCCGTTTCGTATGGAAGAATGATTTTGAGCTGGTTTAATAAAGTATCAATTAATTGATCACTTTGCAAGCTTGAGGTCAACATAGTGGCTACCTGATTCAAAGCTTGCATTTGAGAAGCACGCTGATCTACCGCTAAAAACAAACGGGCATTTTCCAAACCCAGGGCCGTTTGTTGGGCCAGCGATAAAGTAAGCGACTCATCTTCCTCCAAAAATGCTGCCGGCGTGTTGAAATTATCAATAACTACCAGTCCGAGGACGTTATCACCCCGGCGCAAAGGCACCAGCATACTCGAAACTGGCAATCGACCACCTGTAGCGCGCCGGTAACGCAGTAAATCTTCGGCCGGCAGGTTGTAATCCTGGGCAAAATGTATTTCCGCTACACGCTCGGGTAAACCGGCCTGGTACACACGCATGGGCAGCGGGAAAATACCCTCAGAACTACCCGTGCGGCTGCTGGACGAATAAGCGATCTCCAGCAGGCTGTCGTTATCGTGATAACCCATTGCTACATGCGGGATCAGAGCAGCTTCCTTATCAGACCACAATCCGACCCAACACGCCTGCGCTTCTGAGATAACCTTCAGCAAACTCTCAACCAGTCCTTTAAGGATTTTTTCTGGATCCAAAACACCCAGACCCTGGCTGAATTCCAGCAATAAATTGACTTCATGTAAACGACGCTGTGTCTCGGTAAGCAACTTTAAGTTTTGAAGCCCAACACTCACCTGACGGGCCAGATGCAGATAAATCGTGCGATCCTGCTCTGTAAAGGGTGGCAAGGGCCTATGCCCGATCACCAAAACGCCGGCGAATCGGCCCTCGCCTAAATCTAGCGGCAGTCCAATAAAGCTCTTTGCGCCAAGCACATTTAATAATGGCGAATTCGACCATTCGTTTTCGAGAGTTGCCGCCAGAATCAAGTGCCCTTCCTGGACGAGCTGGCGCAAGGGGTTGCGCTGGCCAAACAATGCCTCAGGATTACTTTTTGCCGGGAGATTACCCAGGGTTTCAATAAGTCGTGGGCCCAAAATGGTATTCTCCGCAATCAAAGCCGCCTGCAGGTCAAAGCGGGTGATCATTTCGCTGGCTAAGGTGTGCATAATCTCAGGGATCGTTGTTTTGCGACTGGCCAGCTCTGAGATTTCCAATCCAGCCCGTATCCTTTCGATGTGACTGTAAATCTGCTGGATTGAGATCGTTTGTTCAAGCTCCCGATGGAGCAGCATGGGCAAGTTGTGCTGAGCGTTTTTTGCAGCATCCTTTAAGCGACTCTGTTCAGCTTCCAAATCACCTAAACGGTCCTCGAGTGAGCGGATGCCGCGGTGATTTTCAATGATTAATCCGGCCTGTTCACTGAACAAATCTACTGCTTCAAAGGTTGCCCTATCCGGGTGACGCCCATCTTTTGGATTATCCAGGCTGATCAGTCCCAGTGGATTTTCATATGAATCATACAATGGGACTAACAGCATATCCTGGGGGTCCCAGGCATCGTTTTCATTACGATGATCGGGATAGAGGACCGTCACAGCGTGGACATCTTCTGGCACTTCAGGATTCTTACTGATCGGTATAAAAAATGCGGTTCCAACCTTATACTCAGGCAACAAAAGAGACTGGACGCTGAGCCAGGGCTGGGTATTGGAGCGCAGTTCTTGCCAGATCGTATCTGACATGCCAACGCCATAAACCCTGTGTAATAACTGTGTTTCAGGATCGACGATGCTGACTAAAATAGTCTGAAAGGGAGTGGCCTCCTGGATCGCCGAACAAATGGCAGACAGCGATTCTTCCAGCGGCCGGTTTGGACGAAGAGCGTGAGAAACGTGGAATAATTTACTCAATGTCTCCAATTCACGTTTTAAGAGCTCTCCCCGCCGCATCTGCTCTTCATATTGAAAAGCGTTTCCCAAAACGACCGCAGCTTGAGAAGCCAATGCTTGGGTGATTTCCTCTGCACCCTTATCAAAGTGATTGGTATCGTGGGCATGTAATAAGATTAATCCGGCCGGCCTTTGAAGATAATAAATTGGAACCACCAGCAGCGATTCAATTAACTCATGCGGCATGGGAAAGTCAATCTGTCCCTCATTCGACAGGTTTAATGGTTCGCCATTTTCTATGATGGCAACTTCTCGATCTGAAAGTACTTCACGCGGCGTATCTCCCACGAAAAATCGAATTCGTGGTTTTTCCCCTGGCGGTATGGATAGATCGAATAAAAGGATTGTTCCGCAATCCGCGTGAGCCGTTCGTAATGCCTCTTCATAGACCTGATTTAGCAGGTAATTCAGATCGAGCGAAGCACTTAACTCCCGGCTGATGCGGGTCAATGCAGTCATCTGCTCCACACGTTGCTGCAAGCTCTCATCGGTTTGGGCAACCAGATGAGATTGATCGACCACGCTACCCAACAAGCCAGATGCAGTGATCACTAATTGAAGGTCACCTTGATTAAAGAAATCGGCCTTATGACTACCCAGCCACAGCTCCCCGATACCCTGATTACGCACAAGCAAAGGCACGGCGATGGCTGAACAAATATCTATTTTTTCAAAAATAGACCGATAGAATGGGATCAGCGTCTTTTCTTCAACAATTTGCCCGGTTAATAAGGTGTGCTGGCTGCCGGTGATTGAAAATGCGTATTGAGCGTCTTCTGATAATAGTTGCGTAGCCCGCTCCGGGATGGCAGGCGCTCCACCGTACAGCGAAGAACGATGTAGTTGCAGGATTCCCAGGTTCTGGTCAATCAAAAAAACTGCTACGGTATCAGCCTGTAATAAATGAGCCAACTCCTGAAGGGAAAACATTAAGATCTCATCCAGCGTGGCGGCAGAGGTCGACAGACTGGCTATGCGCCGTAAGGCTTCAGCGCGCAAGGCCCTCAGGCGGGTTTGAATCATAAGTGTCGTATTCTCGATGATCGGCCCAGCCTGGTTGGCAATGATATTCAAGAGATGAAGCTCATCGCGCGAGAATGACTGGCTGCCGTCATGATGATTGGAGGCCTGCAGATAGCCTAACATTCGGCCGCCGCTTGTAAGAGGAATCAGGACGGTGTCTCTTAAACTTGCCGCCTGCGCCAGATGATCCAAACCTAACACCACCCACTGTGGATCCTCTGAAGCATTTTCAGAAATAATCACATCTCGATCTAATAAGGTTTGCTCCGCCTGGCTGCCTGGCAGAACCGGGACGCGATAGATCTCAACAAATTGGGGAGGTAAACCATAAAAAGGAATCTGTCCTTCCAAACTATGCTGGTTTTCGTTATAGATCAGAAAACCTAAGATTTCACTGGTTAGTAAGGGGCTGATGCTCTGTACCAGTCTGGAATATAAACTGGAAGAGTCGCGCGGCGAGCTAAATGCCTGCGCCATCTGGGTCAGGCCGGTAAGCTCAACGGAGCGTCTTTTTTCTGCCTGGTAAAGCAGAGCATTATGAATGGCGATAGCCGCCGGTTGGGCCACTAATTGGATCAAATCAAGATCCTCTTGATGGTAAGTTTGGCTCCTTGTAGAACTTAACTCAAGTGTACCGATAAACTCCCCATCACAAATAAGAGGTACACCCAGGTAAGCGTGTAATGGGGAGGTCTTTGCATCCATACTAGGACGAATATCAAACCGCTCTTCGATACTGGATATCAAGAGGGGCTTTCGTTCCTTAGCCAGATACCCAGAATATCCCTCTCCGATCTGGTAGCGATCGTGCAACTTTTCAATTCTACGCCCCGACCCTTGCAAACCGATTGATCGGTAAGGGATGAGGTTTTCCTCTTCCTGATTCCATATCGTAATCTCAAGGTAATCAGAAGGAATCAGCTTGGCAACATTTTCCATAACCGTCTGGAGAGTCTTTTCAATATCCAGACTGACACCCATCGATTGGGTTAAATCTGTGAGAGTTTGTAACGTCTGGGCAGGCAGGCCTTTTTGTGAGGGCGATAGGTTAGCTACTAGATCAGGAAATCGCAGCGAAAGCAACATCATCGCCTCAGGCTGAATAGCCACTAGATAAGAAGTGCCTTCAACCAACCGGCCATCCAAAAGAAAACGAGATTTACCCTCAGAGGCGCATAACCCTAAAAACAATTCACTCGGTCTGGTACGTTTAGCCAGCCGCTCAAGATTGGGTGTTTCTCCTTCTTGTAAATGGAACACCTGGCGGCCTTTGGAATTAACCGAAATAAGCCGCCCTCCCGGTTGAATGACCAGTAAAACATCATCATTTTCAGCCAGGTCTTTTAATGAGACGGGCGTTATCGGTTGCACCATGGGACGCTGGCGGGGGACTGCCCGCATCAGCAGGCGAGTTACCAACCACAAGACCAATCCCACGCCCACCACAACAATACCCAGGTCGTAGGGGTCCAGACGGATCATGCAGTTTTTTAGCCTCGATCGTTTGATAAATTGGCGTCTTGCCGCCGTTCATCAGCAGCAAGTTCAGTAATCTCACGAATATCGGAAAATACATGAGTAGATGGAGAGACTACTCCAACTGCAATGGTCATCAGACCCATTTGCCCCATATGCCCATTTTCATCGGGAGCCAGGATATAGCCTTGCTGGCGGTCCAGGAAGTTATACTGAGTCAGGATCTCTTCGGCAAAACGAGACTTCATGCGCTGCCGGATTGCCGGCGCTCGTTCCAAAGAGGTAATCACCACAAAATTATCCCCCCCCGCATGGCCAATGAAATCATTTAGACCACCCAACTCGTCTATCACCTCACCCAATATCATACCGGTGAAACGAAGCACATCCGTAGCCGCAATAAATCCATAGACATTCTTAAAAGCATCGTAAAAGTTGATGCGCATGTCCATAAATGCCCAATCTTTTTGACGGATAGCCTTGCGAAGCTGGTCTTCAATCAGGCGACTGGATGGCAAACCAGACTGAGGATCGGTCAAACTTTCCCGCTCAGAACGGGCAATTGCATTCTGAACATAAAGTTTCAATTCTTCAATATCAAAAGGCTTGGTAATGTAATTATCAGCGCCCAGTTCCAGACCCTGCAAGCGGTCGCTGCGCTCATCTTTTTGAGTCAGGAAGATAACTGGGATGTGACTGGTTCGTGTATTTGTTCGAAGCGTACGACAGACTTCGTAACCGTCAATATCAGGAAGCATGATATCCAGGATAATTAAATGAGGCATGCCCTGGCGCGTTTTTTCCAATGCTTCTCCGCCGCGCGGGGCAACATCCACGTCATACCCTTGACTTGTAAAGTATATCCGGAGCATGTTGCCAATATCGGAATCATCTTCCACGATCAGTAGTCGGGCTTTACCCATGCGAGCCTCCCTGGAATATGGTGAAATTGTTTCTTCTGGTAAAAGCACTCATTAAACCGTGCAAACCAACACCAGTTTCTATGGAATTCCAGGCAACCACAACGGTTGAAATCAACCTAAATTCCATGTTAATCTTATGCGAAAGTGGGTTTTCTGGCAAATGAAATTATAACGGTATTTAACGCCAATTGTTACCAGGTTTCATTTACAGCCTCACCCGGGCGTGGATAAAGACGCCGGTGCAGGTCGGCCGCTTTTAAAGCATGATGATCGCTTTCCTCAAAACTTACATCCCGATCAATCACCCGGCGGGCATCCGAAGCCACCAACACAACATCTGATTCAATCATGCGCGCCGGGTAAACAATCATTCCAGAACCCAACCGGCAGTTATGTCCGATACAACTTCCTAATACGGGTCTGTTCGAAAACTTAAGCTCGCCATTTGAATCGCGAGCGCGGATGGGTGCTGATAATAAATTGAAATCAGTAAAAGTGGTTCCGGCGCCAATAAATGTGTTCCGTCCGACTACACACATCTGAAGACAGGTATTTTGAGCAACCATGCTGTTATCCATGATGGTAGTCATAAAAAGGGAAGCTCGAAAAGGCAGAAATGTTCCATCACCTACAACGGACAACATCAATTGGCAGCCCTGCGAGATATTGACATTATCTCCGATGATGCAGTTCTCTATCACTGTTCCTGCCCCAATCGTCACATTATCGCCAACCGTGGTTGGACCGTGAATGATTGCGGTCGGATCGATGACACAGTTACGCCCAACCTGGACCACTTTGGAGCATTCCAAAACTTGCTTACCTTCGTACAGTGCGCTTGCTAAAATCCCCAGCTTGAACATTAATTCATGGTTTAGGCGATTTTCAAATCGAGCGCCGCGCCCAAATAAACCAAAAACGCTGTCCGCAATAAAAATATGTACCCACGTATCGATCGCGATCATACTGCGCAAGGGTACCTGGTAGACCAGATCACCCTGTTCAGCCGCCATATATGTAGGGATATGATAATAGCCGATTTCGCGAGCTTGCAGGTCGATCACCAAGGGCGTCACATCCATTTCCGGTCCATTCGGATAATACCAGAGGTCTGCAAGATAGACATCCCCGGCTGGTGTATATGAAACGGACATTGGCAGGCAGTGCTCTTGAAAAGCCGGATCCTTGACGGAATAAGCAGCCCTGCAAGGGGTATTTCGTTTTTTCGCTTCAGCGACAAAGGCCTGGATATACGGCTCGTCAAACCAAAGATTATCACGATAAACCAGACAGGCCTCACGGGTCTGTGGCAACCGGGCGCCGGGTGGCAATTCCATTTCGTGATCGGTAAAAGGAGCGAGCGCATCACGCTGCGCCAACCAAACCGGTTTATTTTGAATACGCAAATCACGCGCCGGCTCATTGAATGGAGCAATCGAACGTTTGTTTTGTAAAATTATCTTTAACATTCCAGACTTCTCATTCAATGGCCTGCTTATTTATCTGTATTATGTAGGTTCCTCATTGTCCTTCATTATAGGGGAGCATCCAAAAAATCTTTTAATTTTTCCATAAAGGCTTTGGGTTCGTCCAGCATTATAAAATGACCCGCGGTTGGAAAACGTTCGATCCGGGCAGCGGGCACACCATTTTTCAAGTCCTTCCATTGACCAGGATTGACAATATTATCCCGGTAACCAAACATACCCATGGTGGGCACATTAATCTTTCCCAGATCAGTGCGCAGGTCGGTTTTTCTCAAGGTTGCGATGCTGATTAAAAAAGATTCCAAACTGGTTTGAGAGAGGTCATGATCCATCATATCGGGAAAGCGTGGATCACGGCAGATATAGGGCGAAGCGATCCGCATGGCCGATCGGAAAATTCCGAACATGTTAAAAAGCATGAATGCGATCCAGCGCACGCCCGCCAGTTTTAACGGAAGTGCTAAGGATGACCCTACAATCGGCGAGCCGATAATAACCACCTTTTGAGCGCGTTGCGGGTAACGAATGGCAACCGAGAGACTGACGGTGCCACCCATACTATGACCGACCAGTGGAGCACAGGCAATACCCATCTGCTCCATGAACTGGTCTACCAGGCTTACAAAATCAACCACAGAATAAGTGCTGCGTTTATTGCCCGATTCGCCGAAACCCCAGAAATCTAATGCATAAGTGCGGTAATACTGGCCCAGGAAGGTCATGGTTTCTTGCCATAACCCCCAGGATCCCAACCAGCCATGGAGTAACAAGACGGGACGCCCTCGTCCGTAGACTTCATAATGCAGAATCCCCTGGTCGGTTGTGATCGAAGACACGTCGAGTCAGTTCATCGGGCCCATCTCAGGATGAGCCCGCCTCCATTTCTGCCAGGATACTGTACAGCAATTCCAACAGTACATTCTTGACGGCATCTTTATCCGTGGCAATACTGGGCAATATCTTTACTTTGCTGTCTAAGCGCAGAGCCAAACGCATATCATCTATCGCCCATGCATCTGGACGATCCTGTTTATTTGCAGCCACCACATAAGGTGTAGGTGCATAGGCCCGGAAGGTTTCCAAAATACTACGCGCTTCACGAAAAGTTTCGGGACGAGTACTATCCACCATGACAATAAATCCCAACATACCCTCTGATAAGATTTCCCACATGAAATCAAAACGTCTTTGTCCGGGGGTGCCGAAAAGGTATAACACCAGATCTTCATCCACGGTGATCCTACCAAAATCCATGGCTACCGTAGTAGTCTCTTTGATCTTCTCTGCTTCGGTAGATATCTTACGTTCAGTTGAGACAACATCGATCTCACTAACCGAGCGAATAAATTCCGTTTTTCCAGCGCTAAAAGGTCCTGTGACTACAATTTTGACCGTTTGCATCATGCAACGTCCTTATCCAAGGGTGATTAGATAGATCGAATACGAGCGATCAAGCGATTAACCAGTGATTTCTGTTCTTCCTTGTTCTGAGTTGGGAACATACGGGTCGGTATTGGAGCTCCACCCGGCCGGACAATCTCAACCAAACCAGCCTGTAAAAGAGCATAGACAACCCGGCGAATTTCCAGGTCATTCATGCGGGTTGCCCTGGCTATCTGGCGCATGGTATTCTTTGGATTCACGTAAGACACCACCCGCCATTCTTCCACACTCAAATTAATATTGCGCAGATTTGTACCGGGCCGGTCGGTGAATTTTAAAGCCATTTCAAGAGTAGGAATTTCTTCCTGCAACTGTTCCCACTCGCGCAATTGCCGTGAGCCTTCAATAATCAGGTTTTCAAGATCAACCTTTACCGAAATTTTATCTTCAGGAAGGGGCTGATCCTGCTCGAACCGGAAGAAGCCTTCCACCCAGGAAAACAAGCGCCGGATAGAATTAATACAATACAACTGAATGCTTTTCAAGATTTCATCTTGCGAAACATAACCGGCATTAATCAGTAAAAGACCGAGCTCTTTGTCGGTCATTTGGCTGGTACGTTCCTTCAAAATCTTAAACTGGCTATTGGTGATTTTATTGCTGCGCAGGAGAATGGCTGCCAGGCTGTTATCTTCCTGCCCGACCTGAGCGTAAGCAAGTTTACCTTCTCGAAAAGTAACTCGAGCGATTTCTCCGGGACCTTCAATGACCAGGGTACCGGTTTTTTTTGCCAAATTGATTAAATTCAACAACTGCGTAATTGTAAAATCGCGCAGATTACCTTTTAGAGCCATCTGTTTGGCCTCATCGGGAAGGAGTCTGTGGCGTCTAGAAAATTATACATGCAAGAAATTTGACCGTCAAATAAAATGTACTCGTCTTTGCACAACTGTAAGAGATCGAACCATCTTTTCAGATTCATTGAACAGCCGGGTGATTGAAAACCCCACCGCTCCAAGCTGATGATAGATTTGATTAATAAAGTGAGCTTAAGATTGGATCAGACGCTGCAAATAAAAAAACATTAAATTCATTTTGAACAGATTAAAAAGCGCCTATTAGGTATAATCATACCATCACATCAACCAGAAGGCCATTAAATATGGGTAAAAAAATCAAACTAATCTTTAATCCGATCGCCAATCTGGGCCGCGCCTGGTCCATCGCCTCCTCCTTGCGCCCCATCGTGCAAGAATTTGGCGGCGCTGATTGGTCCGGCACGGTTTTCCCAACCCACGCCTCCGAACTGGCCTATACTGCTGGCCTGGATGGATATGACCTGGTAATTGCGTTGGGCGGTGATGGAACTGTTCACGAAGTGGTGAACGGATTAATGAAATTACCAGCGGAACAACGACCAGTATTTGGGGTCGTACCGCTGGGTTCTGGAAATGATTTTGCTCACTGCCTAGGGATTTCTTCTCAATCTGAGCAGGCCTTAAGGCAGGTGCTGACTGGAACACCCCATCCGGTTGATGTCGGTGTAGTCGAGGATAACCTTGGCCGCCGGGAGTATTGGATCAACACACTCGGGTTTGGTTTCGACGCCGTGGTTACGATCCGCTCGCGCAGGATACCTTTCGTACACGGGTTTGCAGTCTATTTTATGGCTGTACTGCAAACCATCCTCTTAAATTACATCCCTTTTCATCTGCAGCTCAAGATCGATGATCAAAACCAGGAAGAGACCGATCTGATGTTTGTAGCTTGCAATGGAAAACGCGAAGGTGGGGGGTTTATGGTGGCTCCAGAGGCAGATCTGTTTGACGGAATATTTGACTTAATCGCGGTTAATAAGATATCGCGCCTCAAAATGCTATATACCCTGCCTTATTTTTTGAACGGCACTCAAAATAAGCTCTCTTATGTTCATTCGGGAAGGTTCAAACACCTGGAGCTAACCTCCGACCATCCTCTCATAATCCATGCTGACGGAGAAATCTACGCCGGGTTCAGCTCAAAATCCAACCGGCTTTCAATTGAAATCATTCCTGCTGGTCTTAGGACCATTTGCGGCTGAATCTGAAATGCCTGATCTGGTGCACGCTTTACAAGGAAACGATCTCGGTTTTTTTCGCATGATCGCAAATGCCTGGGCCATCGAATTGAATTCCCCAGATGCATATACTGCCTTGCCTGTTTTGGCCAGCGGGATATGCAATCAAACCCTGGTGAATGAGATCGTTGAGGCGCTGCCTGATCAGGCTCGTCGCGCCCTGCTGGCCCTATTAGATAATGAAGGACGGATGAGCTGGGCTTTATTTACCCGCCGGTTTGGGGAAGTACGTGCCATGGGCGCAGCGCGCCGTGATCGCGAACGGCCTGATCTAAAACCGGTCTCGCCTGCAGAAATGCTTTGGTATCGAGCATTGATCGGTAAGGCTTTCTTAAACCTGGCGGATGAGCCTCAAGAATACGCCTTTATCCCTGACGAGTTGTTGGAATTCCTGGAGCCTTTGAATGCAAAAGGCCAATTAATACTTGGGCGAGCTGCCTCGCCTGGAGAATGCAGCTCTGTAACGCTGGCGAACGATCGTATCCTGGACCACGCTTGCACTATTCTGGCAGCCCTACGAATTGGAGTGAGCGCCAGTCAATCGGTCGGTAAAGACTGGGAAATACCCGTGCCGGTGCTGACAACTTTGTTAAGCAGCGCCGGGATATTGGATGCACACAGCTTGCCACGCCCGGAGGTGGCGCGTGTTTTTCTGGAAGCCAATCGTGCCAATGCTCTTGTGGCGCTCTCTCAAAACTGGATGAAAAGCAGCACTTTCAATGAATTACATTTATTGCCGGGGCTCAAATTCGAGGGGGAATGGCAAAACAACCCGCTACAAACCCGCCAGACTGTCTTTGATCTGTTGAGCCAGCTTCCACAAGATAGCTGGTGGAATTTGGCTTCATTCGTCAATGCAATAAAAGATATTCATCCTGATTACCAGCGCCCGGCAGGTGATTATGTTTCATGGTTCATCCGTAAAGAAAACAGTGACGGCTTCCTCAGCGGTTTTTCCTCCTGGGATGAGGTGGACGGAGCCCTGCTGCGCTTTCTAATTTCCGGCCCGCTGCACTGGTTGGGATTTTACGACCTGGCCGCGCCGGATCCGCACAGTGCTCCAACTGCATTCCGCCCTTCCGCCTGGGCTGAGGCGCTCTGGCATGGCAAACCGCCGCAGGGCCTGCATGCCGAGAAGGATGCCATCCGCTTGAGTGCTGCTGGTCAGGTGAAGGTGAGCAGTTATTCGCCACGCTCGGTCCGTTATCAGATTGCGCGTTTTTGCGAGTGGGAAAATGAAGGCCCGCAAGAATATCATTACCGTCTGACCCCCACCTCTCTCGACCTGGCGCGTAGGCAAGGATTAAAAATCTCCCATTTAATCGGCATATTCAAGCAATATGCTGCCAAGCCGATACCCCCGACTCTGATCGAGAGCCTTGAACGATGGGAAAAATCAGGGGTTCAAGCTCGTCTTGAGCAGGTCTCACTGCTACAGGTGGCTTCGCCCGAGATACTGGCAGGTCTCAGCAAAAGTCGGGCTGCCCACTATCTGGGTGAAACGCTCAACTCAACTACGGTGATTGTCAGGCCGGGTGGTGAAGAACCGATCCGAAACGCCCTGCTGGAGCTTGGCTATTTGTCCGAAACATCCCAACTGAAAGAAAAATAATTAATTGTTTATTTATATTGAACAGCTTCAGACAGGTTCCCGGAAAGGCGGCGACTTCGTTTGAAACTGGTTGTATAATCTAAGAGCATTGACCGATGGATCGATGATCGCTGCATTGGAAATACTCTATTCATTTCCCCGAGGTGTTTATGTCGACAAGAACTGATTGGATCCAGCAAGAGCTAAACGGCTTGAAAGATGCAGGATTGTATAACCGCATTCGCACGCTAAGCTCACCCCAGGGCGCCTGGCTGGTCGTGGACGGCAAACGTGCCCTCAATTTTTGCTCAAACAACTATCTTGGACTGGCCAACCACCCCAAATTGGTCAGCGCTGCTCAAGAATATGTGAAAAAATATGGGGTTGGACCGGCCGCAGTGCGGAGCATTGCCGGGACTATGGATATCCATCTGGAATTGGAGCGCCGCCTGGCAAAATTCAAAGGGGTGGAAGCGGCTATTACATTCCAATCGGGTTTTTGTGCAAATCTGGCTGCCATCCAGGCCCTGATTGGCAAAGAGGACGTCATCTTTTCGGATGAGTTAAATCATGCCAGTATTATCGACGGATCTCGTCTTTCCGGAGGACGGATCGTTCGATTTGCTCATGCCAACCCGGCTGATCTCGAAAAGGTCATCACTGAAAACCAGGGTAGTTACAAACATGCCCTGATCGTGACAGATGGCGTTTTCAGTATGGATGGGGATATTGCCCCCTTAGATAAAATCTACGAAATTGCAAACCGCTATGACATCCTTTTAATGGTGGATGACGCCCACGGAGAAGGCGTTTTAGGTCATGGGGGGCGCGGCATTGTCGATCATTTCAACCTGCACGGGAAAGTTGATATTGAAGTCGGTACACTTTCCAAGGCATTTGGAGTAGTCGGCGGTGTGGTGGCTGGCAGCCCAATTATCGTTGAATGGCTGCGGCAGCGTGGCCGTCCTTTCTTGTTCTCATCAGCCGAGACGCCAGCCGATGTGGCTGCTACTCTGGCAGCCATCGATGTGCTTGAAAGCTCTACCGAATTGGTTGACCGTTTGTGGGAAAACGCTCGCTATTTTAAAGCCGAAATGAAGAATCTGGGTTTTGATACGGGTAACAGCATCACTCCCATAACTCCCGTCATGCTGGGCGAAGCACCCCTGGCGCAGGATTTCAGTCGCAACCTCTTTGAGGAGGCTGTATTTGCCATGTCGATCGGCTATCCCACGGTTCCAAAAGGCAAAGCCCGCATTCGGGTGATGATCTCTGCTGCCCACTCAACCAATGACCTCGATCAAGGTCTGGAAGCCTTCGCAAAAGTTGGGCGAAAGCTGGGCGTCATTGCCTAGATATTAAAATATTGATCGCCAGGCATGGGGGGGACATGCCTGACGATCTTCAGGGAGGGAATGCCACCAGTCACACACCCATTACAGGTTTGCCAACACGGGGGGGACGTGCTGCCATATGTTTCCGGTGGTGACACCACAATTACCAGTAAGTAATGGTGTCTAATGGATAATATACACCAGATATGTCGCAATTGTATTAAAAAATCCTTAGAGTTCGCGTAACATCATTTAATGTGCTTACCGCCCGCACGGAAGATGTGCAGCCATTCTTCTACCTCATCCTGGTTCAATTTTTCGGGCTGGCTTTTACTTTTTTCAGATGATTTTTGCAACGATTCCGTTAGTTGGATTGAGAACTCTTCTGAAGAAATCACTCCAGCATGCATAGCACGCGCCTGCACCTGGATGTGCCGGTCAGATGTCACGACGATGCAATTACGGGCAGACTGGTGCAGTTGACTTATCTTTTCCAGAATGGCCTCATCTGCCGCCAGGCCCTGCCGTACAAAATGAACCGTTACCATGCCAAAGCGGCGGATACCGGCCCGGCCAGCAGGCACCTGATCAAAATAGACTTCCACCTTTTTGCGGTGAACGCGGCAAAATACTTGCAACATGTCCACCAAACGCGCTTCATCATCGATCTGCTGGAGACTTAATCCGTTGATTTTTGGGATCAGGTTATGGCCATCAATCAGATATGACATACAATTTTTTAAACTTTCAATTAGTTCATTTTACCCGCGAACTGTGCTATCATTCAAGCAGGATGGTCTATGAGATCATTTAAACGCATGCTTCCGTTCATCATATTAAATGTAATCATCTCAGCAGCCACCACCCTGGCTGTGCTCTATTGGTGGGACAAAACTCAACGCCCAGTTTTACCGGATCCCAGGCTGCTGGGCAGCGCAACCTCCCAGGTGATCACCACCAATTCAAGCTCACAGAACCGACTTGCGACCAGCCAGGTCACTCAGACTGCTCTTAGCCAAAATGTTATCCAGATACAAAATGTATTTGGGGTCGGAGATATCAATAATGAAGTTGTCCAGCTAAAACGAGTTGGCAGCGGTGATCTATGGTTGACCGGCTGGCAATTAAAAGATCAAAATGGACACACGTATACATTTCCGAAATTACTCTTAAATAAAGATGGCGCTGTTCAGGTATACACCCAGGCAGGTGCGGATTCTGTTATTGAGCTGCATTGGGGATTGCCAAACGCCGTCTGGCACAGCGGGGAACTGGTATCGTTATTGGATCCACAAGGCATCCTGCGAGCCAGTTACCAGATACCGTAAATAACTGGAGAATTAATGTCGCAGGCTTTTTACCGCAAGTGGCGTCCGCGCCTCTGGGAGCAGGTAGTTGGGCAAGAACACGTTGTCCGTACGCTCCAAAATGAAATCCGCACTGAACGGATCAGCCATGCTTATCTGTTTTCCGGCCCGCGCGGTACCGGTAAAACCACTACAGCCCGTTTGCTGGCCAAAGCTGTCAATTGTCTGGATCCGAACCTGTCCGGGCGCCCTTGCAACCAATGTGCGAACTGTTTAGCAGTGAATGAGGGCCGCTTTCTGGACTTGATCGAAATCGATGCCGCCTCCAACACCAGCGTGGATGATATCCGTGACCTGCGCGAGAAAATTAATTTTTCACCCTCTCAGGGCCGTTACAAAGTCTACATTATTGATGAAGTACATATGCTCTCCACTGCCGCCTTCAATGCTTTATTAAAAACGCTCGAAGAGCCCCCCTCCCATGCCATCTTCATCCTGGCAACAACTGAAGAACATAAAATTCCCGCAACAGTTTTATCGCGCTGCCAACAGCACGAATTCCGCCGCATACCGGTAAACCAGATCGTCTCCTATTTAAATCGTATGTGTGAAGAAGAAAAGCTGGAAATCGAGCCGGAAGCGTTAACCTTGATCGCCCGCCAATCGACCGGCAGCTTGCGGGATGCCATCTCTCTCTTGGATCAACTGGCCTCAAATGGGGAAAAGATCAGCCTGGCGACCGCCCAAACCGTACTGGGCACGGCCACCAGCCAATCGGTGGTTGCCTTGACCGATGCAATTCTGGATAAACGGCCGGCGGATGGGCTGAACTGCATTCACCAGGCTCTGGATAGCGGTAGCGATCCCCGCCAGTTTGCACGACAGGTGGTCGATTACCTGCGCAATCTCATGCTGGTCCACCTGGGAAATGCAGCTATGGTTGACGCCAGCGCTGAGATGCGCGTTCAAATGGCAAAACAAGCCAACCAATTTGAGATGTCGCGCCTGATGGCAACTATGCGGCTTTTCAACCATGCCGCAACCGATACGCACTCCGGCTGGCAGCCCGGGCTATTACTCGAATTAGCACTGGTTGAAGCAATCGAAAGTAAAATTACTGCTGCCGAGGTCGAAGCCACACCCAAACCTGAAACAGTTCATACAACGCCAACGCGCACACTTCCGCCCAAGACGGATGAAACTACACGTAAATCAGCAGAGCTTGCCCAGGCTAGCAATATATCCAGGCATGAGACGGCTGTACAACCGCCAGAAAAAAACCAGCCTGTCAAGACCGCAGCGGCTGCTAACCCAAAAGCCGCCAGCCAACCTGTCCCGTCTGGCCAACCCTCACAACCAGACAGCCCGACCCACTTCAGCATGAAACAGGTGCTGGAACGCGTCAGCGCACTGGTCAAAAAGGATAGCGCTCAAACCGCTGCGCTGCTCAATTCCTGCAAAATAATGACCATCAAAGATGGCATCATAACCCTGGGTTTTCAGACGGATGTATTAAAATCAAAAATGGAGATGGGTGACAATCTGGAGTTGACGCGCCGGGCCGCCAGCCAGGTACTGGGATACGATGTGGAGATTGTCTGTGCGGTCTTCAGCAATAAAAACAACGCTCCTCCAGCCGACGTAGATGTTGAAGGCGATGGCATGGTAGGAACTGCTCTAAATCTGGGTGGGCAGATTGTCAATAAGGAATAAGTAATAAAATAAACCGATTGAATTGATCTACTATTAAATGGAAGGATGAACAAATCGATGGCTAAAGGATATAATCGTGTACCCAGCCCGGCCGGCGGCTCCGGTGGAATGATGGGTCAGATCAAGAAAATGCAAGAACAACTGGCCGCAGTACAGGCGCAGCTCGCCGAAGAAACCACCACTGCCAGTGTGGGCGGCGGAGCCGTCAAAGTCATTATGACTGGCGACCAACACTGCAAAGGTATCGAGATCTCGGCAGACCTGCTAAAAGATGCCGATCCAGAAATGCTGCAGGATATTATCCTGAGCGCAGTCAATCTGGCATTAGATCAATCACGCCAGATGGCTGAAGAGCGCATGGGCCCATTGGCTGGCGGCATTCCGGGTCTCGGATTTTAAGCATGCCGGGTTTACCCGAACCGGTTCAGAACCTGGTCAATGCCTTTGAACGTCTACCCGGCATTGGTCCAAAAAGCGCCTCGCGGCTGACTTTTTATTTGCTGCGCGCCCCGGCCGAGATCTCAAATCAACTGGCGGAAGCCTTGCTGGCCTTAAAAACTGCCACCAGCCTGTGCCAGATGTGTTATAACATCACAACCTCGGATCGTACGGTCTGTGAAGTCTGCTCTGACACCCGGCGCGACGATAGCAGCATCTGCGTGGTGGAAGAGCCGCTGGATGTGCTGGTCATGGAACGAATTGGCGCCTATCAGGGCCGCTACCACGTTTTACATGGCGTGCTCTCACCGATCGAAGGTATCGGGCCGGATGATCTCAAGATCCGACCGTTGCTGGAACGTGTCAAAGATGGCAAGGTAAAAGAAATCATCCTGGCAACCAACCCCAGCATGGAAGGGGATGCTACCGCCATCTATTTGCGCCAGATACTGGCTCCGTTGGGCCTGCGAATAACCCGCCTGGCAAGGGGTCTACCGGTCGGCGGGGATCTGGAATATGCCGACCAAAATACGCTGCTACGGGCGTTAGCCGGCCGCCAGGAAATGTAATTTTAAATTTTATGGATTAACAGCCTGGCTAAATAACGTACTGGCAAATTCCAGCAACAAGGCCTGATCGACTAAATCTGTGGCGATTTTTGTACCGTTGCCCATAAAGATCAAAGTGATGTTAATGGCATCGGCCGTACCCGGCGAATTACGATCGATCTCAAACCTGCGGTAACCATCCACCCAAGGATAGAGTTGCTTAAGCTGGTCAGGACTTAAATAGGCCGTCCCAATGTTTC
>DATFYI010000231.1:0-20176 GCA_035315125.1 Anaerolineaceae bacterium | reverse complement strand
CAGCCCATTATCGACCAAAGTTCGCAGGGATACCCCTTCCCAGGTAGTATCGAACTTACTCCAGCGGGTCACGCAATGGATATCCATCTTGACTTTTGTGCGCGGCAGCTTGTTGAATTCCTCCCAGGTAAATGTCACGGGAGATTCAACTTCTCCCCAGATGCGTAAATCCCAGGTGGCAGGGTTAAACCGCGGCACCGGGCCGTAATGTAGCACCGGAAATCGTTCTGTCAACGCCTGCCCAGGCGGGAGACGACCTTCGCTATCATATTTTTTTTCCTGCTCTTTGCGATGAAAAAGAGAGTCAAACATAATCACAGACCTCCTATCCGTATGATATATTGAATCAATTCACTGGCTGGTCTTACCCCGGTCAGGTATGATTCTCTAAATTTTACAAAAATTTGTACTAATTGGCTCTCATTCTATTCTTACCAATGATAAAATTGTAAATTGACTAAAGTAGACAAATTCGAGTAAAATTGAGTATAGTTATGGGTACAGCAATACTAACACGAGAGCAGCTAGAAGAACGCTTGGCCGCCTTGCATCGCGCAAGTTTGGAATTGGTGCAAGACATCTCATTGGAATCCTTACTTGAGCGCATTGCCACGGTGGCCTGTGAGCAGGCTCGAGCGCGATATGCTGCCGTAGGTGTTTTGGGCGAAGACGGGAAGCTTGCCCAGTTTATAACGGTGGGTATGACACCCACAGAGGTCAGCCGTCTGGCCCACCCTCCGCGTGGATTGGGAATCATTGGAGTACTGATGCACTCCAATGAGTCTATTCGTATTGCTGATATCAATTCGGACCCGCGCCGGGTTGGTTTCCCCAAACATCATCCGGTTATGGATTCTTTCCTGGGGGTTCCAATCCGACTGGGTGAGCAACCCTTGGGGCAAATTTACCTGACGAATAAGCTCGATGGGCCTGAATTCACTCTAGATGACCAGCAAGTCATCGAAACGCTGGCTTCTTATGCTGCAGTTGCAATCGCCAATGCCCGGCTCTACCAGCAGCTTTCTGAACGAGATCGAAGTCTGACCCAGCGGAATGAAAATCTGGCGCTGCTCAACGATCTGGCATCCATGTTGGCCTCTTCAACCGATATGAATGAAATATTGGATAAAGCCTTGACCCAGGTGATCGATACCCTTCACCTGGAAGTGGGTGAGATTTATCTTCGCCAGGAAGACGGAAAAAATCTGGTTTTAGCTATCCATCGCAGTGCTTTGATTGAGTCCATGTGGAACAAGCGGCAGTACAAGATCGGTGAAGGGATGATCGGGTTAACGGCCAAGAATGACCAGCCCAGCTTAATGAGCTTGCCTTCACCGGATGGAGGAGACCTTAGCAAGGCGGTGCTGGAAAGCTGTCTTACCCAGGTGGCTTGTTTCCCATTAACCGGCCGGAGAGGCATACTGGGTGTCCTTTCAGTCGCATCTTGCCATCCTCAGCCTTTGGAAGAACCGGAAATCCAATTTATCTCTGCCCTATGTTCCTGGGTCAGTACTGCTATTGAAAACATCGATCTTAACCTGCAGCAACGGCGCCTGGCTGTACTGGAAGAGCGTGAGCGGATCGGTATGGATCTGCACGATGGTATCATCCAATCAATTTATGCCGTGGGTCTGACGCTTGAGCACGCCCGGCTTTTGATGAACGAAGATCCCCAGCAGGCTCACCAACGCATTGAGCAGGCTGTCAGTGACCTGAACAGCACTATACGGGATATCCGGGCCTATATACTGGATTTGCGCCCGCGTCACATGCACGATGAAAACTTGATGCAAGGCCTGCAGAGATTGGTTAATGAATTTCGAGCAAATACCCTGGTTGAAGTTCGTTTGGAAGGTCCACCGGATGGACTGGAAAAAATGCCAGAAGCTCAGGCGGGGGCGCTTTTCCACATTTGTCAGGAAGCCCTGGCAAATATAGCCAAGCACGCTCGGGCTCACCATGTGGAAGTTGCGTTATGGTCGGTTGCCGATCGGGCGTTGCTGGAAATCCGGGATGACGGGCGTGGTTTCGACCTCAACAAAGTAAAACAGACCCTTGGTCATGGACTTTCGAATATGCAGACTCGCGCCCACAATGCCGGCGGTGATATTGACATTAGCAGCGAACCGGATGAGGGCACGGTGGTGCTGGCCTGGGTACCTTATTCCACTGATGATTTAATCCCAGCTAAACAATGAATGGAGATCAGCTACAAAAGGCTGCCCTGCGGGGTGTACCCTCGATGGTCTGGCGCGCCGGTCAAGAACGTCGTTTGCGTATGATTCAGGAGGCGGCTGGCAGCCGTGCCCAGGGCTATATCCTGGTAGATGGCTGCGGCATTGGAACTTACCTGTCGCATCTGTCTGCGGATTCAGGTCATGCCATTGGGTTGGACATTGAGTTGGAGCGCTCGATGGAAGCGCGGCAGGACACAACTCCCACGGTGTGCGGCGCAGGTGAAGCTCTGCCCTTTCCGGCAAACACCTTCGATCTGGTGCTCAGCCACGAAGTCCTCGAACACGTCCAGGACGATCAGCAGGCTATCTGTGAAATTGTCCGCACATTGCGACCGGGCGGACGGCTGATCTTGTTCTGCCCTAACCGGGGCTATCCATTTGAAACGCACGGCATTTTCTGGCGCGGAAAATATCATTTTGGCAATATTCCATTGGTCAATTACCTTCCTCGCCGCTGGCGTGACCGTCTGGCTCCGCACGTGCGTGTCTATAGCCGCTCCGATCTGGAGAAACTGTTTCAGGGGTTGCAAGTCCGCCCGGTCAAAAAGACAACGATCTTCGGAGCATATGACAATATCATCGCAACACATCCAGCGCTGGGGCGGTTTCTGCGATTTATTTTGCAAACGCTTGAACAGACGCCCCTACGTTTATTTGGCTTATCGCATTTCTGGGTGATGGAAAAAACTCAGAAATAAGTTCCTTGGCTAAATCTTCAACTAATCCTTAAATCGTAGATGCCGTCTTCCACCGGATAAGTCTTGCCACAGGACGGACAGGTTAACAGTGGCGGCGTATCGGGCAAGGTGTTGTGACTGCAGGCCGGGCAACGGAAAAAGGCGCCTTCCACGACCGGCGCAGTCTGGTTCTCGCCGATGGCGCGTGAGCGCACGAATACGCTCGGCGTCAACTGCCATAAATTACCGGTTTTTTGGAAAAGAGCATCCAGCGCTACCAGCATCCCGAGCGGTAGAAAACGCTTGAATAGGCCCATACGAAAATGTGAAACCGTTAATTGACGCTCGACTACGAAGCCGCTGACCTTTAGCCAGGTGCGTACCGTGGCGGGGTGAAAGTCAAAATTTAAAGGTGCAAATTCAATTGGCTCGGGTGAGAATGGGTTCCAACTTTGTTGGCGTAAGGCGTAACGTAGAATTGACTTAAGGTTTTGTTTGTTGGCAAATTCCAGGATAAAAATGGCGTTGTTTTGCATGACCTGATGTACCTGGTCGAGCGCCTGGCGAGTATTTGCCATGTGATGAAGTGTACGGATCATGGTGGCTGCATCAAACAGGCCGCTCACAAACGGAAGGTGATAAATATCGGCGGCTATGTAACGATAGCGTTGATCCTCACCCAGGCGTTGGTGCGCTTGTTGGAGCTGGCTGCGAGAAAAATCCAGCAAGACTACCTGATCAAAGTTTTGATAACGCGGCGTATTCCTGCCGGCCCCGGCGCCCAATTCCAACATTAATTTTCCAGCGGAGGGCAGCAGCCGTTTTAGTGCTACTGCTTCAACTGCATCTTCGTAGACACGTCCGCCCCGTTCCCAGAAGGACCTCTGGTAATCGGAGCCTTCATAATTACATATGGGAGGATTATCCATGAAAAGGGTTCTTGAAACCTTCTACCGCTCTCAGTTGTATTTTGGGCGTTGCCAGAGATAAAAAGCGGCCGGGCAGGTTTTCCGGCGGCGCCCAGAGTGGCCTCCTTACCGTTGCTTCCTCTCGGACCTGGCGGGGTTCGGAAGATTCTGCCGCGCCGGTCCCACCCGGTCGTTGGATAAGGATACCGCAGGTCAGAGGGTCTGTCAACGATCAGCGGATAATTTCTAAATGCGCCAGGGCTGCCAGCAGGCGCTTGAACCCCACACTATCGAAGGCTACATCCACGATTTCCTCGCCATCCAGGATGCGATCCTGGATCACCAGACCCTCGCCCCAACTTGGATGGCGAACGCGGTTGCCAGCTTTGTAGCTGGCCTGGATTTCTGGAGCAGGCTTAGCCAAGGGTTCAATTTCATCCCCAAAATCCGCTTTTGGTGATTGCCCCGTTTCTCCCTCAAAATTCGTTTTTGATGAGGCCTTTTTTCCTCCCCTATAATTCGCTTTTGAATTTTGGGGTGGCATAGCATGCCGCAGGTTGAGGTCAGGTGGGGGTGTGCTCTCCCAGCGTGAATAGTAATCACGCCGCTCGGCACGTGGGTTCCAATCCGATGTGGATGAGGTCTCTATATAGCGCTTCATACCCTGCCGCTTGATTAACTCTTCCGGGATATCTTCTAGAAAGCGAGATGGCACACTGTCTTGAAATGAACCGTAAGTACTGCGCCGGTCGGCTCGCACCAGGTAAAGCCGGTTGCGCGCCCGGGTCAGCCCCACGTAAAACAAACGCCGTTCTTCCGCCATTTCTTCTGGATCATCAATCGAACGGCTGTGCGGTAACAGTCCTTCGTCCAGCCCGCTGATAAATACCTGGGGAAATTCCAGGCCTTTGGCGGCATGCAGAGTCATTAATGTCGGTACGTTCGATTCTTCCGGCAGTGTATCCTGGTCGGAGACCAGCGCCAGATTTTCGAGGAAAGCGGTCAGGCCACGGTCTTCATATTCATAGGCCAGCCTTTGCAGCTCTTGCACGTTCGACCAACGATCATTGCCCTCTTCACTGCCATCATCTATGTAAAGCTGGTAGCCGGTATCGAGTAGGATGCGGTCGAACAGCGCCGGTAGGGATGTTTTTTCAAGTGCAGACTGCCATTCCGCCAGCATGGCGCCAAAATCTGCCAGAATGGTGGCGCCCCGGCCAGAAAAAAAGCTCCAAAAGCTGGATTGATCGCCTTTTTGACCCAAATCTAGCAAAATTTCACCTGGGCTGAGGTTGGCCTGGCGAGAGCATAATTGCAACGCCACCAGAGTTTTATCGCCGATGCCGCGCGGCGGCACGTTGATCGCCCGCAGCAGGCTCAATTCATCAGCCGGGTTAGAGATCAGCCGCAGGTAGGCGATCAAATCTTTGATCTCACGCCGGCCATAGAAACGCTGCGCTCCCACCAGGCGGTAGGCAACTCCGCTGCGCAGAAAGGCTTCTTCCAGCAGGCGGGATTGGCCGTTGGTGCGGTACATCACAGCAAAATCACCGCCGGCTACACCCGCTGCCATATTCTGCTGGATGGTATCGACTACAAAAGCTGCTTCGGCGTAGTCATCCGCTGCCTCATACAGGATGACCCGCTCGCCCCGGCCGCGCTCCGAGAACAGTTTTTTGGGCGTCCGGTTGCGGTTCTGGTCGATCACCGCCCGGGCGGCATCCAGCACCGTTTGGGTGGAGCGGTAGTTCTGTTCGAGTAAAATTTTCTGGGCCTTGGGGTAATCCTGTTCGAAGCGCAGCACATTGCGGTAATCGGCTCCGCGCCAGCGGTAGATGGATTGGTCTTCATCGCCAACCGCGAACAGGTTGCCATGGAAAGAAGACAACTGGCGCAGCAGCTCGTATTGCGCCAGATTTGTATCTTGAAACTCATCCACCAGTACGTGTTCAAAGCGCTGGGCGTATTTCTGGCGCAGCGCTGGGTTTTCATCCAGCAGGCGCACGCTCATCAGCAGCAAATCGTCGAAATCCAGGCTGTTATTAGCCTCTAACAGCTCCTGGTAACGCCCATACACACGCGACACAACCTCATCGCGGTAGCTGCGCGCTGGATAACTTTTGGGCAGCACCAGATTGTTCTTGGCAGTAGAGATGGCGCCATGGATGCTGGCGGCGCGGTACAGTTTTTCATCCAGGTTGAACTCTTTCAAGATACGCCGCACCAGCGCTTCTTGATCATCGGCGTCCATAATCACAAAGTTTGATTTGACCGGCAGATAATCGGCTTCCCGGCGCAGGATGCGAGCGCAAATTGAATGGAAGGTGCCTAGCCACAAGCCACCCTTGACTTGCTCGCCCAGCAATCGCTCCAGACGGGTTTCCATTTCACGAGCAGCCTTGTTGGTAAAGGTGACTGCCAGGATGCTGTAGGGTCGCACCCCCATCGAGCGGATCAGGAAAGCAAACCGGTTGGTGAGTACGCGTGTCTTGCCGGAGCCCGGTCCTGCCAATACCAGTACCTGACCTAACCCGGCCGTTACCGCCTGGATCTGCTGAGGATTAAGGCCATTTAAAAGATCAAGGGTTTCTGTCATTGGGTTTGATTTTACCGTCTGGCAAAGGGGGTGTCAATGTGACATCTTATGCTACAATCCTGGCTATGGAATGGGGAGTTCTCGGACACGAATGGGCTGCGCAAATGCTCCAACAACACATTGTGCATCAGCAGGTGCGCCACGCCTATCTTTTCACCGGTCCGTCCGGCGTAGGTCGCCGGACGCTGGCGCTGCGTTTCGCTCAGGCACTGAACTGTACCCAATCCCCCGGCCCAGGACTGCCTTGCGGTACCTGCCGCACCTGCCAGCAGATCGAGCAGATGCAGCATCCCGATCTTGCGGTGGTGCAGGCGGAAAATGAGGGCGGCGCCCTCAAAATCGACCAGATTCGAGCCTTGCAGCACAGCCTTTCCCTTTCACCCTACCAGGCCCGCTACCGCCTGGCATTACTGCTGAATTTCGAAGACGCCAATGCTAATGCCCAAAATGCACTCTTAAAAACCCTTGAAGAAGCTCCCGAAAAGGTCATCCTGTTGTTAACGTCCGATTCGGCTGAGAACTTGCTGCCAACCATCGTTTCCCGTTGTGAAATCCTGCGACTGCGCCCTGCCAGCATAGAAACGCTGGCGGTAGCCTTGCAAAACCACTGGGGTTTTCCGGTTGCAGAGTCCAACCTCCTGGCGCACATTTCCTCCGGTAGAACTGGCTATGCCTTGCATCTGCACAACGATCCGGCCAGCCTGGAGCAGCGCCGCATTTGGTTAGATGCCCTGCAGGAGTTGCTACATGCCTCTCGCCGTGTCCGTTTTGCTTTTGCCGAGAAGCAATTTCCCCGGCGTGAGCGAGACTTAGGCAAGTCGAGGCAAACTTTGCGCCAGATCCTGCAGGTCTGGCTTTCGTATTGGCGGGATATCTTACTTTACACGGCCGGTTCGGCAGTCCCGCTGGTCAATCTGGATCGCGAAAACGAAATCAAGCGCCTGGCGGCAATTCTGGATTTCAATGGGGTGCGTTCCTGTACACTGGCGCTAGAAAATAGTCTCTCGCTATTGGAAAGCAATGTCAACCCACAACTGTTACTCGAAGTGCTGCTGCTGGATTGGCCACGCCTGGGCTAAGTGATTGCAGCACGTAGACGCTGGGACAGTTCTCCAAAATGAGCAGTATAGCGGATTTCAGCCTGGCGTGGGCGCACCAGATCTACTGTCAGATCCAGGCAAATTTGGGCGGGACGCGGGGTTAGAACCAGCACCCGGTCCGATAGCATCAACGCTTCCGAGATTGAATGGGTCACCATCAAGACGGTGGTGCGGTGGGCCTGCCAAATATTGAGCAGCTCATCCCCCATGCGTTCGCGCGTCAGCGCATCCAGTGACCCAAATGGCTCATCCAAGAGCAGTAGATCCGGCTCCTGGATCAAAGCCCGCGCCAGCGCTACCCGCTGGGCCATCCCGCCGGATAGGTCGCGCGGCCAGGCATCTTCAAAACCCTGCAAACCCACCAGTGTGATCAGCTCTTCGGCCTTTGGTCGCGCTTCGGCCGGTTTGAGACCTTGCAGCTCGAGTGGCAGGGTGATATTTCCCAATACGCTGCGCCAAGGCATCAGATTGGCCGACTGGAACACAAAGCCGATACACGGCTGCGGGCGCGATTCATCCGGTTGGCAGAATATTACCTCTCCGCGAGTGGGCTGGAGCAGTCCTGCCAAAATGCGCAGCAGGCTGGTTTTCCCGCTGCCAGAAGGTCCCAGCACACACACAAATTCCTGCCTGGCTACAGAAAAGTTTATACCTTGAAGCACCCGCAAGCCGCCATTCCCATTGGGATAGGTCAGGCAAAGGTTATGCACCTGCAATACCGGTTTTTTATCTTCAAAGTCCATGCTTTATCTCACTCTTGACTAGGGCTGCTGTGGCAGGTATTCATTCGAAAAAGCCCTGGTCAGATCCAGAGGCTGTTTGAGCAGGCCCATTTTTAACAGAATGTCCTGCATGTTCGACCAGGCTTTTGGATCGGTGTATCCTAACTGATTCGTCTTCCATAAATCTATCGAGGTAGCCAGAATTTGTTTTTGCACGCTTGTGTCTGCCTTTGCCAGGTTCTCGACATATTGGGTGCTGATGCTGTAAGCCTCAACTGGATGGGCCATGGTATAGCTGATCCCTTCCAGCAGCGCTTTGACCATGCTCCTCACCAGCTCAGGGTGTTCTTTCAAGGCCGTCTCATTGGTAATCAGCCCGTTGCCGACCAGTTGTAAATAATCACCTACCCGTAAGACGTTCACAGCATAGCCCTTCGACTTTAATTGGATAGGTTCATTGTTGTCATACACCACAATGGCTTGTTCCTGACCGGCCGCCAGCGCCTGCACCTGGTTGAAACCGATTACATCCAGCGTCACGTCGCTCTCTTTGAGACCGCCCGCATCCAGCAAGGCCCGCAGACCGATATAGCTGGCTCCGGATAAGAGAGGGATGCCAATTTTCTTGCCTTTGAGATCGGCCGGTTTTTGTATGCCCAGGCTGGTGCTGCTGGCAACGCCAACCGGGTATTGCTGGAACCAGCCGGCTACATAGACGACCGGCAGACCTTGCGCCCGTCCCAGCAGTACTTGCTCGCCCGAAGCAATCGCGAATTGCAGTTTGTTAGCGCCTACCAGCGCTACGGCATCGGTCTCCGTGTTATAGTCCATGGTCAGGTTAATGCCTTCTTGCTGGAAATAGCCCTTTTGCATGGCTACATACAGGGGGGCAAATTGGACGTCCGGAATATAACCCACCGGTAGGCGAATTGCTGCCAGCGCCGAAGTTGCCAGGGTTGTTGGCGTAGACTGGGCGGTTGGAGTGGCCGGCGAGCAGGCTACCGCTAGCAGCATCAGGATAAGAGCGCTGATCGATAATTTTGATTTAAGCATGTTCTTGCGATGACTCTTTCTAAGCAGGCTTATTTGTGGTTGTCTCGTTGCCATGACAACAATCTCTGTTCCAATAAAACCACCAATCCGTACAACATTAAGGCCATGGCAATCAACGTGAAAATCGCCACAAAAACCATAGCCGTATCGTACTGGCCGCGCGCCACGTTAATCAGGAAGCCCAGGCCGCGGTCGGCGCCTACAAATTCACCTACCACTGCTCCCATCACCGAAAGGGTGGCGCCGATGCGCAGACCGCCCAGGAAAACCGGCAGGGCAGCCGGGATTTCCAGGTAGCGCAACATTTGAGATGGGCTGGCGTCCAGGCTGTGCATCAAGTCGTTCAGGTTTTCGGGAACGGCTTTCAATCCCATCAGCGTGTTGACCAGTATCGGAAAGAACACAATCAGGGCGCAGACTAAGACCTTCGAAATCATTCCGGGTCCAAACCAGATCACCAGCAGCGGCGCTATAGCTACGATTGGGATGGCCTGGCTGGCAACCAGATAAGGAGAAAGGATCCGTTCAAGAGTGGGCGACTTGGCCAGCAAATAGCCCAGCACCGAAGCTGAACTGCTGCCCAATAACAACCCCAGCACTACCTCCAATAAAGTGTCCGCCGCGTTGCGCAGCAGGCTGCCATCCAGAATCGATTGGCTCAAGCGTTGCAGCACCAGCTCCGGCGGCGGCAGAATAAAAGCAGGTAGCCTGCCCCAACGGATGATCGCTTCCCAAATTGCAATAATAAAAAGAATTGTGAATGGCAACAGCCATTGTCCATGCTTTTTTATGAGTTGTGAGGCGGCCGGTTTTATGCCATGCCCAATGCTGAATTCCATAAGATGCCTTCTTTTTAACCAGTATGGTTTTAATTAAATCATGCCCTGCAGAATTTACTCTTCAGGGCAGAGAGTTTGCGCGCTCCATTTCGATCAACAAAAAACCCGAAAACAATTAGTTTTCGGGGCAATACACACTGCTTAAGATTTCTGCAGCACAAACCTTCTTTTTTCCGGACTTTACCGTCGACCCCGGAGTTTCACCGGATCATGCGCCTGGAAGCGCTCGTGGGTTATCACCACCGATCGGGAATTGGGAGAAGCTCCCGCACCCTGCCCCGAAGGAATTATTCAATTTCATTTAGTATATCCAGCATCCAGGGCGCTGTCAATAGATTAAAACAGGGTTAGGTCCGCCTCTGACCCGCGCCAGGATGGCAGTTGTGATGGCTGCCATGCCGGAAGACAGCACCTGGCCTGCCTCGACTTGGTTCGGGTTGGGCCCGCATCAAATCCAACCCTTCCAGCGCGGCGATATTGGCGGTGACTTGCTCCAGGTTTGGATTGTTCAGGCGGGTGTAGATATAGCCTATAGCTTTTCAGAAAAAGATTTTGAAAACCTGGATCAAGCTCAAATTTGTTCACCATTTACAGTCATTATTATATGACGATCATAGAAGGGTTTTGCTCCACCCGGAGTTTTTTGGCACTCAATATTCTGAATTTCCGGCCCTAACCTTATGGCGCCCAGGGCAGAGCGATTTTTTCCAGGCCGTGTTCATCATCCATGACCCATAAATTTTGCCCATCAAATGACATGCTGAAGATCAAGGCGCCCACATGCAGGCTGCCCAGCAGTTGGCCGTTGGCCTGGTCGTAATAATACACTTTCCCGTCCTGGCCGTTGGGTGCCAGCCAGATGGCGTGGTTGTCGGCGGCCAGGATTTCGCCGCCATTTCTTCCCGTCATTTCCTTCGAGATATCCGTCTTGAACAGCGGCTTATCGCTGGGATGGATGTCATAGGCCAGTAATTCCCAGTAGGACGTTTGATCCGCGACTTTTTTCCAATACCTTGCGGTTGCCCACATCTTCCCGCCAGCCATAATCAGGTTATGGTGATCGGTTAAATCAGGATTGGAGGTAAGCCCCGCCGTTCCGTTCTTGCCCAGGGGTTTTGTTGGATCATTAACATCATAAATCCAGATGGTTTGAGTGGCACCCGGAGGGACATCTCCCTCGACCCACATCATACCCTGCCCATCATAAGCAAAAATTGGCGTACCAAACATAAAATTCCACGGCATGACGGTCGCCTCAAAGGTGCGGGTATCAATCAGCCTGTCTTTGTCCCACACTTTACCCGGGGAAACGCCGATGTAGGGGAAACCAATGGCATCATTATTTGAGATGGTTTCCTTTTTTTCATTGGGAATGTCAATTTTTTTAACCAGCTCACCCTGGAGTGGGTCGATGGCATACAAAACCCCGGTGTATTCGCTGTTGGCTGAAGTTTGTTTTAAAACCAGGGCATACACCCAGACCTGCTGGCCGTCATACTTGATATCCGAAAAATAATTTTCAACGGTGTTGGCAATGGTTTTGACCAGCTTGCCCGTCTGCGGGTCCCACTGCTGGATGCCCACAAAATCGTTGGCGATCCAGATCTGCCCCGGGATAGCCAGCATGATCCCTCCGGTTCCCCCCCGGATTCCATTCGACTCATCTCCAGGGTAGGTGTACTGGCTGCAGTCTGCCAGGTCACAATAGCTGGCCACCACCACCGGCTGGGACGGCCGCGTGGGCGCCAGGGTCGCGGTCGCGCTTTCCGTGGCTGCGACGGCAGCTTCGCTTGTCGAAGCGGCACTCGTTGCCGTGGGCGCCTGCGTCGCACTCACCTTCGGCGTTGCATGGCTCTCGCCTGCTTGCGTCCGGGTCGCGGTGGGCGAGTCGGCGGTTGGAGCGGGCCCGCTGAGGGGCAAGCCGCAGGATAAACTGCTCACCAGCCATACTGTCACCACGCAAACCATCACAAAGGATCTTGCTTTTACAGCAGTTTTCATAGCAGTCTCCCCATTCTACAGGCGAATGTCACGGCTCAGGGCGCTGTCGTGGGTACGGCGGTTGGCGGCGGGGCGGGCGGCAGGGTAACCAGGGGCACATCCACTTTTTGCGCCTTGAGCGTAATCTTCAACTCGCCCGGTTGGGGCTGGTCAGGCGAGCTCAACAGGGCTCCCGGGACGTGCAGCTCGGCCTGCACCAAGGCGTCGGACTGAGGTTCCTCCCACAGCGTGCCGCTGATCACCTGGTTCTCCAATTTGCCGTTGACCACATATTTATCAGCGGCAAAACCGCCCACCGTGTCCTGCCCGGCCGGTTGGATGCTGCCGTCCGGCAGGATATCCAGCCATAAACCCGGGCCGTCCATGCCGTGCAGTTCCTGGGCCAGGGTCTGCGGGTAGTTATCATCCATTGGGTGCTCCATCCAATCCAGGTCCTCGCCGCTGTGCAGGTAGGCTTTTCCACCCACCACCAGCAGCTCGGAAGCGGTCTTAAGTGTTTTAGGGTCAACCTCTTTGGGCAGGTCGGCGGTGAACGCCGGGTTGTTTTCAACAAGGTTAATATCCATATTTCCAGTTTTGTCCGTGGCAATCTGCATCGAGCGGCTGCTGCCGTCCGGGCGGGAGATGGACAGGTCGATCTGGACGGAATGCAGCGCCAGCAAATGGTCCAACGGCCCGGGACGCAGGAAATCATCCTGGCTGCCGTCGGGGACAGGCGTTTCCTGCCCGGCAGGAACGCCGGCTTTTATGGTAGCCTGCGACGCGGCGGGGGTGTTGCTGGCGCCTGCCGCGGCGGGTAACTGCGGCAGGGCGCAGGCCAGGCTGGCCAGCACGGCCAGGAGTGCCACCAGGGTGATCCGGGTTGGTTTGGGGGGGATTGGTCTCATCACTGGTTTCCTTTCTGCGGCTTGCCCGAATTGAGCTTAAAGACGCGCCACTGGCAATATGAGGTTGAGTAAACATTGGGGGTGGTAAAGGGCTGAAACGAGAAGGATTGGTTCCAGCCGGGGAGCGAGCAGGTGCCGCCTATATTGTCATCGGTAGCGTAAATTGTCTTGAACTGGATGGTGGATAGCATGTCCAGGTTACCTTTGATCACAACTCTCCCGACAGGCAGCATGGCTTGGGACACTTCAGCACAGTTTGTGACTTCCCCGCCCTGATCATTCCAAGGTTCCTCCTCTGTATAACTTATACCTCTTGAGGCCGGTTTATAGGGCGCCTGGAAAGCAAATCCAATGGAGGGGTACCCGCGTTCCAGGTCGAAATAATACGACTCTGCATTAGTCCAATTTCCAATATAGCAATGACCTTTCGAAAAATCCAAAAAATAATAATCACTAAGATAGCTTTTGGTAGGTAAAAGGACAGAGATAGTCCCACCGCCGGAATTATTGATTCTAAGCTGCAATTTTCCCCGGCCTGTATAAAAACCCAACCAAGTATAACGGTGTTCGGCATCCTGTACGGTCACGTTCCCTGTAAAATCGGTCCTGGCCAAAAAGTTGATATAACCGTAATAAAGTCCCGGCGAAAAGGTGGGACTGGCCTGGGCTGGCGCAGGTTTGGGAAGAAACAGCATTATAAATAAAAGCACTACTGGCAGGAAGAAATAGCCCCATCGTTTCATTTTATCCCTCCATCATTTCCCAATATCTGGTTCTTGGCTGCGTTTCAAACAGCACATTCAATATCATTGTACAGCGATTTAAATTGATTCAGCCCCAAAAAAAGAAGCCATTCAGTTTCATTTTTCGGATACTTTGGGAATTGACCAGCCCCCTGACTGGTGGTGAAACATTTTAATCACCAGTAATTCCAGAACACATTCTTTATTACCGCGCATTTCCAATGAAGCCTCCTTCTGGGGTGGAACCATTCCAAGAGATTCCACACCTATCCTCTGTGCTTCTTTGCATGGACAAAATGGCGAAAATGTGACATGCTAACCACTTGGATATTTTCTTGGCCAAAATTAAACCGTGAAGACGACAAGGAGGAACAAGCCCATGTCCATAGCCATTCGTATTCAGGTGAGCAATTCAACTCTCGCCAGTCTGTACGAGCACTTAAATCGGGCTTATGTCAAGGGACAATTGCGGTTAGTCAGACGTATCCATGCACTTTTGTTCATCATCGAAGGTAAAAGCGTCGCAGAAGTTGCGACCATGTTCAAACTCAGTTTGCAGACCGTTTACAACTATGTCAAAGCCTTCATCCTTAACGAACTGAAGAGTTTAGTCTACCGGCAATCCACGGGGCGACCTGCAAAACAGAATGCCGCACAAAGAAAGGAGTTGGGAGAGATGATTGATGCGGGCCCAGAAGCTGCCGGATATGACTGTGGATGTTGGAGCACAGTCTTGATTCAGGAGGGGATATTCAATCGTTTTGGTGTGGAATACGAACCTCGTTACGTGGCCGAGTTGTTGGACAAGATGGGGTTTTCGTATCAACGGGGTCGTTTTGTGTCGGATCATCTTGGTAATGTGGCAGCGGAACAAGAAGAATGGATGAACAAAACCTGGCCTGAAATCCTGAAAATGTTAAAAGAGAAAGGATCCATGATTTTGTTTGGCGACGAAGCTTCTTTTGCCCAGTGGGGTTCCCTGAATTACACGTGGGCTCGCAAAGGGCAGCAACCTACTGTCAAAACAAGTGGTATCCGCAAGGCTTATAAGATCATGGGGCTGATTGATTTTCTTTCGGGGGTTTTTTACAAAGCGCATACCGGACGGTTCAACTCAGAAACCTATCAAACCTTTTTGCTCGAAGTGATGAAGAAGTCAAACCAACATTTGATTATAATTCAAGATGGCGCGCCCTACCATACCAGCAAGGCCATGCAGGAATTCTTTGCCAGCCATGCTGACCGCATCACCCCGTATGCTTTGCCTCGCTATTCACCCGATTTTAACCCGATTGAATATCTTTGGCGAAATGTGAAAAAGAAGGCGACACATTTGCATTATTTCGAGACTTTCGCCGACTTGACTGAAAAAGTTAATGAAAAATTAGCTTACTTTGCTGACTTTCCCCAGTCTATTCTGGGGTTAATGGGTAAATATTTGCCTTCCTTGGGTGCCAAAATCACCTGACGGTTAAACTCGTCCTAAATCTTTTTCTGAAAAGCTATAGCTGTTCACCTTTAAACAGCGCTGCGCCGGTGGCTACGTCCGGGAAATAAAATGTCGAGGTCTGGTAGATTGGGCTGATGTGTGAAAGCAGCGGATCGAGGCCTTCGGCCAAGTGATTGACCAGCGTGCTCATGCCGTGCCTGGGTTGAAATGAAGCCATTGTTATCTCCTATGCAGTGGGTATCTGATCAAATTATATCTTACACTCAGCCGGCTTCACCCTGTCCTCCGCCTACGGCATGCTGCGTGATCCCGGAGGGATAGGGTTCCACCACAAAACTCCCTTCCGCCTCGAGGTGGCGTAGCCTGCCGAAGGCTGAAAGGCTGGGGATGAGGGTTTGTCTTGGGATAATTGAGTAGTCAGGGATGAGTAACCTATCGACTCGTGATAAAATAAACCTAACGGGGATAAACGTTCTTTTTCAGGTTGAGGGAGCAGCTATGCGCCGGGGATTATTTTTACGACTTATCCTGGGCTTGGCACTCGCTTTTACACTGGCGTTTCCGCCGGTGCAAACTGCCGTAGCCGGCCCAACCCAAGACCCGAATACCCAGCCGGGCAGTTTTATCCCCGGCGAATTGATGGTTGGATTGGCGGATAACGTCCAGCCGGCTGCCCTGGCGCTGCCCGCTGGCGCACAATTGGCCCCCAGCGATCCCAATTTGAGCGAGCTGGGCGTGATCAAAGTGCTGGTGCCGGCCGGGCAAGAAATTGCCTACCGCGGCCAATTGCTGCAAGATGCGGACGTACTCTTCGCAGAGCCCAATTACTACATCCACGCCGCTCTTATTCCCAATGACCCACTCTGGCTATCCAGCCCGCTGGCGCCGCTTGGCCAGTATGGCCCTGTTCACATGCATGCCCCGGCGGCCTGGGACGTCACCAGCGGCTCCAATGCCACTATCCTGGCGATCGTTGACTCTGGCATAGACGCCAGCCATCCCGAATTTAAAGGTCGCCTGGTACCTGGCTATGACTTTATCGATCATGATAGTATTCCCAATGATCAGTGTGGTCATGGCACCCACGTGACCGGAATCGCCGCCGCCACCGGCAACAACGGTATCGGCGTGGCCGGGATCGACTGGAAGACCAAGATTATGCCGGTGCGTGTCCTGGATAAATACTGCAACGGTTCGGCTGAGAGTGTCGCCCAGGGTATCGTTTGGGCGGTTAAACACGGCGCGCATGTGATTAATTTAAGCCTCGGTGTCATCGTTCCCTTAGCGCTGCTGGAGTATTCAACCTATTATGCCTATTTTCACGGCGTGGCTGTAGTCGCCGCCGCCGCTAATAATGGTGGCGCTGTATGGTATCCGGCTGCTTATCCCTGGGTGCTTTCAGTTGGTGCCACAGATGCTGTTGATAAACTCGCCAGCTTTTCAAATTTTGGTCCAGGGCTGGATGTAGATGCTCCGGGCGTAGATATCCTTTCGACCACCCCCATGAAAGGATCTTTCTTTTTTAAAAGTATCGATATGCCCAATCAATACGGCTTGTTGAGCGGCACATCCATGGCCTCGGGCTTTGCAGCCGGAGCGGCGGCGCTACTGTCCGGCCAGCCCGGATTTGATACACCCGATAAGATCTATGCCGCTTTGGAGCAAACCGCTATTCCTATCGACAGCGAGATCCCCGGCGAACAGACCGGTTATGGGCTGATCCAGCTCGACCAGGCCCTGGCTTACAATACTAGCGTGGTGCCCGATCCAACCGCCGTGCCGCTGCCCACGGTGGATTATGATATGTTAAGCTCCAGTCGCTGCCAGAATGTACCTTTTCATTGGCTGGAAGTACCGGATACTAATCTGAGAAATATGTTTTATCCGGCTGGTTATTTTGTGGGTATCTTTGATAATAATGGTTATCCTGGCTCTGGTTTTAAGACAATTTCTTTTCCAAGCGGTTTTAATTTTAATTTTGCCGGTAACAGCTATTCAGATGTGACGGTCAGCGCCAACGGTTACCTGACTTTTAATGACGGTAATGGCCAATTGTTTGATAATTTTCTGATCCCGGTCGCGGATCCCAATCCGGATGGCGTACCGGGCCTGTTGATCGCCCCCTTCTGGGACGATCTGAGCCCTTCGTCCAATAACGCTAGGATTTATGCCTTCGTCGAGGGTACGGCTCCCAATCGCCAGTTCGTGGTGGAATGGTCCCAGCTTCCCATTCTGGCTAACTTCAACACAAGCTCGGTCACATTTGAAGTCACCTTGTATGAGACCACCAACCAGATCCTTTTCCAATATGATGCATTGCAAGGGCCGCAAAGCGATGGCTCTTCGGCCACCATCGGCATCCAGTACAACAACGGTAACTCCGGCCAGCAGTATGCCTTTAACCAGGCCGGCGCACTTAAAGCCGGCCAGGCCATTCGCTTTGATCCGCTTGACGGCCCGCTGGATAACCATACCGTCTCGGGTTGTTTGTTCTCCACCACCGTGACAAACAGCGGTGGGTTATTCAGCCTGCCGCCCTTCTGCCTGGAAGTTCCGGCGGGTGTTTTGCAGCAGGACTCGATCCTGCATATGAATGTCTTCAAACGTTTTCCGCCCAGCCCGGCCAGCTATCATGCCCTGGGTGAATACGTCGCCATGGCCATTAACCCGATGCCCAGGCCATTGATCTCACCAGCGCTGGACGTTTGTTACAACTACAGCGCCAGCGACCTGTTACAGGTGGGCGGCGATCCCTCCAACCTGTTTATGGCAGAATACGATACCGAAACGAACCAGTGGGCGCGCCTGCCGACATCCGTGGATGCGGCTGCTCACCGTATCCTTTCGCCGGTCTCCCATCTTTCTGTTTTTGGGGTCTTCGGCAGCCAACCTTCACGGCTGCCGGTGACCGGAGCGCCACTCAGCCTGCCCTGGCTGCCCCTGGTTGGAGTGGGATTGGCCGGCCTGACCCTGGCAGTAGGATGGCGGCGGTGCTCCAAAAAATAAATCCGCTAAAGGTCTTAGGCCTGTCCGCCGGTTTTTTCCTGGCAATCTTGAGCGCCTGCCAGAGCCTGCCACAAACGGCAGAAACGCAAGTGACCTTGCCCCCGCCACATATCTATGTTACCTCACGACCGGCCGGAAGCGAGGTGCCTGCCGCTGAAGGCCCCAGCAGCACACCGGCTGCCAGCCTGACGCCCAGCCCCTTTCCGAGCACACTTTTACAGCTGGCCCAGGCGACTTACGGGGCGCACCTCATCCGGCTCATCCGCATTCCAAAAATCGGCGTGCTGGCGCCGGTGATACCGGTGGGTTGGTCAGGGCAAGCCGCTACACCCGGTTTGACGGACACTCTGCCGCAGGTGAGCTGGGATTCGCCCGGCGCCCAGGTAGGATGGGCCATCTCCAGCGCCTTGCCGGGCGATCGCAGCGGCAACGTGATCCTGTTCGGTCATAACAACATCGATTCGTCGGTGTTCCAGCGTCTGGCGGAGCTGCAGGCCGGCGACCGGGTCTACCTGGATACCGGCGATTACCACTGGATCTACCAGGTCAGCCAGGTCGACATCCTGCCGGTTGAGACGCCGGCCCAGGACATATCTGCTTACGTCGAGTATTTCAAAACCAGCCGGGTGCCGCGACTTACGCTGGTGTCCTGCTGGCCGCCGGTCAGCAACACCCATCGCGTCTTCGTGATCGCCAACCCGGCCCTGCGTTGATCTGATCATAATAGTCTTAGTAATAACCATTCACCCCAGCAACGTTATCTGGGGTGAATGACAGGTTTTATGGATCTGATATTCACTCTGAAAATGTCAGAGCAGCCTACGAACACCTAACCATTACATTTCAGGCTCAAGGTACTCCGTATGGAATTAAACTGCTGTCGCCGTCACCGCATGTATTTTCGTTCGGAGTGGTAATGGTAGGTGTAATGTATATATTTGCCGCCGATATATCCAGCACTTTCCACCAATTAGTGTTGCCATCGCAGCCGCTGCCATTTACCAGCTGGACGCCGTAGTAATTTGCGCTGCCTAGAGCTCCTGGGGTTGGTTGAGGCAATGGCACTAGGTAACCTTTGGCCCAGACTCGCAGGATGGGAGCGATAAAATCAGGATTCGGATTTCCATGAATATCCTTTGTAATAGAAGTCAAATAGCCGCCGGCGGTATTGTCATTTACGATCACGGAATAATACTCCCCAGAGGTTTTATCGTAGAACGGTTTCAGCATAGGCGCTTTAGCGGTCGGTTTTGAGGTCGGGTCGCCCAGGATGCTGATCGATTCCATGGGCGGGTAATAAACGGGTTGTGCCGGAGGTGTGGTGGGAATGACCTGGATTTCACCGTTGAAATTATGGATGGCGTAGGGTGAGAACGTGCCGCCCCAGGCGGTCGCCGGCAGCAGTGTCCCGGCTGCCAGGAATGGCGCCGTGAGTGAGAGTATGCCGGTCAAATCGGTGCTGCCGTTGGCGAGGTTCACTGGGACCGTGTTGTGACCGATGATCCCGCCCTGGCCGCCGTTTTCGTGGTTGGGCAGCCACAAATACAGATCCAGGTTGGGGTGTACATTGTTGGGATCGTTCCAGTTGAGCACCAGGTTCAGGTTGCTGCTGGGCGGCACGCCTACTGTACTGTAGGGGTCTGTGTACAAGGTCCCATTTTGCTTGATGGGATCAAGATTTACCAGATCAAACGGCTGGGCGCCCGTTGTATAACCGGTCTTATTGATGCTTAACTGGTAGTTTGTGGCGCCGCTCACTGCGAACGGCAGGTTGATCAGCATGGCGGCGGCTCCATTGGCGGGCACCAGCGAGGTGTCTTTTAGTACAAAGGTAGCGCCCGATTGCAGGCTGGCGGTGATGCTGGCCCCGGCCAGCGGTTGCCCGGTGATGGCGTCCAACGCCTGGGCAGATAAACCAGTGCGGTTCATGGCCGCCGCAACGTTCAGGTAGGTCACC
>DATFYI010000230.1:0-25647 GCA_035315125.1 Anaerolineaceae bacterium | reverse complement strand
AAAACAGAAATGGTTATGCTTTGGTATAATTGTTAAAAATTTGTGAGGAATCAATGTCAGAATATACGATTCAGGATTTGATAGATAGTTTACCGGGTGCTTTTTTAGCAGACAAGGCTGAGGGCGTAGATGCAACAGTCCTATTCAATTTGACCGGCCCCAAAGGTGGGGAGTGGGTTGTTACTATTCAGAACCAGCATTGTTCTGTTGAAAAAGGTACAATTTCTAATCCCAAGCTCACGCTGACAGCGGATGCCCAGGACTGCCTGGATATATTTTCAGGTAAATTAGATGGTATGAAGGCTTTTATGCAAGGCAAATTGAAAGTATCAGGGAATTTTGGATTAGCGATGAAATTAATCGGATTATTTCATCACTAGAAAAAAGGCTTCGGCTGCAGAGCCGAAGCCTTTTTTCTAGTTAAGAGCTTCAATCTTAATAAAGTCCCCAATCGTTTCCCAATCCATCTTCCATCATTGAAAAATCCCACATATCCATTGAAAGATCAATCGAAGTGGGTCTTCCAAGTACTTTCTCTGCTTTTTGACGAGTTACTTCCAACAACTCAGGTCCGTATGGACAAAATGGAGTGGTTAAAATCATCCTAACGATGGCGCTTTCCGGTTCTATCTTTAAGTCTCGGATCAGGCCAAGTTGGATAACATTTAGACCTATTTCAGGATCAACAACATCCTTTAAGCCTTCCCGTAATTTCTCACACAATTCTGGATCAACGCTTTCGGCTTCCCAAATAACTCGATTACCAGTAGTTTCTGGAGTCATTTTATATTCTCCATGGCGCCGAGATTTGGAATAACGTAGGTACAATGATTATCGCCGCGCAAAATGCATTCTATTTTTTCGGTTGGTAATGACAACATCTTAGAGATTACCGTTTGATCGATGCTGCACACCTCTGGATGGCTTTGACCGATATGGTAGTAAGGGCAGGTTATCTCGTGGATGTGGTATTTGTCCCCTTGTTTCTCCCACTCAACCGAGAAACCTTCCTGGGCAAGCAACTCTTTGATCACATCCAATTTTTCCTCTAAGCTCATTGCTTGAGATTTGAAAGCATAACTTGCAGCTAAATTTGTTGCCATCTGCACAAATAAACCATTAACCGTCGGCTGAGGCATAGTTTCTTTTAATTGGTCTAATAATCGGTTTGTTAAACTCAAATAGCGGGTTGGAAAACGCTCTAGCCCTTTTTCAGTCAGGAAATATACAAGTCGTGGTCTTCCAACGCCATGCCGTTCTTCTTCGGCAGCGACTAAGCTGTCTGCCTGTAAACTGGTGAGATGGTGCCGGACGGAAATAGCATTAATACCAACTGAGTCAGCCAGTTCGGTGATTGTTGATCGGGGATGACTCAAAAGTGTCTGAAGGATACGATCACGTGTGCTCTTCATATTATGTCTTATTAAGTCCTAATAATCTATTTATATTATGTATATAAAAAAAGTATAGCACATTGATTTGAAATTTGTCAATATACTAGATTTTTATGTTAAATATATAAACCATTTTTACGCTATTTTTATGGCAGTTCCTGATAATGCTGGTGTAAAATAAGTAGCTGTGGGTTTCTCGTTAAGTGATTGTAAGGCGCAAACACGTAATTATCCCTGATAATCTATATAAACAACAACTAAGCTAAATCACTTTTTCTTGCATCTGTTTTGCTCGCAGGTGGAATTATTCTTTAAACAAACCCAATCTGTTACATTGACTGCAATAAATTAATTCGTTTGTGTTGTTGAGCAAAGGGTCCTTTGCTTTTGGTCGTTCAAAAATCCAAGGAAATACCACTAGAATAAACGGAGGTGTAAGATGAAACGCACATGGATGCTCACACTGGTAATGATTTTGATTGTTGCACTAACTGCATGTAGTGGGAAAGGCAGCACTCCCACCAGTACAAATACAACAAATTCCGGTACTACCAACAGCGGAAGTAGTTATGTTATGCCTAAAATAGCTGATACTCCAACTCCTATAGCAACCATTGATAGTAATCAGACTAGTTGGTCTCCGATCTTCATCGTTACAAGTCAAAATCCCAAAGCCGTTACGGTGAATGAAACCGGTGGAGAGCTGAATTTCCAACTTGGCGCAAAGGATTCTTACGTCTATAAGTTCCGCCAGGGGTACAGCAAAGCGGATGTGGCTATCGATGCGCTTGCGCTTAATACTGGCACAGTTCCGATGAGCGTAATACTGACCTGCCGTACTGCCTCAGATTACAGCAAATGGTACGAATTCCGGGTAAGTCTGGCTGGCCAATATTACATCTACTATTATGACAATTCCCTTAAGGATAAAGGTCAGAATCCATATGTCACGCTAAAATCAGGGAGTACAGATGCATTATTCCCAATAAAAGCCAATGACATTAAAGCCACCTGTAAGACTACCTCACTTTTATTGAACGTTAACGGGCAGGATGTTACGAGTGTGTCTGACAACAGATTAACCGGTGAAGGGACGATAGGCATCGGCGCCGCCTCTTCTTATAATGTGCCAGTTGCTTTAACTTTCCAGAGCCTCAATATCACACAACCGTAACATAATAAAACAATTTCTTAATCCTTCCACCAAAAGAAGGGCCCCATTCTGGTCTTGCTGAATGGGGCCCTTATTTTAAGTATCTTAAAATCGCAGAATTGCAAAATGATTAAACGAGAGTTCCTGGTTCAAACTCAAATAAATTAGATAAAGTTGTTAAATATTGACCTATCCTGTCCGATATGCTATAATAGATCGCGCCGGTTTAATATATAAGATTATTATGAAAGTATTGACATAAATTCATCCAAGTGCTAAACTGATTCTGACTGTTTTATCAAAATATAAGGAGTTCTGCTTCAATGTCTGAACTGGTAATCCGCAATTTACATGTAAACATTGAATTAAAAGAAATTTTGAAAGGCGTGAATCTCACAGTCAAACAAGGTGAGATCCATGCAATTATGGGGCCGAACGGGACTGGAAAGTCTACATTAGCCTATACTTTAATGGGGCACCCTTCCTATGTTGTTACAGAAGGTGAAGCATTATTTAACGGTCAGAACCTCCTCGGCCTAAAAGCAGATGAGCGCTCCAGGCTGGGCTTATTCCTTGCGTTTCAATATCCGGTATCCATCCCGGGAGTTACCGTGGCAAATTTCCTCCGTACCGCCTTAAATTCAAGGCGTAAAGCAGTTAATCACGCAGATAAAGGAGTTCCTATTCCTGAATTCAGAAAGCTGCTTAGGGAAAAGATGGAACTATTGAAAATGGATTCGGCGTTTGCAGGTAGATACTTGAACGAAGGTTTTTCGGGTGGGGAAAAGAAGCGAGCAGAGATTCTTCAAATGGCAACGCTCAAACCTGAAATAGCCATTTTGGATGAGACTGATTCTGGCCTGGATATCGATGCTCTAAGAATTGTTTCTGAAGGTGTTAACGCTTTACGTGGACCTGATTTGGGCTGTATGATTATTACACATTATCAAAGGATTTTGAATTACATCAAACCGGATTTTGTACACGTGATGTTGGACGGTAGGATCGTGGAATCGGGTGGTGCAGAGCTGGCGCTCCACTTGGAGGAGCACGGCTATGAATGGGTGCGTGAAAAATACGAGAATGAAGTAATGGCTTCTTAGTGTTCTCTAGTTTATTACAGAACATTGCTGGAGGTTTTATGGGTTCGAATTTGAAAACCGATCTTCTTGAAAATATGGGTGATTATAAATATGGGTTTAGCGATGAAGATGTGTCGGTATTTAAGACCCGCAAGGGCTTGGACAACAAAGTAGTCGAGCAAATTTCTGCCATAAAGGGTGAGCCGGATTGGATGCGGGAATTTCGTTTGAAAGCGCTCGAGCATTTCAAGAAACGTCCGATGCCGATGTGGGGCGCCGATTTGTCTCATTTAAATCTGGATGACCTCTATTATTACGTTCGGCCCATGTCGAAAGAAGGTAAGACCTGGGATGATGTACCCGACTCGATTAAGAATACTTTTGATCGGTTAGGTATACCTGAAGCGGAGCGCAAATTTCTGGCCGGAGTAGGTGCGCAGTATGAATCCGAGATGGTTTATCACAACATTCAAGATAAACTTTCTCAGTTAGGGGTCATTTTTGTCAGCATCGAGGATGGTCTGAAAAAATATCCCGATTTATTCCGAGAGTATTTCAGCAAAGTCATCCCGATCGAGGACAATAAATTTGCTGCCCTTAATAGCGCGGTCTGGTCGGGCGGCTCGTTTATTTACGTGCCAAAAGGTGTAAAGATCGACCTGCCTTTACAAGCTTATTTCCGTTTGAATGTTGCCAGTATTGGCCAATTCGAACGGACGATGATTATTGCAGATGAGGGTTCGCAAGTACATTATGTAGAAGGTTGTACGGCGCCACAGTACACTACGGATTCATTCCACAGCGGTGTCATTGAGATCATCGTAAAGAAGGGCGCAAGAGTTCGTTATACTACTATTCAAAACTGGTCGACCAATGTTTATAATCTGGTCACTCAGCGGGCAATGGTTGAAGAAGATGGGACCATGGAATGGGTAGATGCGAACCTTGGCTCGAAAGTAACAATGAAGTATCCGTCTTGCTATTTGATGGGTAAGGGTGCACGTGGTGAGATCCTGTCCATGGCCTTTGCAGGTCCCGGGCAACATCAGGATGCTGGCGGTAAGGCGCTGCACTTTGCACCTTATACCAGTAGCAAAATTACATCCAAATCCATCAGCAAGGGTGGAGGCAGGACCTCCTATCGTGGCATGGTAAAGGTATATGCCGGATCGTATGGAGTACGCTCGAACGTTGTTTGCGATGCTCTTCTGCTGGATCCACAGTCACGCTCGGATACCTACCCCACAATCGAGATTGATGAAGATGACGTATCTATAGGCCATGAGGCTACTGTGTCCAAAGTCGGAGAAGAGCAGCTTTTCTATTTGATGAGCCGTGGATTGAGCGAAGAGGAAGCAACCACCATGGTTGTTTCAGGTTTTATTGAGCCGCTGGTCAAAGAATTGCCAATGGAGTATGCTGTAGAAATGAACCGGCTCATCCAGCTTCAAATGGAAGGATCGGTTGGATAAGCAAGAGTGAAACCATAAGCCAAGCGAAAAAAAGAGCTTGTCTTTCTACTGTATGAAGTTTAAATAGCAATTATTTTTGCCAGAGTACATGAAGTGTAAAGGATTTTAAAGAACTTATGTCTGAGCACCCACAGGTTGTTGTTACCCGTGTCCGCCGTGGTGAGCCTTCAGAATCGAAGGATTTTAAGTTTACCAAGGAAATGATTCCTTCTGTAAATGGGAATACTTTTCTTGAGGAATATCACAGTAAAGCCTGGGAGGCCTATCATTCCAGTGCTTTGCCAAATATCCAGATGGAAGCCTGGCGCAGGACAGACCTTAAAGATCTGCATCCGGAAACGTTTCAGTTGCCTGGACCAAAAGCCTACCTCGACCTACCTTCAGTACCTGAAAACCTATTGGAACCATTAACTTCGGACAGCCATGGAGGTCAAATTATTCTGATGGCGGATCGCGCTCGGATAAAAATGGATCCGGAATTGGCTGGAAAAGGTGTTATTTTTACTGATTTACAAACCGCGCAACAACAATATCCACATATCCTCGAAAAGATTATGGGAAAAATTGTGCGGGTGGATGAAAGCAAATTTTCTGGAATGGCTGGAGCGTTTTCAAAAACCGGGATTTTGATTTACATACCCAAGAATGTTGAGCTAACCCAGCCTCTGCACAGTTTATTATGGGGCTCGGGTGTTGGATTGGCATATCTGTCTCACATCATGGTTTATTTGGACGAAGGCGCTTCACTTACATACGTCCACGAGGCAGCCTCACCCGATGAGACTGGCGGGCAAACTTTACATTCAGGAATTGTAGAAATATTGGTGGGTCCATCTGCAAATCTGAAGTTTGTTGAATTACAGTCCTGGGGGGAACACGTTTGGAATTTTAGCCATGAACGTATCCGTTTAGAGAGAGATGCCAACCTGGAATGGATTTTTGGTGCAGTGGGAAGCCATCTGACCAAGAATTTTTCAGACCTTGATCTGGCGGGTGAAGGCAGCACCGGTAGGATGTCCGGTTTTTATTTTACAGATAAAAATCAACATCTAGACCATGATACCCAACAGAATCATTTCGCTCCCCACACGACCAGCGATTTGCTCTTCAAAGGTGCTCTTTTGGATGAAAGCCGTTCCGTTTGGCAAGGTATGATATACGTTGCCCCCGGGGCTGTAAAAACCGATGGTTACCAGGCTAACAGAAACCTGGTACTCAGTGCAAAAGCAAGGGCGGACTCTATACCAGGGCTTGAGATCCTAGCCGATGATGTTCGCTGCACCCATGGTGCAACTGTCGGTAAAATTGATCCAGAACAGGTTTTTTATCTTCTTAGCCGTGGAATTCCGGAAAAAGAGGCAGAGCGTCTGATCGTCGAAGGATTCTTTGATCCGATCATGCAGCGCATCCCTTTTGAGGGCGTCCGGCAGCGATTTCAACGAGCTATTCATGAAAAGATGGCAACCTATTCAGATTCAAAATCATAAATTAACTGTTTTTTTGTAAGGCTTGCGATGATAGAATTAAAAGGCTACACCAGTAGTAAATCTAAGAATGAAAAGAACGCGAGGGAGCGGAAAATGGCATCCGTACCATTTATGAAGAAGCCGGAGCCAGAGTTTACGTTTGACGTTGGCGATGCGGTTGAAGTCCTTTGTGATCATGAGAAAAATGGCGAACGTATTCGTGGATGGCTGAAAGGCATTGTTGTTCAAGTTGACGCGAAGATGGTGGCTGTCCAATTCCGCACCAACGTATATTTAACAGATGGTTGGATGGTGCCGGATCATATTCTTTGGTATCCGGTCAATTCACCTCATTTACGTGAGCCGCAGCGGAGATCGGCCAAAGCGGACTTGCCTCGGGCTGAATAGAATATATTTTTGCGACTGGCGGTGAATAATATGGAACAGATAACAGCTTCAACTCTGGATGTGGAACGCATCAGAGAAGACTTTCCTATCCTTAAACGAGATGTAAAACCGGGTGTGAAGCTGGTTTATCTTGATTCGACCGCGACCTCACAAAAACCTGCCAGTGTTTTAAAGATAATGGACGATTATTATCATAGATCGAACGCTAACATCCATCGCGGTGTCCATACCTTGGCAGAAGAAGCTACGGCAGCTTACGAGGATGCGCGCCAAAAGATCGCAAAATTTATTAACTCCCATTTTCCAGAAGAAATTATTTTTACTCGTAATGCTACAGAATCAATTAATTTAGTTGCTTATACCTGGGCTCGAGCCAATCTCAAAGCGGGGGATGTCATTATATTGACTGAAATGGAACACCATTCCAACCTTGTGCCCTGGCATATGCTCGCTGCAGAGCGCAGTGTGCGGCTGGAATTTATTCCAGTTGCAGCGGATGGATTGTTGGATCAAGTGGCTTATAAAAAGCTGCTGGAGCTACAACCCAGGTTGGTCGCTTTTACCCACATGTCGAATGTATTGGGGACGATTACGCCCGCAAAAGAAATGATCGAGCTTGCCCACCAAGCTGGAGCCTTAGCATTGCTAGATGGGGCCCAATCTGTTCCTCATTTTGCAGTTGACGTTCAGGAACTTGGCGTAGATTTCCTGGCATTTTCAGGTCATAAGATGTGCGGCCCGACCGGTATCGGCGTGTTATACGGTAGGAAGGCCTTGTTAGAAGCGATGCCACCTTTCATGGGCGGCGGTGATATGATCAGAAGAGTTTATCTGCGTTCATTTTCACCCAATGAAGTTCCACATAAATTTGAGGCTGGCACTCCGGCAATTGCTGAAGCAATTGGATTGGGCGCGGCTGTCGATTATCTAAGTGCAATTGGTATGGATCAAATTGCAGCTCACGAGCGAGAAATTACAACTTATGCGCTCGAGAATTTGAATGAAATCCCTGGCTTACATATTTTGGGTCCTGAAGCTAAGTTCAAAGGCGGTGTTGTTTCTTTTAGCATGGATGGTTTGCACCCACATGATGTTGCTCAAGTATTGGACGGTTATGGTATTGCTGTCAGGGCGGGACATCATTGCGCCATGCCATTACACGATAAATATAACCTGCCTGCAACCACGCGGGCCAGCTTTTACTTATACAACACCCTATCCGAGGTAAATTTGTTGGTCAAGGGTTTGTATAAAGTCAAGGATCTTTTTGGGGAATAGATTGTTAGTCTTTAGGATAGCTACATATGGATGACCTCTATCGCGAAGTAATTATTGAGCATTATAAAAATCCGAGCTACAGGGGCACATTGGATCCGCATGATATTTCTTTTGAAGATGAAAACCCGCTCTGCGGAGATCACATTCGCATCGATTTACGGGTGAGTCCGGAAGGGAAAGTGACCGAGGCGGCATTTAGCGGGCATGGATGTGCCATTTCTCAGGCTTCGGCAGATTTGCTATTGGAGTCGGTGGTGGGAAAAACGATTGAAGAAGTAAAAGCTCTTACCAATCAAGATGTGCTCGACAATCTGGGGATTGAATTAGGCCCGGTTCGTTTAAAATGTGCACTGCTTCCGTTAAAGGTATTAAAAGCTGGCGCTTATGGCCTGACAAAGGCAGATGATACTTTGATAGGAATGGAGGAATAGGGGGTGAGTGAATCAGCGGTGATTGATCATACAAAATATAATTTTCTCCAGGTAGCCGGTGTAGAGGAAGTGCCTACGGGCGAGCGTATTTTTATCGAGGTCGGGGGTCAAGCAATCGTGATCTTAAATATTGCCGGTCAGTTATTTGCAATCGGGGATGTTTGCACGCATGATCATGGGCCGTTGGGAGATGGCGAGCTGGATGGATTTCAAATCATCTGCCCCAGGCATGGAGCGCGTTTTGATGTCCGCAATGGCAAGGCGATGGCTTTACCAGCTGTAGTTAATACACCTTCCTATCCAATTCGGGTGGTGGATGGGATGATCGAGATTGGTATGCCTGGAGCATAGACAAGGTTATCAACTAATACTGAGAGTAGATGCATGAATGCCATGCATCTACTCTTTATAAAACATCTTTTACGGCAAAATTTGAAACTTACCAATAATCCGAAGAATGTCAAAACCCTCGGCGAAGGGTCGTTCGGCCAGGGCGCCGTGTCGAATGAGTGTAGAGCGGGTAATATTTGGATCAAAATAATACTTATTGGCGTATGTCTTATATTCCGCCAGGGCATCCAACTTACACTTAACATCCTCTTCAAATACTTCAACCAAAAAATTGGGAAAAAAGCCGTAACTGCTGCGCAGGACATCGTAGCCCAGAACAGTGGTACCACGGAAGGCACGTAAGGCTTCCTCAGTGACGGTATTATGGTCCTGGTGAATGTCCGCTCGGGTATGAACGAACACTATGTCCGGTGCATAATTACGGTTGAGTTCGATCATATACTCCAGGATTTCTTGCCTGGCATGGGGAAAACGACGGGTTTCGAATTTTTCAACGACGACGTTTTCTTCGGAAACGCCCAGTACCGCCATACTTTTACGGTGTTCTTCAACAACATTTTTCAGGGCTGGGTTTTTCTGGTTATCAGAAAGCGTCACACACATGATTTCTGTCTGTTTATGAATATGTGAAATTAACGCACCGCAGCCCAGCTCAATATCATCCGGGTGAGCTCCTAAACAGATTATCCGTCGTCCATAGAAATTAAGATCGTGGTTCATGGGTTCATTTCGTAGCAATAAAACCACCAACCACCTTGGTCATGACCAGCTTCCCTTCCTGGTCAAGCCGGCGTTTGGCTACTTCGCTAATAGACTGCATGATCTTCTCAAAATCCTCTTTTTTTTGAAAGAAACTGCCCCAAAGTTTCCGGTCCTCAGATAATGAAGCGCGCGTATAGGCAACGAAAGGCTCTACGGTTTCAAAGGTGAGGGGGTTCTCAAAAATTCGGACATCTACCTTTGAGAATTCAGAGCGAATTGCTGTCAAGATCTCAGTACTGTAGCGTGAACTGCCGGGCATAGGTGGTATAGGTTTATGAGTGGCCTCTTTGATAATTTCATAAAAAAGCGCCTTATTTTCAGGCATTGGACCAGTAGTAAAGAGTCGGCCACCGGGGGCAAGAACTCGATGCATTTCCCTAATTGTAAATGGGATATTCTCGGCGTAATAAATAGCAAAGCAGCAAGAGGTCAGATCAAATTTATTGGTTTCAAGTGGGAATCTTTGGTTAAAGTTCAGCTCAATGAATCGAACACGACTACCGGTTCTGGCGTTTTCTTGACGGGCCTGATCAAGCAGTTCTGCGTTTACATCACCACCGATGATTTCACAATCCCCTTGCAGATAATTAAGAAAAGAAAAGCATTGCTTCCCTGAACCACAGCCAACATCCAATATCTTTTGGCCTTTGGTTAATTTGAGCAAATCTAGCATCCATTGGTCAATATCTTTTCCACCGAATTTATTATGGATATCAATGCGGGTTTGAAGGTCATTGGTAGTTTCCTGGTAATTGATTTTCATTTTACCTCGCGTATGGAATGTAATGTAATAAGTATATGGGTTAGCTTAATCTTGTCAAGGAGTCGGTTAATATTTGTAATTAGATATAATTAGTCTTGTTATATCGTATAAAAAATGCTACAATGGTTTTTGTGAGGAGCAGAAGCGCCCAGTAGGGTTCACCAGCCACGAACGATCAATAATCCAATAGATTATTCATTGCAAGCGCATATATTTCACGAGCTGCCCAATGAAATTCGGGGAAGCATGATTTATTTAATAAGTAGAAGGAGGAAAAAATGGCAATTAATGGTAATAGCTCCTCAGAAGAATTGTTAATGTTGTTGGTTAAGATTGGTCAGGATAAAGCTCCGTTAGAATTAATGAATGTATATAATGGTGTAACCATTACACAGAAAGCCGTTGTAACCTCCTTTGGACAGGACTTCATTGAGATTCAAGCTTCCTTTTATCAGTATATGTGTATTGCGTTGCAAGGGCATACAACTTAAGCAGCCCAGGATTGCCGTGTCTGGTTTGTGCAAATCTTAATAATTTTGAATTGACCTCTGCTATAATTCGGTTAAACGATTTTTCCTGTCTGAGCCGGTCAACCGAGAGCAGGTTAACCGGCCGGGTTGTTCCTCAGGAACCCATCCGAACCATCCTGCATTTAAAAAATAATGATTTTTCGGCCTCGGTAGCCGATCTATCGGCGCAGGGGCTTGGAATTTGGGCATATAAAATCCGGGAAAAAGGGATCGTTCTCGAGCCAAATGCACCAATTAATCTGGATTATTATCTCCCTAGACAGTCGAAAAAATTTACTATGAAGGGAAAAGTTGCTTATCTGAAACCGGCAAGAAGTTGGTTGATGTTTCGATTGGGAGTTTGTATAAAGCCAAATAATGAACAGGAAAGCAAATTGCAGGATTATATCTACCTGCGACATCAGGATATTTTGCGAGTGCTAGAACAGACTTTCAATCGATCTTACGAACCATTTAGAAATGCGAACATATTTTTTTAGTCTTTCTTAGCTTTCGAGATTTCTTGCTCTCTCAAATTTCCTGATCAAAAAACTCGTTTTTTTCAAACCTCGAGTAAATTAACAAATTCTTGGCAGCATTTCTCCTGCCAGTACATCCAAAACGCGCATGCCACCGATTAAAGTGCGAATCAAAACCCGCCGGGCTGGGCTTGCCTGGACAGTACCAATACGGCAGGCGATTTTTCCATAACAATTGCCGTGCATGGCATCCAAAGCGGCTTCCGCTTCTTCGGGCGGAACGATCACGATTACTTTTCCTTCGTTTGCAACGTACAAAGGGTCAAATCCCAGCATTTCACAGGCTGCTCGAACCGCCGGTAGAACAGGAATGGATTTTTCTTCCAGTAGAATGGCGACCTGACTTTGTGTAGCAATTTCATTCAGGGTGGTTGCTAATCCGCCGCGGGTTGGATCTCGTAAGACATGTGTATGAGGAGCTGCTTTCAGGACGGAGGCGATCAGGTGGTTTAGCGGAGCAACGTCAGATTGAACAGCAGTTTCGAATCCCAACTCCCCACGCGCCGCTAGGACAGCTATGCCATGATCGCCAAGCGTGCCTGAGATAAGCACCACATCCCCTGGGCGTGCCAGCGCTCCACCGATCTGGGTATTTTCATCTACCCAGCCAATACCGGCAGTATTGATAAAAAGGCCATCCGCTTTGCCTTTTTCGACCACTTTAGTGTCGCCTGCAATGAGCTGTACACCGGCTTCATGCAGGCTATCTTCCATAGACTGTGCTACTCTTTCAAGCGTTTCAACTGGCAAGCCTTCTTCTAGAATAAAACCAGCCGTCAGATAAAGCGGTATCGCGCCCGACATGGCTACATCATTCACCGTGCCACAGACTGCCAGCCGGCCAATATCGCCGCCCGGAAAAAATAGTGGGGATACTATATGAGAATCGGTAGAAAGCGCCAGCCGGCCTTTCAAGTTGGATTGAGCTGGCAGTAGCACTTCACCAAAGTCGTTTCCTTGCTGCAGCGACGAACTGGAAAGATGTGGCATAAAAATACGTTGGATCAATTCCTGGGTCATTTTGCCACCGCTACCATGCCCCATCACGATCTGGTCCTTGTGGGGTAGCGGTAGAGGACAGACTGCGCCTTCGATAGAAATTGTTTTATCTGTGTTCATCAGTTATTTCTCGGCCATAAGGTTCTTAATTCTGCCATAGCGGTAATATGCTGCACAGGCACCTTCAGATGATACCATTGTAGCTCCCAGAGGGGTTTCTGGTGTGCAAAGTGTTCCAAAGGCTGGGCAGTCCGGTGGTTTCATAAGCCCTTGCAAGATTTGACCGGCAATACAGGTCGTTGATTCTTGGGTCTGTATGTGGCCAACCTGAAAACGGCGCTCGGCGTCAAAATCGGAAAATTCTTCTCGTAGACCCCAACCGCTCATCGGGATCATCCCAATGCCGCGCCATTGGCGGTCGCAGGGCTGGTACACCTTGTTGATAATCGCCTGAGAAGCCCGGTTTCCTTCATAAGTCACCACTCGCCCATAAGCGTTTTCTACTTCATGCGTGCCCTTTTCCAACTGGTGGACGGCCATACGGATGCCCTGTACCAGGTCAAGCGGCTCAAAACCGGTCACAACGATCGGTACACCATATTTATCGGCAATAGGGGGATATTCCCAATATCCCATTACTGCGCACACATGGCCGGCTGCCAGGAAGCCCTGAACGCGGTTTTGAGGCGATCCGAGGATGGCATGCATGGCAGGTGGGACGCAAACCTGGGAAACCAGCACCGAGTAATTTTTAAGACCCAGTGCTTTGGCTTGTAACACGGTCATAGCATTATTGGGGGCAGTGGTTTCAAAACCAATTGCAAAAAAGACAACCTGTTTATCTGGGTTTTCTTTTGCAATCCGAATTGCATCTAGAGGAGAATAGACAACCCTCACCTGGCCGCCAGCCGCCCTGACCGAGAAGAGATCCTCATGTGAGCCAGGCACACGCAACATATCGCCGTAGGAAGTCAAGATCACGTCGGGTTGCGATGCAATTACAAGGGCTTTATCGATCAGTTCCAGGGAGGTGACACACACCGGGCAACCCGGCCCGTGAACCAGCTCAACCTCAGGCGGTAGCAACTCATCCAGACCGTAATGTAATATAGAATGGGTCTGCCCACCACAGATCTCCATGAGTACCCATTTCCGAGTTACAGTCCGCCGAATTTCATCCAGGACGCCTTTTACCAGACTGGCATCACGAAACTCGTCCACAAATCGCATATTCAGGCTCCTGCATCATTCAGGGTAGAATTTTGCTCGCTGGCGTTTAGCTCATCTTCAATCAGCGCCAGCTCCCGCAGTGCATCCAGGGTAAGATTGGCTTCTTCTTCGCTAAGCAAATTGAGCGCAAATCCAGCGTGAATAATGGTATAGTCTCCCACGTTAGCTTCCGGAAGGGTTTCTATACACGCATCACGTACAACACCCCCAAAATCCACCTTGCACATGCGCAGTCCGTCCTGATCATGTATTTCGATTATTTTTCCGGGAATTCCCAGACACATAGGTTTTCTCCTAATTTTATTAATAATTTCAAACGGATCATTGTTTGAAAAAAACGAATTAACCTACCATTGTTGTCGCGGCAACCAGGGCTTGCCCCAGCGCAATACAGCCGTCATTCGGTGGGGTGCGTCGATGAACCAGCACTTTGAAGCCATCTTTTTGCAAACCCTTAACTGATCTTTCGTATAGATAGCGGTTTTGCCAGACACCACCACTCAAAGCAACCGTATCGATGCCTTGCTGCTGTCGAATCGTCTGGCAAAGCTGCACTACAAGATTGACAAGGCTGTTATGGAAACGAGCCGATAACACGGGCAGTGGCAAGCCTGCCCGCCAATCATGCAACATAGAAACCCATAGGGGTCCTGGGTCAATGATATCATTTTCTATACCGAACTCATAAGCGCTCAATTCATCTGGGCTTGCCGCGGCTTCCAGCTCAATTGCAGCCTGCCCTTCATAATTAGCCTTTTCTCGCACACCCAATAAAGCTGAGGCCGCATCAAAGAAACGTCCCATACTGGATGTGTCGGGTGCATTCAAGCGGTGTTCAAGCTGTGTTCGCAAAGCAGTGCGCTCATCGGCGCAAAGTGCTTCAACCGGGGGAAGATCGATTTCCCAATCCAGACCGGCCTGCCATAAATGAGCCAAAGCCATGCGCGCTGGTTTGTGTACGGCTGCATCCCCTCCCGGCAGGGGGACATAAGCAAGGTGGTATATCCGTTGGTATGATTTGTAATTCCCCAGCAGGACTTCGCCACCCCAGATGGCATTATCGCTGCCCAGACCCGTTCCATCAAAGCTGAGCCCGATAACCGGTTCTGCAGATACCCAGTTGTTATCGGCCAGACAGGCTGCCAGGTGAGCATGGTGGTGCTGGATGGCATAAACGTTCAGGTGCTCTTGTTCAGCACGATTTTGGGCATAGCGTGTCGATAAATAGTTCGGGTGCAAATCACAGGCAATTGCTTCTGGATGGATACGGAACAACCGCTCGAAATGAGCGATACCCTCTTCGTATGACTGTAACGTTTCGAAATTCTCCAAATCACCGATATGATGGCTGAGGAATGCATAATTCTGGCGTGTCAAACAAAACGTATTTTTCAGCTCAGCGCCAGCCGCCAGGATGGAGGGGACTTCTTTTTTGAGATGGATTGGGTCGGGGGCATAACCGCGTGACCTACGCAGGTAATAAAGTTTGTTGTGCATGACACGAACTACCGAATCATCAACCCGCATAAAGATTGGACGGTTATGCATTAAGAATCCATCTGCCAGGCCTACCAGGCGCTGACGGGCATCTTCATCTTGATAAGCAATGGGTTCTTCGCTCTGATTTCCACTGGTCATGACCAGAATTTCGGGAAAACCTGGGGCGGGTTCCATTAAGAGCAGGTGCAGGGGTGTATAAGCCAGCATAAACCCCAAAGTGTGCTGGTTCGGGGCAACTTCCGCAGCGACCATTGAACCGGGACGCCGTTCTAATAATACGATAGGTCGTGGGCGTGAGAGAAGTGCCTCCCTTTCTAACGGGGATAGAAAGCATTCCCTTTCTACGCTGGATAGGTCAAATGTCATTAAAGCAAAAGCCTTGTCGTTGCGTCTTTTCCGTATTCTTAACTCAGCGACTGCGCCTGTATTGGTAGCGTCACATGCCAGGTGATAGCCGCCCAGGCCCTTGATCGCCAGTATTTTGCCCCGTTTCAACCAATCTCTGGCAGTTGCTAGAGCAGCCTCTTTTTCAGCAAGGCGCTGCCCGTTGGCCTCAAACCACAGTTGTGGCCCGCATTCCGGACAGGCGGTGGGTTGAGCATGGAAACGCCTATCCAATGGGTCTTGGTATTCCCGCTCGCAGTTTGCACACATCTTGAAAGCGGACATGGTTGTCTTTGGCCGGTCGTAGGGGATATCCTGAATGATGGTAAAGCGCGGTCCACAGTTAGTACAATTGATAAAGGGATAGCGATAACGACGGTCTGATGGGTCAAAAAGCTCACGTTGGCAGTCTTCACAAATCGTCATATCCGGGGAGATCGGAAGGAAATCACCCGGGTTTGGTTGGCTAGCAATGATATCAAAACTTAGATATCCATTGACTGGACAGGCCTGGCTTTCAATGGAATCGATCCTCGCCAATGGTGGGGGGTTATTGCTTAGCGCTTTCATGAATTCTTCAACTTGTGTTGGGTTTCCGTTTATTTCAATTTCTACCCCGCTGGATGTGTTTCGCACCCATCCGGTTAATTGCAGCCGCGTGGCTTGAGAATAGACAAATGGCCGGAAACCGACACCCTGGACAATACCGCCAACCCAAATCTTCAGACCGACAAGTTCCATTTTATTTCTTTTTGATTTGCATTACTTGCTTTTCCAGCCAGGCAGTCCATTCAGGAATTCCCTCACCGGAAACGCAGGAAACCGGGAACGTCATTAAGCCAGGGTTTAACATTTCGACCCCCTGGCGGAAGTAAGCCATATTGAATTTGACATAAGGCAATAGATCAATTTTATTGATAATCAACACATTCAAACCCCGGTAGATCGCCGGATATTTGTAGGGTTTATCATCACCCTCTGGGATCGAAGCGATCAAAACATTCATATGTGTCCCGAGACTAAAAGCGGCCGGGCAGATCAGATTGCCAACATTTTCGACGATCATCAAATCCATTTGCTCAGAAGCCAACTGTTCCAGGCCTTTTCTAAGCATCACGGCATCCAGGTGACAATCTCCACCGGTATTAATCTGCACCGCTGGCATCCCGGCAGCAATAACTTTATCTGCGTCAATGGTGACCGGAGCAGTGTCGCCTTCGACGACTCCAATCCTCAGGCGAGGCGCAAGCGTTTTGATGGTTTGCAAAATGACACTGGTTTTGCCGGCGCCTGGGGATGCCATGATATTGATGCCAAAGGTTTTTGAACCATCTAACCACTGACGATTTAACTCAGCTACCTGGTCATTTGCGCTGAGAATTTTTTCAACAACCGGTACGTGTAAAGGATTCATTAAAGGATCTCCTGGATTATTTTTCAATTTCAATGCTTTCCAGCCAAAATTCATCACCGGATATGACTTTTATACGAGCGCCGCCGCATTGTGGACAGGTGGTTAATTCATCTTCAAGGATGTATTCTGTGTTACATTCAAGGCAGATTAGTTGTGCGGGTTTTCGCGTAAAATGGAGCAAAGCGTTAGCACAGATGGTGTCTTGCGAAATAATATCCCAATAAAATTGAACTGAATCATCTACAATGCTGGCAAGTTTCCCGATAACGATATGGATATCGGTTACGCGACTCGCATTTGCCTGGCTGGCATGCTTTTCAGCGATGCTGAGAATACTTTCAGTAACGGCAAGCTCATGCATTGGTAAATTATAATACAAATTTGATATAAATTGACTATTTGCAGGGACCTAAGTCACTCGGAGCGATTTCACGAATTAAATTGGAGTTTAAACCCCGATGATAAAATGCCCTGATTTTGATTAATGTGCCGACTGCTCTGGCTCGATCTCGCCTGAGTTTTGGATGATAACATCAAATAAAGCCAGTCGGGTAGAAAGAAGCCGGCTGGCAACGATATTTGCCAGGCGGCGCATGATGATAAACCCAATGTCGTGATCTTCCTCACACAATAATTTCAAAGCCTCGCCATCGATTGCAATTAATCGACTGGGTAAAACTGCTTGGGCGCTTGATAAGCGTTGGCGAACAACAGGTGTAAGGCTTGACCAACCAAAAATATCGAGAGGTTCAGCCGTAAACGTGCGGATCATTCCGCGGCTGGGAACGTAAGTATCAAGTGCAACCTGGCCTTCCAGAACAATATAGAGAAAGCCTTCACGATCGCCTTCCCGAAACACTTCCTCTCCCGCATTGACTTGTTGGAACCTGGCGATCTTTGCCAGCAAATCCAACTGCCATTCTTTCAGATCCAGGAACCATGGAATATTTTCCAAAGCCTGTTTAATATCAGCCTGTTTAAACATTTCAATCCCTTTCTAATAATCCACCTGGAAATTAACGCAGGCTAATCACTTTTTATCATTATCGGAGCAGCCGTATAAGTGTTGTCCGTCATGTGGGGAGGGGTAAATTGTCATCAAAACGTGTACAACGGAATCATCCTTTTATATGAATGGTTCAGCCCGCGTTAGTTAACCTGCAGCCATTCCAGGATGCGATTTGCTGCTTGGTTGACGAGCTCCCCAGTTTCGGTCGAGAGTGTTTGCGTAAAACCAAATTGATGGCCTCGCACCGATACAAGGATAGCCTCAGGCAATTTGTGATAGATTGTCTGTGTCAGAGTAAGGCAGGTGGCTGCAGTCATATGGTGCGTAAACGGGGAAGTCTGAAATTGCGCAGCTACATTGACTAATTGAATGTCATCCGGTACGTTCCCAGTATGGGCATCCACAAAACAAATTCGTTTGTAAGACGCCAGCGTTTCAGCCAGCTCAGGGACAAGCTGTAAGACAAAGAGAAAGTCGGGTGATCCTCCGCCTGATTCGAACTCTTCTTCGAATGATTTCGGGACAGTTTTTTCCAATTTTTGGGCAACCGAAGCTAGTACATGCCAGGCAACTCCATCATCTTGCCGGTCAGGATTTCCGTATCCTATGATCAAAGTTTTTTCATAAATCACATTCATAAAAATATTAAATTATCTCATGCTTATAGAATAACTCAACACCAAATGGAGCCGACACAAAGGTCGGCCCCAGTAGGTTCTACCATTGTCCAAAAATGTTTACTAATTAGCGTCCCGGCTCAATGTTTGAGTCAGGTTTCCCTGGCTGTCCATTACCTCAATGGTTAGCGGCATTTGTCCAACCGCGTGTGTTGAGCATGACAGGCACGGGTCATATGCCCGGATAGCTGCTTCAACCCGGTTCAGCATTCCTTCTTGGACGACTGGGCCAGTAACGTAGGTTTTTGCAACACTATCGACAGCATTGCTCATGGCCCAATTATTATGCCCGGTCGATACGATCAGATTGACTTTTGTGATCTGACCATTTGGATTGGCCCAATAGTGATGAATCAAAGTGCCGCGTGGAGCTTCGATCAAGCCTACGCCTTCCCCTTTGAAGTCCTTTTGAGTATTGAGAATATCTTCTCCGAGGATGTCTGGATCGTCTAACAATTCACGCACCTTTTCAGCGGCGAACAGGCCTTCGATTAAACGGGCGTAGTGATAATAGAGGGTGTTTTCAACTGGTAAACCATGATTCAAGGCTTTGAATAATTTCAGCTCAGCGTCGGCCAGCGGTGTAGTAATTTTTTCCGCGATATTCAAACGGCCCAAAGGACCCACCCGGTAAACACCGGCCGGATAGCCCAACTTTTTATAGTACGGGAACTTTAAATACGACCAGTTCTCGACGTGTTCGAGGATGTAGTCCAGATATTTCCGCCCGTCAAACTTTTCGAGCTGGTTTCCCTGAGAATCAATCAGGCGAATATTACCATCATAGAGTTCCAGGGCGTTATCCGGTGTGACCATGCCAAAGTAACCGCTTGGGAACACAGCAAATTTATCAATGTCTTCACGATTCTTTTCGGCCCAGCTTTTTATAATACTGATGCCAACCTGCAGTGTGGCAATACTTTCATCCAGATTGGCCAGGATGTAATCACGATCATCAGTTTTAAGCGTTTTATTGACGCCACCCGGAACAGAAAAAGTGGGGTGAATCCGGCGACCGGCGACAGTGTGTATGATCTCCTGTCCAAATTTGCGCAGGTTTACAGCTTTTACCGTCAGTTCAGGGTTGGCCTGGATCAAGCCGACGACGTTACGAATGGCTGGGTCAGCGTCGAAGCCGAGCAGTAAATCTGGCCCGGCCAGTTCGAAGAAATGCATACCATGGCTCTGAATAATCTGACCCATATGCATCAATTCGCGCAATAAAACAGCAGTACGAGGCGGTGGGCAGCCGTACAACTCATCGCCCGCTTTAGAAGAGGCGAGGTGATGGCTGACCGGGCAGATCCCGCAAATACGCGGGGTAATCAAAGGCATTTCAAAGACCATCCGGCCTTCACAAAACTTCTCAAATCCGCGGAATTCATTGACGTGTAAATAGGCCCGTTCAACCTTACCATCTGGATTCATATGGATGGTGACTTTTGCATGCCCTTCGATGCGAGTGACTGGCTCAATCGTAATTTTTTGTGTAACCATTCCTTACCTCCAAATTATTGCCACGATAACTTATCGCCCTTGAGTACAGGCCGGCGTCCTTGAGCTAACTCGCTCAGCACATAGAAGATCGTGTCGGCATCCGGTGGGCAGCCCGGCACAAAAATATCGACCGGGACAACTTCCTGTAAGGAACGGACACGGGTTGGTACACAAAGCTCAGGATCGTCCGGTATTTTACTGCCCGGTTCTGTGCTTTCAGTCTCGACATAAGCACGGCGCAGGCTTTCTTCAATGGTGAAGAAATTACGCATGGCAGGTACGCCCCCGAAAACTGCGCAGTCACCTAAAGCCACTAAAATACTACAGCGGCTGCGCATCCGATGTGCGACTTCTTCATTGGCAGTATTGTTGATCCCGCCTTCCAGAATACCGACGTCCACGCCCTTCTCGTCCGGTACTTTTAGGTCTGTGATTGGGGTGGAGCGCAAGTCTACCAATTCAACGACCTGCAAAATACGCTCGTCCATATCCAATAGGGACATATGACATCCGGCACATCCAGCCATCCAGTCGGAAGATACTTTCGGTTTTGCCATAATCTACTCCTTATCTATTCTCCAAACTACCGACAATTCCTCTGGACGTCAGCCTTCCATAAACGCCACGGAGGGTACGCGTTGGTAAAGCTGTTCTTTCCAGTTTTCGTTGATTTCAATTCCTAATCTGGCAGCGACTGCCTTTAATACGGCATCATTTGACCAGCAATCTGCTGGAGCAGGGAGGGACTTGCTGGCTTTTTGCAAACGGCCTTCAAGATTCAGATAATGACCTTCCTGTTCGGCCCACATTTCAACCGGAAGCACCACGTCCGCAATAGCGCTCAATTGAGAAGCGTAGCTGGCCTGAACAACCAGGAAAGGCACTTTTTCCACTTTTTGGCTCAATCGTTTGGATGGGACATCGTCGCCAAGAGCAATATAGACAGCCTGATGACCATTGACCTCGAAAGGCTTGTCCATCTTGTATTGAGCAGCAGCCAGGCTGTTGGCATGACCTTTCGTGCTGATCATGGCAGAGTGGCTTTCATCTGCTACACCTGCTGTATGGGCCAGATCAACCAGGGCTCTCAGTGTGTCTGCCCCGCCGTCGACCATGATGCCTTTACCGTAAATAATGACGGGGTGCCGGGCTGATCCGAGCAATTTTGCTACTGTCAGGAATGTCTCGGTACCAATGCCAGTCTTTTCAGAGGCAGCCTTTAAGGTTTCTTCGGCTTTGCCAATCGCTTTCGTTTTTGCCAGTCCCAGTTGGCTGAGGGCGGCAGAAAGACCATGAATAACGTCCAAATCAGTTCCTTTGAGTGCCTTGACAACAAAATCGGCCTTTGAATCAAGCGGGTTTTCTTGAGGATCAATCACGACCAGTTTTGTTCCGTTTTGTAATGTTCGCTTAACAAAGAAGCCGGCCACCTGGTGGTTATTTACCAGATCTACACCAATTACCAGGACACAATCGGATGTATTGATTTCAGCCAGGCGACCCTCAAAGGATTTTCCCAACTCGCCAGCCAGATCTGCCGAAATGGCAGTTGGATAGCCTTCTTCGCTGCTGGTGACCATGCTGCTCTGCATTTTCTCGCCAAAGAGTTGTTTGAATGAATACAAAGCTTCGGATGGCAGACGGGTGGAAGCCAGTGCCGCCACGCCGCCACCGTTTTTGCCGGCCAGGGGTTTGAGATGGGTAGCTACCACATCCAGTGCTTCGTCCCAGGTAGCTGCTTTAAGCTTTCCGTCTTTACGCACCATAGGAGTTACGATGCGCTCGCGTTTTTCTTCCATGGGTTGGAAACGGCCTACATTGCAAAGCACGCCGTCATTAACCGGAGCATCCCAGTTCCCTTCAATACGCACAATATTATTGTCCCGTGTCAACACATCGATGCCGCAGCCCACGCTGCAACCCAGGCAAACGCTTGGGTGATGCTCTACCTGGACATCCTTTCCGTGATAAGCGCTGGCTCGGTCGATTAAGGCGCCAGTTGGGCACACCTGCAAACAAGTACCGCAGGCGACGCAGGTACTTTCGCCCAATGGAGTACCGAGGTCAGCGACCAGGAAACTACTTGCGCCCCGCTCTTCGAAGCCCAGTGTGAAATTTCCGACCAGTTCTCCGCAAGCTCGAACGCAGCGCCTGCAAAGAATACAGCGGTTATTATCAAGCACAAAGTTAGGATGCGAGGCGTCCACAACATAATTTTGCCAATTGGTCATCAGTGGCCAATGCGTCATACCTTCTCGGTAAGCAGCATTTTGAAGCTCACAATCGCCTCCACTGACCTGACAGAAAGGACAGAAATGGTTGCGCTCGCTGAAGATCAAAGTCAAGACAAACTTGCGCGCTTCCCGAACTTTCTCGGTGTCTGTGTGGACAATCATGTTGTTGTTGACAGGCAGCGTACAGGATGGCTGCAGGGTACGTGCGCCTTCTACCTCGACCAGGCAAAGACGACAGCCACCGTAAGGCGTTAGCTCGGGGTGATCACAAAGTGTGGGGATGTAAACCTCCGCCATCCTTGCGGCCTGCAGCACCGTCGTTCCATCCGGAACCTGAATAGATTTTCCATCAATCGAAATGTTGACCATTATCAAGCCTCTCCATTATCCAGTTTTTGCTCTGGTGCATATAATTTATTGTTTCCTGCCGCTCATCGAGCAAACACCCACCGGGCAGATTTTCAAGCGTATGTGCGCTTCAACTTCAGCGCGGAAATGATTAAGGATATCTCGAATGGGTGTACCAGCCGTTTGACCGAGACCACAATTTGAAAGCTGATATAAATTATCACTGAGATTCTGCAGGTTCTCCAGATCTTGCATTGTTCCGGTGCCTTCAGAAATATTTGTCAAAATCTGGTAAGCCCGCTGGTTACCGACACGGCAAGGTGTACATTTTCCGCAGCTTTCGAAACGGAAGAAGTTTAATAAAACACGGGCCAGGTCCACCACACAGGTTTCTTCATTGCAGATCAATAAGGCGCCGGACCCGAGTGCAACTCCTGCTTTGGAAAAAGAGTCGAAGTCCATGGGTGTATCTTGCAGGCTGGCAGGGATGATGGATCCGCTGGATCCGCCCGTTTGCGCTAGCTTAAACGTGGAATTATTTTTCATGCCCCGGGCGTAAATGGCGATTACTTCTCGCAGGGTTATTCCCATCGGAACTTCGATCAGGCCAGTTACATTGACATTCCCAAGGATTGTATAAACTTTGGTGCCCGGGCTACTGGGGGTGCCCAGCTTGCGGTACCAATCGCCGCCGTTACGGATAATGGCTGTAACATTCGCCAAGGTTTCCACGTTGTTAATCAAGGTGGGTTTACCCCACAGACCATTCGTAGTAGGGTAGGGAGGGCGAGAGCGTGGTTCGCCGCGCTTGCCTTCAATCGATTCAAGCAAGGCAGTTTCTTCACCACAAATATATGCACCCGCTCCCGCATGGATATGAATTTCGAAACCAAAATTCGTACCAAAAATGTTTTTGCCAAGGAAGCCCATCTCTTTGGCCTGCAAGACGGCCAGGCTCAGGCGCTCTTGAGCCAGTTTGTACTCGCCCCGGATATAAATATAGCCTTCATCCGCGCCGATCGCATATCCTGCGATGACCATGGCCTCGACAATCGTATGAGGATCCCCTTCCAGAATCAGGCGATCTTTAAAAGTTCCCGGTTCGCTCTCATCCGCATTACAGACGACGTATTTTTTGTTTCCGGGAGCTTTCGAAACAAAACGCCACTTTAAACCAGTCGGGAAACCTGCGCCGCCGCGCCCGCGCAGCCCTGATTTTTCAAGAACAGCGATCACATCAGCCGGGCTCATTTCAGAAAGAACTTTCCCCAGGGCTTGATAACCATCGTGGACGATGTAATCTTCAATACTGGTCGGGTCAATGATTCCGGCTCGTTCCAGGACAACGCGTTGTTCGGCGGGTAAAGTACCTTTGCGAGCGGAAAGCCAGGCGATTCTACCAGTTAGTTCTTTGGTGGGCGCTTGTAAAGCAGTGGCGATACGGCCTTTATACAGGTGTTCTTCAACCAGGGTATGAACATCATCCGGTCTTACCGGTCCATAAACAACAGCCTCAGGATAAACGATCACCATTGGAACTGCATCATGCCGGCCCACATCGCCGACCATGCTGAGAGAAATCTCATCCTTAAGACCAAAGTTGGTTAATTCCTTTTCTATAAGCTCATAGACATCTTCGGCGCCTTGAGCCATGCTTTGGGGGTCACTAGAGACTAAAACCATCGAGCGAACTGCTTTCATAGCTAAAGGCTCCTTTTAGCGATATCGTGCCAGAATATCGGGGATTTGTTCCGGTGTGACGTTTCCGAAAATATCATCGTCAATTAAAAATACCGGGCCGACTGCGCAAATACCGAGGCAACTGGTTGTAATCAGGGTCCAATTTCCATCCGAGCTGGTTTCACCTGGCCCAAGTTCGAGTTCATCTTGCAAACTTTGCCAGACCTGTTGCCCACCGGCTACATGGCATGGAGCACTTTCACAAAACTGAATGGTATGCTTGCCGCGTGGTTTTGTTGACAACATTTGGTAAAAAGTGGCGACGGAAAAGAGCTGACTTTTAGGAACCCGTAATTTTGTGCTGATCTCAGCAAGAGCTTCTACCGGCAGGTATCCCAGAGCGCGATTAACTTCGCTGAGGATCGGGATTAATTCTTCCCGGCTGACTCCATGATGTTCGATAGCGATATGCACCACATCTATCACCGCTTGCTTATCTAGTTTTTCTACAGTCATACTCCTCCTCCAAAAGTGTGTTGTCGTGAGATTGGTCAAACAAAAAGGTACGGGAGTGGTTTTTCAGAATAATTACTACTATACGACTTCTATCGCATTAAAATTACAAACCTGCATGCAAATTCCACAACGAACACATACATCCGGGTCAATATAATGCGGCTTGCGTCTCTCACCGGTAATAGCGTTGGTCGGGCAATTACGAGCGCAGACCATGCAACCTGTGCAAACATCCGGTATAACTTCGTAACGGATTAAGGCTTTACAAACCTTGGCAGGACAGCGTTTTTCGATGATATGCGCTTCATACTCATCACGGAAATGCTTGAGTGTGCTGACGACTGGGTTGGAAGCTCCTTGACCCAACCCGCATAGGCTGGTTGCCGTGATCTGAGTGCATAACATTTCCAGGGTATCAAGATCACTTACTTCACCATTTCCTGCACAAATGCGGTTCAGAATATCCAGCATTTTGTGCGTACCCACCCGGCAGGGAGTGCATTTTCCACAACTTTCGTCCTGCACAAAGTCCATGAAGTAGCGAGCGATAT
>DATFYI010000229.1:0-6177 GCA_035315125.1 Anaerolineaceae bacterium | reverse complement strand
TCTCCAACAACTACTGGACGTGACCATCAGGCTGCCGAACGTCTATCGCGTTGGGCGTTTGTTGCCGGTAGCGTACTTTTTGGTGAAACGGTCCGATCCTATGGCGAGAAAATATTAGCAGCCGGATCAGGTCTTGGCGCTAGGGCCCCGCGCGAAATTGTTTCTAACGATCTGAAGATATACAGAAGCGGACAATACCAGTTTGCTATAGCACAGGCTGAGGTGAGTGATCTTTATGAGTTGACAGAGCATCTTAAAGCGCTATCTGACGCTTTATTAGAATTGCGCGAGAGTAGGGGGCTTGATTTCGCAATGTTAATGGTAACGGATGTTGTTCAGGGATCCAGCCGATTGGTATTAAACAATCCACCTCCAATTCTAGAGGGTTTACCTTATAAACCTTTGCCAGACGGGACACTTTTGGCCGAAGGAGTTGTCTCCCGTAAAAAACAACTTTTACCCGTCATTTTAGGCATATTAGAGGAATAGATGGTCTCTTTTTATTCAGCTGTAGCAGAGTTAGAAAATAATGGCGAGGCAGGGGCAGTTTGTATTATCATTGAAAGCCATGGATCAACACCTCGTCATGAAGGCAGTAAAATGCTGGTCTATTCAGATGGTAGAATTATTGGGACTGTCGGTGGTGGAGAGGTTGAAAGCAGGGTGATTAAAGAAGCGCTTGAATCGATTTCCGATTGTAAATCACGTCTATTGCACTACAATATGTCAAATCCTCAAGCCGGAGATCCCGGTGTTTGTGGAGGTCAGTTAGAAGTGTTTGTTGAACCAATTGTATCTCGACCACTTGTTGTAATCATTGGCGGCGGCCATGTTGGTAAGGCAGTAGTACATTTAGCACACTGGCTCGGATTTCGTGTAGCTGTATCGGATGATCGCCCAGAGTTTTGCAATCCACAAGCGAATCCGGATGCTGATTATTTTTATATATGTACTATGGCAGATTTGCCAAAAACAATGAAAATAACTCCATCCACGTATTTAATCCTGACAACCAGGGGAGTGGCTGTAGATGTCCCTGGCCTTCCAGCTCTTCTAGAATCACCGGCCGGTTTTATTGGCGTAATTGGCTCAAAAAGACGCTGGTCAGTAACTCGTAATGGGTTGATCGAAAAAGGCATTTCGGAGGAATTAATTAAGAAAGTTCATTCGCCCATCGGATTAGAGTTAAATGCTGAAACACCGGAAGAAATAGGCGTTAGCATTATGGCCGAAATCATTATGCTGAGAAATGGCGGCACAGGGAAAGTAATGTCTTAATTAATCATTGGAGGTATTCTTTATGTGGCAAGAATATATTGGCGCAACCGAGGTAGAAGAAGTATTACAAATATTAGAAGAGTGCGGCGAAAAAGCAAGGATTATTGCTGGCGCAACAGACTTAATCCTGGAGATGGAAAGGGGTGTAAGGAAAGGTATTGAAACTTTAATTGATATTACCCGTATTCCCGAATTTGATCAAATCATGCTGGACGAGGCCGGGAATATTCATTTAGGTCCATTGGTAACCCACAATCATTGTGTAGCTTCTAAATTAATCCGTGAAAGCGCTTTCCCTTTGGCGCAGGCCACATGGGAAGTTGGATCACCTCAAATTCGGAACCGGGGCACAGTGGCCGGGAATTTAATAACAGCATCACCTGCAAATGACACAATTTCAGCATTAATGGCATTAGAAGCAAAGGTCTTATTGCGATCTGTAAGAGGTAATCGGGTTGTTTCTTTAAAAGATTTTTATACCGGTGTACGGAAAACTGTTATGCAACCAGATGAAATGCTGGTTGATATTTCTTTCCCATCTTTGAAGTCCAACCAAAGGGGAACCTTTATAAAGTTTGCACTACGCCGTGCACAAGCCATCTCTCTCGTTAATGTAGCAATTGTATTAACTTTAAATCAGAGCAAGGTGACTAATGCATCGATCACAATGGGTTCTGTTGCCCCAACCATTATCCATGCGACAGAAGCTGAAAGTTTCCTCATTGGAAAAAATCTGGACGACATCGTAATTGATCAAGCTGCTGAGCTTGCTGCAGGCGCCAGTCGACCCATCAGTGATATACGTAGTTCAGCAGCTTATCGAAAGAGCATAGTGAGAGTAATCACACGCCGAGGAATTAAAGCTTTGGCTGAAGGAACTGAGAGAAGTTTATTCCCCTACAATCCCATCCTTTTATGGGGTAAGGAAACGTATCATACTGAAAAACTTACAAAAAGCATACACATCGATTCACATACCCCGATCCATACTACAATTAATGGTAAGGAATATACTTTTTCTCATGGTCAAAACAAATCACTACTTAGGTTTTTAAGAGAAGAAGCGTTGATGGTTGGCACCAAAGAAGGTTGTGCGGAAGGTGAATGTGGTGCATGCACAGTATTTTTGGATGGTGTGGCAGTCATGAGCTGTATGGTTCCTGCCGGTCGTGCACACGGCGCAAAAATCATGACTGTGGAAGGATTAGCCCATGACGGCGAACTTCACCCAGTTCAACAAGCATTTATCGATGAAGGAGCGGTCCAGTGTGGATATTGCACACCTGGTTTCTTGATGTCCGCGGCAAAGTTGATAGAAGAAAGATCTAAACCCACCGGCGATGAAATTCGACAGGCAATAACAGGAAACCTGTGTCGCTGTACTGGTTACTACAAAATTGTCCAGGCTATTGAGCGAGCTGCAGAAAGAGAGGCATAATGGGGAAATATTCCAGTTCTATGCATCGCCAACCTAATCAAGAACCAAGATTGCGACGGATACACCCAATCTGGCGCGGAATTGGGTTTATTTTTATTATCTTAATTCCTATCATGGCATATTACACAACCTTAGTGGTGTTGGATATGAATAATCAAAAAGGCTGGTTTCAGATCCCGGTTGATTTATATTATCACAATGGCGATCCTCTGCTTTATGTCAAAATAATGGGAACTGTGGCCTTTGGTTTTATTTTCTATGCTATTTTTATGCTGATAACTTTTATAATTATCAGCATGTTTGCACCTCCACGGTATGGACCACTTGACGTTCCCCCAATGCATTACCGTCGTGTAAAACGCTGATCTATATTAAATTGCTGTTAAATAAGTGATTATTCGCATCAGGAGATCAAGATGTCTTATATTGGTGCATCCGTAGGGCGAATTGACGCGATAGGTAAAGTTACAGGTAATGCACAGTATCCTGGCGACTTCAATATGCCTGATCAGGTGTATATGAAAGTTTTATTCTCAAATAAGGTACATGCAATTGTCCGTAAAGTGGATACCGCCAAAGCCGATGCTCTAGAAGGCGTAATTGCTATTTTTACGGCTAAAGATGTTCCTATAAATGAATATGGACTTATCTTTCCGGACCAACCGGTTCTTTGCGGACCAGGTTCAAACAAGCCCTATGCCGATCGTGTTCGCTGTTTAGGTGATCAAATTGCCCTCATTGTGGCAGAAGAAGAAGAGATAGCTGCCCAAGCAAGAGATTTAATCGAAGTAGAATACGAGGATCTGCCAATCATTACAGACCCATTGAAAGCCATGGAGCCTGATGCACTCTTGCTCCATCCTGATCGTGGTTCAAATATATTTGCAAATTACCGGATTCGGAAAGGGGATATTGAAGCAGCATTTCAAAAGGCCGATGTCATTGTTGAGGGAGAATATCGAACACCAGCTCAAGAACATGCTTATCTCCAGCCAGAAGCCGGTATTTCGTATTACGACGAGGAAGGGCGAGTTACAGTCGTTGTCGCCGGTCAATGGGCCCACGAAGACCAGGAACAAATAGCCCATGCACTCCATTTGCCAATCGATAAAGTCAGAGTAATTTATCCTGCAATTGGCGGAGCCTTTGGCGGGCGTGAAGATATGTCGGTACAAATTATCCTTGCGCTAGCATCTTTCAGACTTCACCAAAAAGGTATTAACCGACCCATTAAAATTGTCTGGAGTCGAGAAGAATCGATTATTGGTCATCATAAACGCCATCCATACTATCTGAAGGCCCGCTGGGGAGCGACAAAAGAAGGGAAACTAATTGCTGCTGAGGTCAAATTAGTGGGTGATGGCGGCGCATATATGTACACATCCACTAAAGTCCTTGGAAATGCAACTTTAATGTGTACCGGTCCTTATCTAATACCAAACGTTAAGGTCGATGCCTATGCAGTATATACCAATCATTTACCCACTGGCGCATTTCGTGGCTTTGGGGGTCCACAAGGCGCTTTTGAAGCCGAAATTCAGATGGATAAATTAGCGGAAAAATTAAAGATTGACCCAGTCGAAATACGCTTGCGCAACCTTCTCCATGAAGGTGATTTGTTGAGTGTTGGCACCCCGCTTCCAAAAGGCGTCACAATGCAGCAGGTTACTGAAAAGTGTGCGAAAGAGGCCGGTTGGGTACAAAACAAAGATAGCTGGATTTATCCGTTGGGGATGTCCAAACAAACCGGAAAGTCAAACCTGCGCCGTGGTATTGGTTTTGCCTGCGCCTACAAAAACGTCGGTTTTTCTTTCGGAGCACCCGAGGTCAGCTCTGCCACGATTGAATTACATGGCACGGCAGAAATCGAAAAAGTTGTCGTGCATCATGCTGGTGCGGACGTTGGGCAGGGAGCACATACAGTCTTTGCGCAAATGGCTGCCTCGGCCTTAGAAGTGCCCATAGAAATAATCCAATTAATCGTTTCGGACACTGCCTTCACAGAAAGCTCTGGTAGCGCATCTGCTTCGCGGATGACTTTCATGGCAGGCAACTCAATCTACGGAGCCGCTAAAGAAGCACTTCTGAAATGGAAGAATGAAGAAAGGCCTGCTATTGCAACCTATCATTACCGCCCACCTAAAACAACACCTTTAGATCCAGAAACCGGAAAATCTGAACCTAATTTTGCTTATGGGTATGTTGCCGAAGCTGTAGATATGGAAGTTGATATAGAAACTGGGCAGATCAAACTAATTAAGGTTGTCTGTTCAAATGATGTTGGTCAGGCGATCAACCCCCAACAAGTAACCGGACAAATTGAGGGCGCAATCGTGCAAGCAGCCGGTTATGCTATATTAGAAAATTTCATTCAAAATGAAGGAAATGTACAAACCCGTGGGCTTTCGACATATTTAATCCCAACAATCCTGGATATTCCCAACAAAATAGATTCGTTTATGCTTGAATATCCGGATCCAATTGGACCCTGGGGGGCACGTGGAATGGCTGAAATGCCTTTTTTGCCCTTAACACCGGCGGTTGTTGCTGCGGTTCATTCTGCCACAGGCGTCTGGATCAATGAATTTCCATTAACTCCTGAAAGGGTTCTCGCTAGCCTCCATCATGATACTTAAAGATAAATTTACATGGTTGTTGGAAGATAAGATGTAATAAATGAACTATGGAAATCCTTCAAGCCTTAAGGATAACCAAACAAACTCGTCTAGCTTTTGTTGGAGCAGGCGGTAAAACGACTGCTCTGTTTCAATTGGCACATCAGATCAAGCCTAAAGCATTCGTTTGTGCGAGCACACACCTCGGCAAGGAACAGCTCGCTCTGGCCGATCATCACTTTTTTTTCGAGCGGCCAGGACAATATAATGTGACCGATTTTGCAAACCAAACAGGCGTCCTTTTATTCACAGGTCCTTTTTTAGAAAACAGTGAGCGGGCGAGGGGGTTGCCAGATGAAATTCTGCTTGAGCTAAAATCAATGGCTGATGAAATCGGCATTCCTCTGCTGATCGAAGCAGACGGCTCACGCCGCCACCCGATCAAAGCGCCCGCAGAACATGAGCCGGCTATTCCAAAATGGGGTGATACAGTAGTTGTTGTCATAGGCCTGTCGGTGCTCGGAAAACCGTTAAATTCAGAATGGGTACACCGTCCAGAGATATTTTCAAGGCTGACAGGATTAAAGTATGAAGAAAAAATTCAATCAAAACACATTTTTAACCTTCTTGTTCATCCCGAAGGAGGGTTGAAAAATATTCCACCAGGTGCTCGGAAGATCATCCTTTTTAATCAGGCCGATAATGCTATTCTGCAGGCAAGTGCAAATAACATCTCTCGCGACTTGTTAGCAGTTTATGATGCTATATTGGTTGCATCATTGGAAACCCCTTCGCAAAATGGTGCAGAAATTCCCGGTATAAATGGTCCTGTTTATGCAGTTTACG
>DATFYI010000228.1:0-24919 GCA_035315125.1 Anaerolineaceae bacterium | reverse complement strand
ATGCTTCCAAAGAACCTCTCTCTACAAATAATCAGATAGTCCATGCTCTTTAAGGTAGTTCACTAACTGCCGGACCTTCTGAGCTTCATCTCTAGGACAGATCAAGATCGAATCACCGGTATCCACTATAATTAAATCATGGACGCCAATTGTAACGATCAATCGATCGGATTGATCTGTACAAACAAGAGTTGACTTCGAATCCAATCCCAGGTACTTTGCACCCAGGTTGATATTGCCATTCTCATCCGGCTTCAGGACATCAAATAACGAGTCCCAACTGCCTACATCATTCCAACCCAACTGATTTGCTGGCAAAACCGCTACACGGCTGGCCCGTTCCATAATACCATAGTCAATCGTTTGTGGTTTAATGGCAGGCCAAACCGATTGTATCACGTCGGAACGCTCATCCACGGACCACGATCTGTCAATTTTGGCTAAACCACCGGCCAGTTCGGGCATCCACTTTTGAAATTCTTGCATGATACGGTCAATCCGCCAAACAAACATACCCGAATTCCAATCGTGATCCCCGTTTTGCACAAATTGTTTAGCTGTTTCTTCATCCGGCTTCTCTTTAAACTTGACTACCCGGTAAGCCTGAAAATTACCATATTGCCCTAATGGCTCCTCTCGCTGGATATACCCGTAACCGGTGGCTGGAAAAGTTGGTTTAATCCCTAATGTGACCAGATAGCCATCCTGTGCGAGATCGTAAGCAGCCAAAATAAGCTGGTGAAAATATGGGACATTTTCGATAAAATGGTCGGCTGTCAGGACCGCCATCGTCGCATCTGCATCACGCTGCTGGATTGCCACGGCAGCCAATCCGACCACGGATGCTGTCCCACGTGGTAAAGGTTCCAGAAGGAAATTTTCCTGCGGGATTTGAGGACATTGCGCCTGCAATAGAACAGCCTGTTCGGCAATCGTGACGACCAGGATACGCTCTGGTGGAAAAACGCCATCCAGCCGGTCAATTGCCATTTGGAAAAGAGTCCGATCTCCACCCAGTCGTAACATTTGCTTGGGACGCGACTGCCGTGATAGCGGCCAAAGTCGTGTTCCGCCGCCACCTGCCATGATGACAGCATAATAATGACTATTCATTCGGGTCTATCCAGTATTCAGAATTTGTCTCTCTCAGCGTTATATAATTCATTCCACCTACCTGGCGGACCATCCCTTTTAGCTCCATCATCGCCAGTGTAGCCGAAACTTTATCGATTGGCAAGCCTGATTGAGCGCGTATCTCATCTACATGCAGGGGTTCATCACCTAAAACTTTCAGCAAACAAGCCTCAACGTCATCAACCGGTAATAAAGTTCGCGCAAGGCGGTGTTCCTGGATCTGTTGTAGGTTTAAAATTTCCAACACTTCTTCCACTCTCAGGAGAGGGCGAGCCCCATCGCGAATTAAACGATTGGTGCCCTTACTTTGTGGAGCATGGATGTTGCCCGGAACAGAAAAAACTTCCCGGCCCTGCTCGGCTGCAAATGTGGCTGTGATCAGTGCTCCACTGGTCTCGCCAGCTTCAATAACCACAACTGCCTGAGAAAGGCCAGAGATAATCCGATTGCGAGGTGGAAAATTCATTCCCTCCGGGGGAGTACCGGGCGGATAATCGCTGATTAAAGCGCCTTGATTAATAATCTTTTCGGCTAATTGAAAGTTCTCGGGTGGATAAATCCGATCAACTCCGCAACCTAATACTGCCAGAGTGCGTCCACCCGCCTGGAGCGCTGCCTCATGGGCAACTTTGTCAACACCTCGGGCCAGACCGCTGACGATTGTTACTCCGTTACTGGCCAGGTAACCACTTAATTCTTCTGTGATTTGCCGCCCGTAAGATGTAATGCGACGTGTGCCAACAATTGCCACTGTCCAACTATCTTCAGGCACCAGCATCCCGCGTAGATATAGCACCGGCGGCGGCTGGTCGATTTCTTTCAAACGGTTTGGGTAACTGGCATCTTCCCAGGTCAGCACTTCGATACCCTGGTTCCTGTACCGCTCCAAAAGTCCTTCCAGATTAACCCGGTTACGGATCGCCAATAAATTTTCAATAATTTTTTGGCTGAGACCTGCTGCCCGAAGCGAATCCGCCGGCGCTTGCCAGGCAATATTCAAACGGCCATAGAAATCAAGCAACCCATGCAGGCGGACTGAGCCTATCCCCTTTACAAGGTTAAACCCAACCCAATAGGCTTTTTCTTCCATAGAATGATTTACCTGTTACAACCACTCAGGTGGTCTGACGAGTATTTCAGACCGATCGAGATTCACTTCAAGTATCACAGCATCAATCGCTGGAAGCAAGATTTCATTTCCATCTTCTGCATGAACTACATACACATCGTTCGCCCCCGTCTTAAGGATCTCAACCAATGATCCTAGAAGATTCCCGCTCTCATCCACCACTTTAAGGCCCACGAGCTGGTGATAATAATATTCGCCTTCCGGAAGGGTTGGCAATCCTTTCGTCTTGACGTAAACCAGTTTATTCCTAAATCTACCGGCCTGATCGGTGTCTTCAACATCTTCAAGTTTCATCAGCAGGGTTTTATCCAGCGCCCTGATAGAACTGATCTGGAAGGGATCATGCCTCTCACCCAGGTAAACAGTTTTTCCAGGAGATAACCGCCCAGGAAAATCCGTCAAAATATCCATTAAAAGCTCACCCTGCACACCATGTGGCCGACGGATTCGACCTATGGCTAGATATTCAGGCTCGCCCGGTTTGGGCGAGCCTTTAATATCCTTACGACTGCCAGGTGTATGCATGCCCGCCTGACTCATCTCGGCTCGATAACATCCAGGCTAACTTGTTTGCCTTCGCGAGCAGCCGATACTCGCAGCAGAATACGCATGGCGTTTGCTACCCTGCCACTCTTGCCAATGACCCGGCCCATATCGTCCTTAGAAACTCGCAATTCAAGGCGGATCTTATTTCCAGCTCGGATTTGCTTGACCTGCACTTGTGCAGAATCATCAACCAACGAACTGGCTATATATTCGATCAATTCCTTCACGGTTACTCCTTTTATTATAATGACAACCGCGTCAGGATACAAATTCTGTCGGAAGGTACTTAGGCAACCTGAGCTTCTTGACGGGTTTTTGGATTTACCTTGCGGGCTTCATAAACAGTTTTTGCTTCAGCCAGCAATGTTTCAACCGGTTCGCCAGCTTTATAGCGAGCAAATCGGTCTAATAACCCGACACTTTTAAATAACTTGAGCACTGATTCGCTGGGTTGAGCACCTTTGCTCATCCATTCATAAATGCGGTCTTCATGCACCTCAAGTGTAAAAGGTTCTGTGCGGGGATTATAGAAGCCAAGGATTTCAAGGAATCGGCCATCACGTGGGCTTTCCTTGTCCGCGGCCATAATACGATAACTGGGCTGATTTCGCAGACCGATGCGACGTAAACGAATTCGAACCATTTGGATATGTCTCCTCTTGTTATCCAGTGATCAACAGTTTGAAAATGATCTGGCGCCGGGTGTTTATAGAAAGTAAGAGGGAACGCTGGAGGATAGCGTTTGGATACATTCTCATCTCACCGGGCTAACCAAACAGACGTGGCATTCCGCGTCCGCCTGTTTTTTGTAAAGTTTTAACAAGGCGTTGCGCCTCGCGAAACTGTTTTAATACACGATTCACATCCTGTACTTCTGTTCCGGAGCCGCGCGCTATTCTGCGTCGCCGGCTGGCGTTCAAAATATCCGGACTTTTCCTTTCATTAATTGTCATTGAATTTAAAATAGCTTCTGTCAATTTCAGCGACCGCTCAGCATCCTGTGGGGATACATTGCGGGCCATTTGTCCCATATTGCCAGGCAACATTTCCATGATCTGCGAGAACGGTCCCATCTTACGGATCTGTCGCAGTTGGTTGGCAAAATCTTCCAGGGTAAATCGACCCGAAAGCATTTTTTCAGCTTCTTCTTGGGTGATTTTCTGGTCATAAGCAGCTTCAGCCTTCTCGATCAGGCCGAGTACATCACCCATTCCCAAGATCCGGGAAGCCAACCGTTGTGGATCATAACTTTCCAGGGCTTCCACACTCTCGCCGGTACCCAGGAATTTAATCGGCACCCCGGTAACAGTGCGAATTGAAATAGCCGCGCCACCGCGGGCATCGCCATCCATTTTGGTCAGGATTAATCCGGTCAGGGAAACATTATCACGGAAACCTTCGGCAATGTGCAAAGCTTCCTGACCAATCATCGCGTCAACCACCAGCAGTATCTCCGAAATAGGCAACTCTTTGCTGATGGCTTTTAGCTCATCCATTAATGGTTGGTCGAGCTGCGAACGACCGGCGGTATCCACAATCATGACTGAAACACCACCTTTCTGGGCCTGATCCAGTGCCTGTGCGGCCAGCTTGGGTGGTAAAACTCCCGGTTGTGTAAAAACCGGCACGCCGATCTTTTCGCCGAGAGTTTGCAATTGCTTAATGGCTGCCGGCCGGTATGGATCTGCAGCCACCAGCATTACCCGTTCCCCTTGCGATCTTAATATTCTGGCTAGTTTAGCAGCAGCAGTCGTTTTACCGGAGCCCTGTAAACCTACCATCATGATGGCGCGAGGTCGTTCCCCACTCAACGAAAGACGAGCCGGTTCACCCAATGTGGCGATTAATTCTTCGTGAACGATCTTTATCACTTGTTGAGCAGGGTTTAAAGCTTTAGAGACCTCCGCCCCAACCGCTCGCGCTCTCACCCGAGCTATAAGATCTTTTACGACACTATAGTTAACGTCAGCTTCCAACAAAGCCAGACGAACCTCGCGCATGGCAGAATCAACATCTGCCTCCGAAAGTTTTCCCCGACGGCGAAGCTGTTGGAAGACCTGGTTTAGTCGTTCACTGAGCGTTTCGAACAATGCTTTTTCTTATTCCTTTATATACAATAATAAATCCACCTCCCGGGTTGGGCGGTAAATATATCTGTGGATTTTAGCCTGTATGCCAGGAATGGTCAAGGGGATATTTTTTCCACGTATAAATACTAGCCGAAGGTCTAGATTGATTATCCCAATAATATGAACTAAAATATTATTAGCCGGCTAATAATAATGCAGGTGGGAGGTTCGAGCATTGGATGAAGATTGCACGCTTAGTGGTACATTGGGTTATCTCTTGATGCAAGTGACAAAGGCACATCACGATCGCGCACGGCAGATGCTCAGACCTTTGGGTCTCTATAACGGGCAAGAGCAAATTTTGATGCATCTTCAAATGCAGGATGGGCAATCACAAACTGCTCTGGCAGAAAAGCTCTGCATCCAGCCTGCCACACTTACAAAGAGCCTCAACCGTATGGAAAGATCCGGATTGAGCCAGAGGTTACCTCATCCCTTCGATCGCCGAATAACATTGGTTCACATTACTGAACGAGGGCAAGAATTATGTTCTTCTCTCAACAACGTCTGGCAAAATCTAGATGAAGAAACTTTTAACGTTTTGACAGATGAAGAGCAGGATATCTTACGCAATTTCCTTGAGAGAGTGAGAGCTAACTTACAGGATTTAAAATTTGAAAGGAATTCTTGATAATGAGCGTTTTTACACCAAAAGAAATTGAGTATCTTCAAAGCCAACGCCTGGGCCGGTTGGCAACAGTTACCCCGCAAGGTAAGCCACAAATTGCGCCAGTCGGTTTTCACTACAGTGCAGAACTCGATGTGATTGAAATCGGCGGAAAATTCATGAGTAAAAGCAAAAAATTTCGCAATGTGCTGAATAACCCCAACGTTGCTTTTGTTGTCGATGATGTTTTACCGCCATGGCGTCCGCGTGGGGTAGAAATTCGTGGAACTGCCCAGACTTTCCCCACCGGTGGAAAAGCCCTATTCGACTCCCGTTATAATGCAGATGATGCGCTCATCCGCATTACACCGATCCAAATCATCGGTTGGGGTCTGGAAACTGATGCTGGCGTGCCATTGAACCGGAAAGTAAAATAAGGGTAACAATCAATTTTCTATCAATCATCATTTTTATAAAAAGAACAGGATAATCAAATGAAAAACCAAAATCCATTTTCCTTAGTACCGATGGTCACCGAAATGACCGATCGCGGCGAAAGAGCCTATGATATTTATTCGCTGCTACTGCATAACCGCATCGTTTTTGTTGGCTCCGAGATCGACGATCAATCCGCCAATGTGATCGTAGCTCAACTGCTTTATTTGAGCAACCAGGATCGTGAAGCCCCCATTCAAATGTATATTAATTCTCCTGGAGGAGTCATCTACTCGGGAATGGCCATTTATGACGCGATGCAGATGATCCCCAATCCGATCAGTACCCTGGCGGTTGGCGTGACTGCCTCATTTGGAACAGTGCTGCTGACGGCTGGCTCTAAAGGTCAACGCTATGCCCTGCCAAATGCCACCATCCACATTCACCAGCCATTGGGCGGCGCTCAAGGTCAGGCAACCGAAATTGAAATCCAGGCCAAGGAAATTTTGCGACTTAAAGCTCGCCTGAATGAAATCATGTCAGCCCATACTGGCCAGCCCCTGGACGTGATTGTGCGGGATACCCAACGAGATTTTTATATGAATGCAGAACAGGCTGTCCAGTACGGCCTGGTAGACCACGTTATGGAAATACCTGAAATCAAGAAATTAAAGTGATCTCCAGATCCTTTGAAAATCAATCACCGGAGCATTTTTTATCAATGCTCCGGTGATTGATTTAAATAGTTACCAAAAATTGTTGTTGTGAAAATTCCCTAATGTTATAATCCCTTCGCTTATTCAAGAGGGGTCCTCAAAATAATATGACATATTCTAAACCCTTTGCTGCCTGGGCGACTTTTTTTACGGCCACATTAGCCAGCGGGTTCTATTTATTAATTGTACTCGCCAGGTTACCTTCAGATTTTGCCAGCGGTTATTCATTCCAAAGGCTGGCAATTCTCGGTTTATTCAGCCTGTGTGTGCTGACTCAGGCAATCCTGCTTGTCCTGCTTTTATTAAAACCCGAATGGCGGGTACATTGGTTGAAATTGGCTCAAACCGGCCGGTTTTGGTGTGTTGGACTGGGTCTTTCTATTACAATCATTTTGGTGTCCCAGGTTTTACTCGATTGGCTAAAAATCGCATACAAGAATAGTGGGACATTTTCGTACCTGGCTTATGCTACAAGGCTTGCTCCATTCTTGAATTGGCTAACTATATCAGGAGTTTTGCTGACGGGATTAATCCTGCTGGTTTATCATAAACTGATTGTGAACCAAATCAACAGTCCAGTAAGCAGTTCTGTTAAGCGCTTTTTGTGGATCTGGATTTTTTTAGCCCTTGGCTGCATGTTGGTTGTCTTTACCGGCTTAGATAAACAGCCTGATTCGGTGGGTTCATGGGGCGAGCCGGGGGTGCCACTGATGGAATGGCAAATCGGTCTGGCGGCAATGTTTAGCCTGATCTTTTACTGGGTACTGATGCGTTATTTGCACGGGAAAAAGACTGGTTTATGGATTTGTCTGGCCATATGGATCATGGCAGTAGTGCTATGGGCCGGGCATCCATTAATCCCTGGTTATTTTGCTACTCCAGGGCGTCTGCCAAACAACGAAATATACCCTTTTTCCGATGGCGCAACTTATGATCAGTATGCCCAAAGTTTGTTGGTGGGCGGTGGGTTTCTGGGCGATTCAATACCGCAGCGGCCGTTGTATATTGTCTTTCTGGCCGGTCTGCATCTTTTAACAGGGCAAAATTATTTGCAAGTAATCTTTTTGCAAACCCTGGTGCTGGCACTTTTTCCGGTGCTGCTTTATTGTATTGGGAACGAATTACACAGCCGGCCGGCAGGTTTTATGGCCGCCCTGCTGGTCATTTTCCGAGAGCTGACTGCCATTCAATCCGCGCCTTTTACTGATAATATTTCCTATTCGAAACTTTATTTTTCTGAACTTCCAACCGCACTATGTCTGGCTGCATTTATCTGGTTCTTTTTACGCTGGGCAAAGAATCCCGGTCGCTGGTCTTCAGCCACCGCCTCCGGTGGTTTTCTGGGCATGGCCATGCTGATCCGAACTCAGAGTTTTTCGGTACTGCCATTGATCTTATTGACAGCGCTGCTCTGGCTGGGCCTTAAAAACTGGAAAACCTGGCTGCGGGGCGCCGTTTTTATCGGGTTTGGATTGATTGTCTGCCTGACACCCTGGTATGTACGTAACTGGAGGATCGCAGGGGGATTCGCCCTGGATAATCCTGCATCCCAAACAATGGTGCTGGCCCAACGTTACAATGGTATTTCATTTGACAACATAATCCCACAACTGCCCGGCGAAAATATATCACAATATTCAGCACGATTGACTCGTATGGCTTTGCAAGGAATCCTGCAACATCCCGCCGAGGCAACCCGAGCAATTTCAGCACATTTTATCAACAACGAAATTGGCAGCATACTGGTCTTTCCAATCCGGTTTAAAATAGCGGATTTCAATGAACTGATCTGGCCTACCATGCCTTTTTGGCAAGCCTGGGCTGGCAATCTTACAACCGCCCAAACACTGATTTTATTGGCAAATTTGGGGATTATCGCAGCCGGGCTGGCAGCCGTCACGAAACGATTGGGGGCGATAGGCATTGCACCTCTATTTGTAAATTTGGCCTACAACTTCAGTACTGCGTTTTTTCGCAGCTCAGGGGAACGCTTTATTCTGCCTGTTGATTGGGTGGCTATTTTATATTACGCGATTGGCGTGGCGCAAATAGCTCTCTGGTGCCTTTTATTATTAAGCCAGGAAACCAACAGAACAGGCGGATTAATAGTATCTCCTTCCAGTTTAGAATCGCACACCTCGGCTCCAACTTCAAAATCATTTATTTGGCAGGTCGGATTAATCGGGTTGGTCTTTTTGTTGGTGGGTTTGTCCTTACCCTTATCAGAAATAGTTTTTCCAGTGCGTTATCCCCATCAAGCAGCGCTGCAGGTGAAGGGTCAACTTATGCTCGATTTGAAAAAGGAAAACCAATCAGGACAGATTCAGGCAGCCGCGCAATTATTGCAACAGCCGGGTATTACTTTTATTTCCGGACGAGCACTCTATCCCAGATTTTATGATAAAGGCGAGAACGAGCCAAAAACAGCCAAAACTGGCTATACGGGGTTGAATTTCGCTCGCCTGGTTTTCTCGGTAGTTGGTAGCCAGAACCCGTTAGTGGTCTTCCCAATTGACCAGTCGCCGGGATATTTCCCAAACGCCGCCGATGTCCTGCTGGCAGGGTGCATGCAGGCTCATTATTTTCAGGCTGAAGTGATATTAGTTAATCAAGGCACTAAGCCGTCGTATTTAACTTCCGGGGCTATCCCGGATGTTTGCACCAACAGCCCAGCTCAATGATTTTGTTTTACCAGAATAGAGCTGTTTGTATGGGCTACATTGAAGCGGGGTATAATACCTGTTATTAAGGTCAAGAGATAGATCCATTCTTAATCTTAATAAACCTGCCCGATAAGAATAGCTGCCTCCCTTTTAGAGATTTTTACTGCATAATTATTAAGACTGCCTGTAAATCCAGAAGATCAGCTAATCGGATATCCCTCAGATTAGACAGAGTTAATTGTACCGATTTGACCCTTTGTGGGTTTAATATTTTGATGGATCAGGTCAAAATAAATGATATTATTTTTATTAATCAAATGAGCTTGGGAGGTTTTCATGGGAAAAATCGCAATAGTCATCGATAGCACAGCTTGTATGCCGCCTGAGCTTATTAAAGGCTATCCAATATATTCAGCCCCATTGCAAGTCATTTGGGGTGAGGAATCCTTCCGAGATGGGATCGATATTCAACCTTCCGAATTCTATGATCGCTTGAAAACATCCAAAATAACTCCGACAAGTTCTCAAGTAACCCCATCGGAATTTAAAGACATCTATATAAAATTATTGGACGAAGGTTACGACATTCTGGGCATTTATATTTCTTGCAAACTATCTGGTACAATGGATTCGGCGATACAGGCTAAAGAAATGCTGCCTGGTAAGAACATCGAGCTGGTAGATTCGCTAAGTGCTGGAATGGCAGCGGGTTTTCAGGTGCTGGCGGTCGCACGTGCTTCCCAAAATGGTGCCACGCTGCAAGAATGTAAATACCTGGCAGAAAAGGCTCGCCAACAGTGCGGAGTTTTTCTGGTTGTCGATACGCTCGAATATTTACGACGCGGCGGGCGTATCGGTGGTGGTGCTGCATTTCTGGGCACTGCCCTAAATCTCAAACCAATCTTGGAAATCAGAGATGGACGAATCGAGGCGGTAGAAAAAGTGTGGTCGATGAGTAGAGCCATCGATCGCATGCTAGATCTTTTTGAAAAAAGGGTGAATCAACGCTCCCCTCTACGACTTTCAGCTTTGTACACCAATAACCCAGAGGATGCAGAATTGCTATTGGAGCGTGCCCGCCAACGGTTTGGTATCAATGAAGTGAGTGAAGCTGTAAGTGCGCCGGTCAGTCCTGTTATCGGCGTCCACATTGGCCCGGGCGCACTTGGACTTTGCTTTATGGCAGGAATGTAACCTACCAATTTACATAGTAAGCGGTAATTTGGGTTAAAATATCTGGGTAGGAAATTCTACATAGATAAGGTTAAATTTATGAAAACCTTCCCTGCAATCGGTGTCCAAATCCCGCAAATATTGCTGCCCAGGCCAGGTCTGGATCTGCAAAAATGGGCTGTAATCGCCTGCGACCAGTTTACATCCGAGCCAGACTACTGGGAGAAGGTCTGCCAGATTGTTGGAGATGCACCATCCACTTATAATCTGGTTCTCCCAGAAGTATTCCTTGGGAAACCAGAAGAAGCAGCTCGAATTAAAAGCACTCAACAAACCATGCAAAAGTACGGGCAAGATCATTTACTGGTTCCAAAAGATGGAATGATCCTGGTCGAACGTACCGTTGTTGGAAAAACCCGCCACGGGCTTATGCTGGCGCTGGATCTGGAGTGCTATGATTACAACAAAGGCTCCCAGACCTTGATACGTGCCACCGAGGGTACTATCCTGGACCGGCTACCACCCCGTATGAAGATTCGCGAAGGTGCTACCCTTGAGCTTCCGCACATCATAGTGCTCATAGATGATCCCGATCGGACAGTAATAGAGCCTGTTGCATCGATCAAAGGGAGCTTACAGCCTCTTTATGATTTCGAATTAATGTTGGGCAGCGGGCACCTATCAGGTTACCTGGTAAACTCACCCAGCCTGGAACAGCAGGTCATACAGTCTATAGAAAAACTGGCTAACCCGCAAGACTTTGCCCGGCGCTACAATGTCAGCGCAGAAAAGGGGGTATTACTTTTTGCTATGGGGGATGGCAACCATTCATTAGCCACAGCCAAAGCGATTTGGGAAAAGATAAAACCCCAGGTTGGCTTAAACCATCCTGCCCGATATGCTTTGGTCGAAATTGAAAATGTTCATGACCAGGGTTTAGAATTTGAGCCAATTCACAGGGTTCTCTTCGATCTAAAAGGAGACTTCAGAAATGCGATGCAGCATTTTTACGGAGACCATTTGCAATTGGAAACCTGTCAGAGCGAGACTGAGATGGTTGAACAGGTGAACAGCCAATCCAAAAAAGGACAAACCATTGGCGTAATATCTCATGCTGGTTTCGGGATTGCCACGATTACAAATCCACCAACTAATTTACCGGTGGGCAGCTTGCAAGTCTTTCTGGATAATTGGTTGAATCAAGCCGGCGCGGGCAAGATTGATTATGTACACGGTCAAGATGTTGTGGTCCGGTTGGGTTCCGAACCGGGGAACCTGGGCTTTTTGCTGCCGGCCATGCCAAAAAATGATCTTTTCAAAACTGTCATTCTGGATGGTGCCCTGCCCCGCAAGACTTTTTCGATGGGAGAAGCTCGAGAGAAACGTTTCTACATGGAAGCTCGGCATATTGCTTGATTTATGCATGATTCTTTTTTGTTCACGCCTGCTGAAGATGCTCTTCCACCCAATGAAGTCCGTTTTAGTGAGCTGAGGGTTGAACAATGGCCGGATGGTCAACGTGTGCGCATTCATGTCGACATAACGCCCTTTCAACAGCGACCCGATTTAGAAGTTACGATATTAGATAGTAATGGAAGAGAAATTGCCTCAACTCTGATCGTTGAGACTCTCGAAAATCGAATGGTGTTTACCATGCACCTTTTTCCTGACTCGCCGGGCCAAGAGCTCAGCTTAATAGCCGTGCTTTCTTATCGGGATATCGGCCCAATGGATGAGAGAAAAGTCTCTTTTATAACGCATCCTGTTGATCCCAGGACGAACTGAGCTGCAAAAAAGGCTTTACATTGGTTTACAGGTCATCAATCATTACTTTGGCATTTCTGTTTATCCTGGCCTCCTGCACATCCTTACCTACAACACCAACCCCAGGGCAAACGATGTTGGCTACCAGCAGTCCCCAGCCATCAAATACACCAACCATAACCGTAACCCAGGTGCCTTCAACCAGAACGCCGCCAGCTCCAACCAGCACTCCGATACCTAAGGTGCAGCTTTGTAGCCCGCTGGAAGGGCTAACCCTGGCGCAACTGCCACAGATCCTGGTACAACCTTTCATTCCTCCCCATCCAGGCAAGGATGACGGTCATACCGGCGTAGATTTTTCCTATTGGAGCCGGGGCAATCGTACGAGCATGTTCGGCCTACCAGTCTATTCGGCCTTGCCTGGTAAGGTAGCCGCGCTCTTACCTGACCAGCTTCCTTATGGGAATGCGATAATTATCGAGACCCCTTTGAACATGCTACCGCCCGTCTGGATGAGTGCTTTGCAGCTTCCTGCTCCAGTCCCCACTGTGCCTCCTGCACCTGTCATGATGTGTACTTTACCATTGTCTCCAGCTAATTGGGATGTCAACAATCGCTCTTTGTATGTTTTATACGCCCATTTATATCAACCTGCATTAGAAAAAGTGGGAGATAACGTTAAATGTGGCCAGCAAATTGGTGGTGTCGGTACAACCGGTATGTCCAGCAATGACCATTTGCATTTTGAAGTCCGGGTAGGTCCCTCAGGCGCCACTTTCGGCCCTATGGCCTATTATGACACCAGCGAAACCCCTCAAGAAATTTCTACGTACTGTGAATGGCGTATCAGTCAATTATTCGAACTGATCGATCCAATGAAGCTGTTATCAATACAGCCATAATTCTTAATCCAATAAAACTGCAATGGTTTAGCAAGCTTATAAGATTAACTCATTTCAAGGAAAGATGCTAAAATGACTTCTAAACCAATTATAGTTGGGGCTTAGATACGACAACCAATCATAGAGGTTGTTTCCTCTCCATTCTATACAAGTATGAGCAATTCCCCGAAACAAACAAATAAAATTATCTTTCCAATCGTAGTGGTATTGGTTATATTAAACCTGTCTTTCCTGGCATGGGTTGGATGGCCAATGCTTAAGACAGACAACATCAAACAGCCTGTTTCCCGGGTAAGCCCAAGGCCAACAAATTCTCCCTTTGTAACTGTCACCCCAGTACCACCCACTCCTATTCCAACCCTTGCACCGACTTTACCACCAGATATTAAACCAATTGAGGGTTTGCGCCGGACGGGTGCGATCATACTTTCGATGCGAGACGGCAACTTCATGCATTTATTTGCCTACCATCCGCAGTTTCTGCCATTGACACGTCTCACTAACAGCCCCTGGGATGACATTGAACCGGCCGTCAGTCCAGATGGAACCCGCATCGCTTTTAGTTCTCATAAAAATGGTTATTGGGACATATATATTCTTGATTTGACCACTGGTAAACAAACCCGAGTTACGGATACCCCGGAATATGATGGCTCGCCCACCTGGTCGCCTGACGGGCAATATTTGGCTTACGAAACCTATATCAACAATAATATGGAAATCATGGTCCGTTCAGCTGTTGATCTTACACAGGCGCCCATCCAGTTAACGAATGGGATGGGATCAAACCATTCGCCAACCTGGTCCCCCGGCGGACGAATTATTGCCTTCGTGTCAAACCACAGCGGTGACGATGAAATTTGGTTGGCCTCCTTGGGCCAGGTCAATAATCGTTTTACTGATGTCAGCAACAGTCCTACCACCAACGAAAGCCATCCTGCCTGGTCACCGGATGGCCAATATCTGGCCTGGAGTTCAGATAATGCCGGGCTTAACTCAATCGTAATCTGGGATAGTAAAAACCCAACCGCCACTCTCCGTCCGGCCGGGAACGGCAACTGGCCCGTCTGGAGCCCAGGCGGTGATTCTCTGGTTAGTGAAATTTCCGGTGCAAACCAGATTGCTCTGGCGGATTATTCCATTCGAAATGGCGAATTGCTCTATCCAATGACCCAAATGCCTGGTGCGATCGACGGGCTGGCCTGGGAAGCAGGTAAGCTGCCTGACCTGTTAGGTTCCTATCAGCTACCTGCCAACGCTACTATGCCCTTTCCATCTCTCTGGCAACCAGCTTTGAACAAAAATCCGATGCCTCCCAATGGACGTTTCGGAGTAATCCAGCTCAATGATGTGACTGCGCCTTATCCCTATTTAAATGATGCAATCGATGAATCATTTGTCAGCTTGCGCATTGAAGCTTCGAAAGAAGCTGGTTGGGATATCTTGGGAAATCTGGAAAACGCCTACCTGCCTTTTACAGAACCACCGCTGCCCGGCATGCAAGAGAACTGGCTTTATACCGGTCGGGCCTTTGCCCTGAATTCAATGGCCACATCAGCAGGGTGGATGGTAGTCAACCGCGAAGATATCGAAGGCCAGACTTATTGGCGTGTGTATCTGAAAGCACGCTACCAGGATGGCTCCTTCGGAAGACCAATTACCAGCCCAATCTGGGATTTAAATTCTCGCTATTCGGGTAATACAACCTCGTATGAGAATGGTGGAAATCTCGGTCAAATTCCTGGAGGGTACTGGGTCGATTTTACTGAAATGGCGTATCGCTACGGCTGGGAGCGTTTACCAGCTTTGACTAATTGGCGTACATTTTATCCATCTACGCTTTTTAATGAATTTGTCCAACGCGATGGTCTGGATTGGTATTCTGCTATGACCGAATTATATCCTCCAGAAGCATTGGTTACCTCAACCATGATCCCAACTAATACACCAACCATCACACCGTCTCCCACGAATTATCACCCTGGGACGTCTACACTCACTCCCACTATTACCGATACGCCCACCCTTCATCCGACCTGGACTGCTGCTCCTTAAATACACCAACTATGAAACGTAAAACCTTTAGTGGAAATGGTTTAATATTAATCTTATTGAGTGGTTGTTTATTGGCAGTATCTTGTGCAAAACAACCAAGCCTAAAGTTAACCGGCGATTCTGTTCAAACGATAACCTCTACTGCTCTCAACCCGAGACAGACGGCCTTTGCCCCACAGGCCAGACCTGATGAAATTGAAGATACGCCGGTCGCCAGATCAGCAGAACCCCTGCGATTAACTTTTCCAACGCCAATCCAGGCGCCAATTTCAGCCTGGCGGTCTCCCCTCTATCCGGTTCCATGGGCCCTGGGACCTCATGATCACTTCTACTTCATTCGCCCCATCGCTGCCGATCGGGTTAACTGGCCGCTGGCAAATTACCGTTATGGTTACGTCTGGCCGGGAGGTATTGCAATCCACACCGGTGTTGATATCGATGCTCCCAAAGATACGCCGATTCTGGCGGCTGGACCGGGCCAGGTGATTTGGGCGGGTTACGGCTTATATTCTGGCACCAATAATCCAAAAGATCCTTATGGACAGGCAGTTACCATCCGCCACGACTTCGGCTATGAAGGCCAACAGCTCTATACGATCTATGCTCATATGGATAAAATCATTGCCATCGAAGGCCAACGAGTGGAAACAGGCACTGTGATTGGACTTGTAGGTGATACAGGCAATGCAACCGGACCACATGTCCATTTTGAGATCCGCTTGATCGGCGACAGCTATTGGACTACACGCAACCCGGAACTTTGGATGGCACCTCCCCAGGGCTGCGGTGTATTAGTCGGCACCTTCCGTAACACCAATGGTTCCTTTTTAACCCAACAAGATGTCAAGGCAATATCAAAAGCCACTGGCCAGAGTTGGACAGTTACAACCTATGGATCGACTACGGTGAACAGTGACGACTACTATCATGAGAATTTGGTACTGGCCGATCTTCCAGCCGGTGACTTTACTATCATCGTTGATTACCTGGATCATCGCTATTATTACGACACAACGATACACCCGGGTGCTATCACCTATATCTCCTTCCAGGGCAACAAAGGGTTCAACTACGCACTTCCAGCTACCCCATCCCCTGAACAGGTGATGGGTAATCCCAACCCTTGACAAATCGTTCAATACGGTTAAAAATCAAAAGTTGGCCTGTTGACGGCCGAGTTTTTATTTATTAATGGAGGACAAATAAAATGCATAATTTAAAACAAATGCCCTGGCTGATAGCCGGGTTGCTTGGATTATTATTCATGGGTGCCTGTGGCTCATCGAATGCCACTCCCACCATGGATGCCAACGCTGTCTATACCCAGGCAGCCGCGGTTGTCCAGATAGCCCTTACCAATGCGGCAGCGCTGACGCCATCGGTGACAGTAACGCCTATCTCATCCAATACACCCATCCCGACCGAGACTGTGGCAACTCAATCTGGCTTGCCGACCATGCCAGTAACGCTACCATCCATTACCGCGCCCGCTATCGCTGATAAAGCGCAATGGATTTCGAATGATCCGCCGGATAGTACCCAGCTCACTCCGGGACAGACATTTACGCTTACCTGGAAAGTCCAAAACACCGGTACAACCACATGGAACACAAATTATTCTGTACGGTTCTATACCGGAACAAATATGGGAGCCGGTAACTTTAATTTGAGTAAGGCAGTAAATCCTAATGATGTGGTTGAGATTCCTGTTCAAATGACTGCGCCGAACAATCCGGGAAAATATACTACATATTGGGTTATTACCAACGATCAAGGCGTTAATTTCCGTCCCCTTTCCTTTGAATTCGTTGTAAATGGCTCTGCGGCTACAGCTACGTCCGAGGCCACTCAAACACCCACCGACGATTCCACAATCATCATAGATACACCATCGATCATACCAACCGACACACCTACTGTAAAACCTACCTCAAGTTAACGGGTCTCTACCCGCACTGCCGACTATTCGGTAGACAATTCAACTAAAATCACTTATACTGTGAATAATTCCAATCGATTAAATTGCTCGTAGGATGATATCAATGGATACCATCCAGCAGAAATTCTAATGGAGGGAACAAGAATGTTTTTATCAAAACGAATAACGGGGGGTTTCAGCCTTTTTGTTTGCTTTGCTCTATTGGCCGGCTGCAATACCCCTGCAGCTCAAGCGCCAACACCGGACCTGGATGCAGTTCGAACCCAAGCAGCACAAACTGTTGTCGCCAATATTACACTCCAAGCGGCTCAAAACCCGACTTCGACACCTTTGGCTATTCCAACTGCAACAAATCTCCCCGCTTCACCCACAGAGACTTTAGCACCTAACCCAACCGCCATCCCGGCTTTACCGACAATGACACCAACAGTATTTGCAACTTCTACCAGCACATCTTCTGCTTCGAACTCTTATTATCCTGCTCCCACCAAACCAACAGGTCCGGATGCCGCTCAATTGGTTTCGCAGAAATTTCCCCAATCGTCGGTATTTCCCCCAGGCTATCAATTCGATATGGTATGGACCATTAAAAATGTGGGTACAAAGAGATGGAATACTGATTACTACATGAAATACGAAAGCGGCACCCAATTCGATCATAAAGCTACTCTTGTAATGGCACCCAAAAATGTCAATATTGGCGAGACCGAAGATTTCTACATTGATTGTCTTGCCCCCTCTACTCCAGGTTCCTATACGACCTACTGGTCGCTCATCAACGACAACGGAGCCGCATTTTTCTCGGTCTACTTTAACATCATTGTAAAATAAGCAATCGAGCCAGTGGCATATATTGGTCGAGTTAATTAGAAAAATGGATGGTCAAACGACCCTGCGAGATGATATCAAAGCCGAGGCGTGCAGCCTCGGCTTTTCATTATGCGGAATCACATCACCCGCACCTCCAATTCATTTTCCTGTTTACGAAAAGTGGCTTGCAAATGGCCTGCATGGAACGATGACTTATCTGGCAACTGAACGCGCTCGTCAGTGCCGAAAAAACCCTGGGTTGATCCTTGAGGACTGTCATTCAATCTTAACTTGCGGCATTCGATACCCTGCTCCTTTTGAAATGACCGGAAACAAATCCACAGAACCGCATGGAAGGATAGCTAGCTATGCCTGGGGTGAGGATTATCACTGGGTCATTCCGCCTCGCCTTGACCAGTTAATCGTTAGCCTGGAAAAAATTGTTGGAAAACCGGTTGATCGACATGCCTATACTGATACCGGTCCTATTTTGGAGCGTGAAATATCTCAGTCGGCCGGATTAGGTTGGATCGGTAAAAATAGCTGTCTGATCTCACCGACGCAGGGTTCTTTTTTCTTTCTGGCCGAAGTCTTTTTAAATATTGAGATTGAGCCAGACCTACCTTTTTTAGCTGACCGCTGTGGCAGTTGTACACGTTGCATCACAGCCTGCCCTACCCACTGCATCCAGCCTGATCGCACTTTGGATGCCACCCGCTGCATTTCTTACCTCACTATTGAGCAAAAAGGAAGCATTTCACCGGACTTACGCTTGTTAATGGGGAATTGGATCTTTGGATGTGATTTCTGTCAGGCTGTTTGCCCTTGGAACACCCGTTTTGCTCAACTTGTAAGTGACCCAGCTTTCGATGCACGCCCAGGTGTGCCTTTGCCCGAGCTTCACGCTGAGCTGCTTTTATCACCCCAAGAATTCAACCGGAAATTCCGACGAAGCCCGGTGCTGCGTGCAAAGCGCAGAGGTTACCTTCGTAATGTCGCGATTGCTTTGGGAAACGCAAAAGAAACTGCGAGTGTTCCATACCTGACCACCGCTCTGCGCTCTGATGCTGAACCATTAGTTCGTGCACATGCTGCTTGGGCGATGGGACAGATCGGTACGCAAGCAGCTCGCCTCAGCCTTGAAAACGCTCAAAAAATAGAAACAGACCCGGCCGTTTTGTTTGAGATTGAAACGGCACGGGCTGTGATTTGAAAAATATCGGATTTGGCTAAGGTGTTTTTGTCTCTGTTGGCAGAGTGATCAAATTTGGCGTTGAAGTTGCCGCAGCCGTACTGGTTGGCACTCTTGTCTGAGTTGGTGTTACCAGTCCATATACAATGACCAGCGTCTGCCCTGCCGTAATTTGGTTGGCATTGGTTATCTTGTTGTCTTTCATAATCTGCTCAACGGTTGTATTGAACCTTGAAGCGATGTTCGCCAGGGTATCATTGGTTTGAATAACATAATTAATTTTTGTACCACGCGCAAAGTTTGTGGGCAGTGGAGTCGCGGTTGGCAAAGATTGATTTGGAGCAGGCACAAGGATCTTTTGGGAAGCGGTAATTGGGCAAGCGTTCGGTGCGAAATTATTTAGCGCCAAAAGAACCATCACATCGACCTTAAAATTTTGGGCAATCCCCCAGCAAGTATCACCATCCTTGACTGTATATTCGAATGGACCCTGCGGAGTTGGTGTTATTGTGCTGGTGGGCGTATCACTAGGCTGTTCGGTATTAGTGGGTGTTAATGTCGGCGGAATTGGTGATGGCGTGAAAGTATTCGTTGCAGTAGGTGTTTTGGATGCAAAGAGTGCGATCGCCGGGTGATTCGAACCACTGAACCATACTACCAGAATGATGACCCCCACTGCCACCAGCAAAACTGCCAATCCCCCAATCAGATAAGGCGTCATCTGTTGGCGTTTTCGATAGGATTCAATCACGTTTTGGGGTGAGTCTTTTCCACTCATTTTATATCCTCTTGTGAGACCAAGGGAATTCCCTTAATCCATTGGTTTTTGTACTGCTAGATTTTTTTGCGTGCCCCCCATCTCCAAGAATTCTACCTGATATTTGCAGATTCGGCGAGTCTTCCTGTCGGATGGTGGTTTTGTTGCAAGTACATATTTAAATACTGGCCAGTGTAGGATTGGTCTGCTTTGCACACTTCTTCAGGTGTTCCCGTTGCAATGATTTGGCCGCCGCGATCCCCGCCTTCAGGCCCCAGGTCTATGATGTAGTCAGCCACTTTGATAATATCCATATTATGTTCAATAATCAAGACCGTATTTCCAGCGTCTACCAGGCGTTGTAGCACTTCAATCAGCTTATGAACATCCGCCGCGTGTAAACCAACTGAAGGTTCGTCCAAAACGTAAAGCGTGCATCCCGTCGCACGCCGAGAAAGCTCCCGGGATAATTTAACACGCTGAGCTTCTCCACCAGACAGGGTTGGTGCAGGCTGTCCAATCTTGACATAACCTAACCCCACATCTGTCAAAGTTTGCAGCTTTGAGACAATATTTGGAAATGCCGCAAATAACTCCAGACCACCTTCGACGGTGGTATCCAGCACATCTGCAATTGAAAGTCCCTTGAACTTTACTTGCAATGTCTCGCGATTAAAACGGGCGCCATGGCATACATCGCAAGGCACGTAGATATCTGGTAAAAACTGCATTTCAATCCGTAATTGGCCCTGTCCCTGGCAAGCCTCGCAGCGACCTCCATGTACGTTAAAGGAAAATCGACCAGAGGTATAACCACGCATTTTGCTTTCGGGCAGCTCTGCAAATAATTTACGAATTTCATCAAACATTCCGGTGTAAGTTCCAGGATTGGAGCGAGGTGTTCGACCGATGGGCGATTGGTCAATATCTATGACCTTATCGATATGTTCAATACCCTCTATTCGCTCATATTCGCCCGGTTGGGTATGTGCTCCGTGCAGATCGCGCGCCAGGGCATTATACAAAACATCTACCATCAAAGTAGATTTACCAGAACCTGAAACCCCCGTTATACAAACAAACTTTCCTAAAGGTATGCTGACCGTTACATCTTTCAGGTTGTTTGATTTTGCCGCTACAATTTTTAAAAACTTTCCATTTCCTTTTCTTCGTTCTGTTGGGACGGGGACTTGCAGCCGGCGAGATAAATAGGCTCCGGTCAATGATTCGGGTGATTCGATTATATTTTCTACAGTTCCCTCAGCAACTACCAAACCACCGTGTTCACCGGCCCCTGGCCCTAAATCAACCACCCAATCCGCAGATAAGATCGTTTCCTCATCGTGTTCAACTACCAGGACGGTGTTGCCCAAATCTCGAAGAGATTTCAATGTTGCCAGCAAACGTCCATTGTCGCGTGGATGCAGGCCGATAGATGGCTCATCCAAAACATACAACACGCCCATCAAACGCGAACCAATTTGAGTAGCCAGCCGGATACGCTGAGCTTCACCGCCAGAAAGTGACCCGGCTGACCGCCGCAACGTCAAATAATCCAGACCCACATTCACTAAGAAGCCTAATCTGGCTTGGATCTCCTTCAAGATTCGTTCTGAGATCGTGCGATCACGCTGATTAAGTGGGGAATCTTGACCGGCCAATCGATGGGCCCATTCTAATGCCTGGTTCACAGGCCAATCCGTCACCTGAACAATATTATGATCATCCACTGTCACTGCCAGCGCTTCAGGGCGAAGCCGGTTGCCTTTACAAGTCGGACAGGGCCGGTTACTCATAAACTCAGTTATTTTATTTCGAATGTATTCGGAATTTGTCTCGCGATAGCGACGTTCCAGATTGTGGACCACACCTTCAAAAGCAGTTGAAAAAGTGGACTGGCGATCGTTTCGACCTTGCAGGTGGATTGTAATCTCCTGTTTTCCAGTCCCATACAGAATAACATCCAATTTTGACTTTGGGATGGTCCTGACCGGGGCATCCAGATCAATGTGCTGCTCTCGTGCAACTGCCTCAACCATTTGCCAGTAATAGCCGCCTTGATCACGCGGCCCGTTCCATTCCAGCGCAATAATGGCGCCTTCATTCAAACTACGTTCTGGATCCGGGATGAGCAGATCTGGATCGATTTCCAGTTTGCTGCCCAGACCCTGGCAATCCGGGCAGGCTCCATGCGGAGTGTTGAAAGAAAATGTGTGCGGTTCAATCTCTGGCAGGCTAATGCCATGTTCCGGGCAGGCCAGATGTTCCGAGAAAAATAAATCTTGAGGCGGTTCTTGTGAAAGGTTCTGGATAATTAGATAGCCTTCACCAACTTTTAGGGCTGTCTCGATCGAATCGTTCAGGCGAGAACGAGCAGCCTGTTTATCTTCTTCGGTTTCTTGCTGTGAAAGGACCAATCGATCCACCACAGCTTCGATGGTGTGAGCTTTATACCTGTCCAGGCTGATTTCTTCATCCAGATTATAGACTTTGCCATCCACCCGTACGCGGATAAAGCCTGCCTTACGAATTTCCTCAAAAACAGCCTGATAAGTACCTTTACGCCCGCGGATGATGGGCGCCAGAACCAGTAAACGGCTGTCTACCGGCAAACCTTCGATATTGTCTACGATTTCTTGGGCAGATTGACGGACGACTTCGCGCCCGCAAATCGGGCAGTGTGGAATACCGACTCTTGCGAATAGCAGGCGCAGATAATCATAAATTTCCGTAACCGTTCCAACGGTTGAACGCGGATTATGAGAAGTAGCCTTCTGGTCTATCGAAACCGCTGGAGATAATCCCTCAATGGAATCTACATCCGGTTTTTCCATCTGACCCAGGAATTGGCGAGCGTAGGCTGAGAGGGACTCGACATAACGCCGTTGGCCTTCGGCAAAAATGGTATCAAATGCCAACGATGATTTCCCAGAACCAGATAAACCGGTGATGACAACAAATTTATCACGCGGTATTTCTACCGTAATATTTTTTAAATTATGCGCGCGTGCGCCGACCACGCGAATAACATTTTGAGACATAATCTATTCCTGAAGCCTCTTAACAATATAAAATCAATTCACAAACAAATTACAAAAAGGTCATATCGACCTTTGTAACCATTTTAGAAAAACCAATCATGCTTTCCAGAATCATTTTTTTTGATCTACCACGTCTAAAAAGCATGAAAAGAAATTATACCAGAACCTATCAGTAGTCCGAGCGCAGCGGTTTCAATGAATGCTATTTTTGTTCTAATATAACATATTTGTTCTATTAATGAAATCATTTTTCAACAAATTCGTGGGTCTACCCTTCCGCTGTGATGCGATCGGGTGATGAATTATCCGGACTGACCTGTAAATAGCCCGAGTGTTTTGAACCGAACAGCCCCATGATGAAATGATAAAGTGAATAAAGCTCTAGCGAAAAGGGCAGATATCCAAGATAGCCAAGGAGAGGCATTTCGAAGATATGACCGAAATTCACAAAAGGGACTGTATAGATCCACTTGGGATACGAGTAAAAATTCCACATCTCCCAAAAGAAACCAGTCATTAAAACCCCTAAAAACAGACTGATTATAGGACGCCAATCTCCATTTTTTGTGAAATCTGTTAAAGATCGATTCCCAAGCCAGACATTAAATGGTTCGAGCATAAAAAAGACTGATAACCACATAAAGGCAAAAAAATAGCGCGGCCATATCAACATTAAACCAAGCATCGCCACTCCAGCTGAAAAGAAAAACAGGGTAGTTTTTCTATCCTGACTGATAATCGGCCCTTTTTTCATCCAGCGGATAAAATTAAAACTTGCAATAAATTCGGATGCGCCAAATACTGCCGGTATTACGGTTGAAAAACTGATTGTCGCTTCCAATAAATAAATTGGTTGGGCGAAAATACTGATTCCAATGTAGCTCCAATTTTGAACGCGCTCATTTAGAACCTCAAAGAGCCACCAACCCAGCATTGAAATAAAGAACAACTCTAAGTAACGCTTCCAACTTCTTTGGAATAGTGAAGAGCCGCGCCTGACAAAAACCAGACCATCCATGGTAAGTGAATAACCTAGCCAGAGAGGAAAAAATGCCCAATTTGTACGCAATCCAGGCAAAAACCAATTGAGGGGCCAGAAAATAGCGATCAGGACTAATCCGATCCAGCCATGGAATGGAAATCTGCGGATATCGATAGCAAAGCTGGATGGCCGTTTATCCAAAACCACCTCCAAATTTTTAGCTGGAAAAATATTGTAACGCTAAACGCAGGCGTGTTTCAACATCTGTCGCAGTATCCCTGGGGATCGATTGGAGGGCAGCCTGAGCCTCAACAATGCTATAGCCCAGGCTGGTCAATGCATCCAGAACTTCAATATCTGTCTCAGCGCCAGGAGCCCCGGGCAGCAGGGCTTCACCACTTACACGTCCTTGCAAATGTAGCAAAATCTTTTGGGCAGTTTTTTTTCCAACACCCGGTACCCGGCTGAAAATATCAGCCTGTTCACTTAAAACTGCTCTCCGCATCGAATCGACTGTCAGCGTAGAAAGAATTGCCAGCGCAATCCTTGGCCCCACGCCATTAACTCCAAGCAGCATAATATAAAAATCACGCTCTGCTTCCGTTTCAAAACCATACAATATCAATGCATCCTGTCGTACTACAAGATGAGTTAGCAAAAAAAGCTTTTCTCCAGGTCGGGCCTGAGCCCGCAATGAATTTGGCACATACACGCGCACACCAATCCCGCCAACCAGGATGACCAGGCTGTCCTCCCCAAATCCAATCACTTCGCCCTGGATACTCGCAATCATCGTATTAACTCCCTCTTTTAGCTGATGAATCCTGAGAATGAAACTGTTTTTCTCGCCTCTGGTTGAAAATCTCGTATAAAACAACTGCAGTAGCGACAGCCAGGTTCAAAGAATCGCTTTGTCCGACCATCGGGATAGAGACCAGTCGATCA
>DATFYI010000227.1:0-9168 GCA_035315125.1 Anaerolineaceae bacterium | reverse complement strand
AAAGCTGCCAGCAGGCCTTCCTTCAGGCGGCTCTCGAGCCCGCTCAAATCGGTTATCTGGAAGTGCTCGGCAGCGGTTTTGCCCCGATCGATGCGGCTGAAATCGCCGGCATAAGCAAAGCTTACAAAGCTTACAAGGCATATCGGCCGGCCGGCACAGACCTAAACGTGGCCCTTGGCAGCGTCCAGAGTAACGTTGGGCATCTGTATACAGCCAGCGCGCTGGCCGCCATTATTAAATCAGCGCTCTGTCTCTATCATCGTTTTATCCCCGGCACGCCGGGCTGGTCTGGCCCAAAAAAACCTGAACTATGGAAAGATACTCCTTTTTATGTACCGGCCGATACGCGCACCTGGTTTTTACCGGCCGGGCAATCAAAGCGCTACGCGGCCATGAATAGCATTGGCCTGGATGGAAGCTGCGCTCACCTGATCCTGGCGGAAGAGCTCAGCCAGAAAAACCGGCCCAATTCCTATTTAGCGCAATCCAGTTTTTACCTGTTTCCACTGGCCGGTGATTCTGCCCAGGAGCTTTCAGCCCATTTAGAGCAGCTCAAGCAGACTTTATCGCTTACCGGCGATCTGCGCTCGGCGGCAATTGACAGCTTTAAGGCTTACCAGAGCCACTTATCTGCCAATTACCTGCTGTCCATCGTCGGACACGACCGGCCTGAAATCCAGCGTGAAATAGAATATGCCGCCAGAGACCTGTTTGAGGTCTTTGAAAAGAAAAAGACCTGGCAAACCCCGCTGGGCAGCTATCTGACGGCAGATCCGGCCGGTCTGCAGTGCGGTGTGGCTTTTGTTTACCCTGGCGCGTTCAATTCTTATACCGGGATTGGGCGGGAGCTTTTTCTGCTATTTCCACAACTCTATGAACGGGTGGTTGGTCTCACATCCGACCTGGGCCAGACCATCCAGGAACGGCTGGTCTACCCGCGCTCGCTGGAGGCGCTGAGCAGGGAACAATCAGAACTTTTAGAGGCAAAGTTGAACAATGACCCGATTGCGATGATCATATCGGGATCCTTGATGGCAGTGCTTTTCACCATGATCCTGCGCGACATCTTCAAGGTGCAGCCAGATGCGGCCTGCGGATACAGTCTGGGGGAGATCGCCATGCTATTTGGTATGGGCGTCTGGGACGAAGCCGATCAAACCAGCGCCAGGCTGAGCGCTTCAACGCTTTTCCGCACCCGCCTTTCTGGAGCCCAAAATGCAGTGCGAGAATATTGGGGCATGAGCGCCGAAAACGATGCGCCGCCTGGTAATCGCCTTTGGAACAATTACTTTCTGATGGCCCCCGCCGAAAAGGTGGCCGAGGCGATCAATAATCGCCAGCGCCTCTATTTGACCCATATCAATACGCCCCGGCAGGTGGTTATCGGCGGAGCGCAGGCGGCCTGCCAGAGCCTCATCGCAGATCTAAAGTGTAATGCGCTGAAAGCGCCCTTTGATTTTGCCCTGCACTGCCAGGCCATGCGCTCCGAGTATGGCTCTCTGGTGAATTTGTTGAGCTGGCCAGTGGCTGAGAAGAGCAGGACGCCGCTCTATACGGCGGCGGATGATCGCCCATTACCAATGGACAGCCAGGCCATCGCCGGTAAAATCGCCGGCATGCTGTGCTCGTGCCTGGATTTTCCAAAACTGATCCAGCAGGTTTATGCGGATGGCGCCCGGGTGTTTATCGAATTGGGCGCCAATTCAAATTGTTCAAAATGGATCGACGACACCCTCAAAGAAAAACCACATCTGGCCGCCTCGATCAACCGCAAAGGCGCCGAAGATGATGCTTCCATCGTCAGGCTGCTGGCTAAGCTTGCCAGCCACCGGGTGCCGGTCGATTTATCTGCGCTCTATCGCTCAGAAAGATAAAACGGTATGACTGATAAAACGAACTCAATTTCAGCTCGACTCCAACGCATCCTGCATAAAAATGCACAGCGGGCCAGCACAATCCATGCCGATTTTTTACATTCGCAGCAATCCGCCCTGGAACAAACTGCCGCACTGATCGAGTTGCAGCTATTGGCAGCTCAGGGGGCAAAAACGGCTGGAACGAAAACGCCGGCCCACGCGCCGCAGGCCGCCTTCGATAAGGATCACTTGATTGAGTTTGCCAGCGGATCGATGGCGCGTTGTTTTGGCGCGGAATTTGAACTATACGAAAGTCGCCGTCACCCGCGCATCCCCAATGGCGATTTAATGTTAATGGATCGTGTGATCGAGATCTCCGGTAGGCGCCTGCATTTTGACCAGCCTGCCAGCATTGTGACCGAATACGATGTGCCCGCCGGCGCCTGGTACTACCGGGATAACGCTTACCAGTATATGCCTTTCTCGGTCTGGATGGAAATAGCCATGCAGCCGTGCGGTTTTTTGTCTGCCTACCTGGGTTCAAATTTATTGGATCCGGAAATCGATTTCTTTTTCCGGAACCTGGATGGAAACGGGCAGATCCTCAAAAACAGCGATGTGCGTGGAAAAACGATCACCTGCCAGGCCAGGCTGATCTCCACCGTCAACAGCAATAACACCATCATCCAGAAATTTGAATTCGAGTTATCCTGCCGTGGCGAACGACTTTTCACGGGTGGATCGATCTTCGGATTTTTTACCCCACAAGCCATGGCCAGCCAGGTGGGGCTGGATGCCGGCAAGACGGTTCTGCCGGTCTATGAAAAGGATGGGCAGGCTGGTTTAACCGGACAATGGATTGACCTGACCAGCAGCCAGGCCTATTTTACATCCCCGGCAAAAACGCCTTACTACCACCTGGCTGCAGGTCATTTAAATTTCCTGGATCGAGTTTTCGTCGCCGATCCGGCCAGCACCCAGGCAAAGCATGGCTATATCTATGCCATCAAAGATAACGATCCACAGGCCTGGTTTTACCCGTGCCATTTTCATCAAGACCCGGTCATGCCCGGCTCGCTGGGTGTTGAAGCCATGCTGCAAGCCATGCAGGTTTATGCCATCCAGCAAGACCTGGGTAGCTCCTTTATGTCGCCGCGTTTTGACCTGCGCATAAACCAGCCTGTGATCTGGAAGTATCGCGGCCAGATTCTGCCAACCCACAAACAGATGAAGCTCGAGATAAACATTACCAGGGTTGAGCGGAAAGCCGAGCAAGTTATTATCGAGGGGGATGCCAGCCTGTGGGCGGATACGGTCAGGATCTACGAAGTCAAACAACTCGCTGTGTGTGTGCAAGAAGCGGCGTAACCTGCTGATTTTGTTGAAATTTGTTGTAATTATTGCTTATTGACAAATTGCAACAAGATTACTACAATAAAAGCACAAATAGCATCAAACTTTCGCCCATTCCCCGCACAACATTTCGAGGAGAAGAATCATTGACCACTTTCGAGCGGCGCCAACAGCTTATCGGGTTATTACATAAGCAAGCCGGTTTGCGCGTTCCGGAACTGGCCAAAATCCTGGGGGTCTCGCAGGGCACCATCCGCAATGATTTGAACGCCCTGCATAAAGAAGGTCAATTGAACCGGGTGCGCGGCGGAGCAGTCCTAAGCGATGAGTTGCCACTTCGCAGTGTTTCTTTTACCACTCGATTAAAGAAAAACGCAGCCACCAAACAGTCCATTGCCCGTTGGGCGGCCGATTTTGTCGAAGACGGCGATTCAATCTTCCTGGATGCCAGCAGCACGGTGTATTACCTGGTACATTTCTTACAAAACCGGCGTAAGCTACGGGTCATCACAAATGGCATCGAGATTGCCCGCGCTATGGCGCAAATTCCCACCGCCACAGTCGTTTTGCTGGGCGGCGTCGTAAACCCGGATGGTTCATCGATCAGCGGCTCAATGAGCGAGCTATTTCTGCAGGATCTGCATGTCCAGACCGCCTTCATGGGCTGCAGCGGATTCACCCCGGACGCCGGTCTGACAGAAGTCCATTTTTACGAGGCGCAGCTAAAAAGCAAAGCCATCAATACGGCCGAACGGGTGATCGCCCTGGTAGACTCTTCCAAAATAGGCAAAGTTGACCTGACGCCATTTGCCCAAACTAACCAGATTACGCACCTTTTCACCGATCATAATTTGAGCCAGGCCTGGATCGCCAGACTCCAGCAAACCAATTTGACGTTCAGCGTTTGCGACGAGAACGGGGTATCTTCTTTCACCCCTACCCTGCCTGAAAACAAACATTACCGGATTGGTTTTGCAAACCAGGATGAACGTCTGCCATTTGCAATCGACGTTCGAAAAAGCCTGGAACGAGCTTCAGAAAAAGCCGGCAATGTGGACCTGGTTCTGGCGGATAACCAGCTTGACCCGGATGTGGCTCTTAAAGTTGCCGAGCGCTTTTTAACCCAAAACCTGGATCTAATCATTGAATACCAGATCGATGAGCACGCCGGTAATCGTATCATGAACATGTTTCAGAATGCCGACATTCCGGTTATTTCTGTAGACATCCCAATGATCGGGGCCACATATTTCGGGGTCGATAATTACCGTGCCGGTCAAATGGCAGGTATAGCCATGGGAGAATGGGTGCGCCTCAATTGGAATGGTTTTTTTGACCGGTTAATCATCCTGGAAGAGCCACGGGCAGGCGCTTTGCCAGCCACTCGCATGCAAGGTCAGCTAGACGGTTTTCAAACTGTCGTAGGAGTGGTACCCGCTGAAAACCGCCTGGTACTCAACAGCCACAATACCCTGGAAGTCAGCCAGGCTCAAATGCAAGCCAGCTTACGCCGATTGCCGAATGAACACAGGTTGGTTGTAATGTGCTTTAATGATGATGTGGCCCTGGGAGCACTGGAAGCCGCCAGAAGCCTGGGGCGCGAACAGGATCTGGTCATTGTTGGACAGGGCGCCGAGCGATTGGTTCGGCTTGAGATGAGCCGGCTTGGCAGTCGTATCATCGGCTCAACAGCCTATCTACCGGAAAAATATGGCGAAAAATTAATCGCCCTGGCTCTCAAGATCTTACGCGGCGAATCGACCCCGCCCGCTGTGTATATGGAACATACTTTTATCACTGCTGAACCCGAAGCTGAAAATGTATAGGGGGTTATTCAATACAAAATTCTATTGATAACCCTCGTCCATCGAATTACATCTTACGATACTGAAAAAACCGGAAATAAAAAGTATGAGCGAAGCCAACCTACGAATGATCAATATCAGCAAGAGCTTTTCTGGTGTGCATGCCCTGCGCGGCGTCCAACTGGAATTGTGCGCGGGTGAAGTGCACGCTTTGTTGGGCGAGAATGGGGCCGGGAAATCTACCCTGGTTAAAGTGATTACGGGAGTACACCAACCGGATACCGGTGAGTTATATTTGAATGGGCAGTTGCTGCACCTGAGCGATCCTCGCCACGCCACTGCGGTGGGAATTTCGGCTATCTACCAGGAGTTAAGCATATTTCCAGACCTGGATATTGCCGAGAATATCTTTGTGGGTCGTCGGCCGATGACAAGGGCAGGTTTTGTTGACTGGCGCAGCATGTACCGGGAATCTGAAAAGCTGCTCGACTCTTTGGGCGTAAACATGGATCTCAAGAGAAAAGCTCGCTATTTGAGCATCGCTCAACAACAAATGATCGAGGTTGCCAGAGCGCTGTCATTGCACGCCCGAATTCTGATCATGGATGAGCCGACTTCCGCGCTGACCTTAAACGAAGTAGCCGATTTATTTCAAATCGTACGCCGTCTGCGAGCTGACGGGACCGCCGTCCTGTTTATCTCACACCGCCTGGAGGAGCTTTTTGAAATCGCCGATCGCGTCACCGTCCTGAGAGATGGGGCTTACGTGGACACCCGTTCAATGGCTGGGGTAACCCAGGAAGAATTGATCCGCATGATGGTCGGCCGGACGGTTACCGAGCTGTTTCCAAAGAAAGAAGTTGAAATTGGCGATGTAGTCCTGAGGGTGCAGAATTTATCGAAGAAAGGCACCTTCCAAAACGTTTCTTTTGAGCTGCACAAGGGAGAGATCCTGGGGATGGCCGGGCTGGTTGGAGCGGGTCGAACTGAGGTCAGCCAGGCAATTTTTGGGGTCGAGCCGGCCGATGAAGGCACGGTTGAGATTGAGGGGCAGCCTTTACGGATCACAAGTCCAAGGCAGGCCATGGAAATGGGCATAGCCTATGTGCCGGAGGATCGCCAGCACCACGGCCTGGTTGCCCCGATGGATATCACTGATAATGTGACATTGCCGAGGCTTTCAAGCTTTAGCAAACGCGGTTGGCTGAACAAGAAGGAAGCCCAACAAGCCGCTTTTGATGCGGCCAATCAAATGGAAGTAAAGGCTACCAACGTATGGCAGAAAGTGCGTGAGCTGTCAGGCGGCAATCAGCAGAAAATCGTTTTGGCCAAGTGGCTATCCTTGAACCCGCGCATTTTGATCCTGGATGAACCTACCCGTGGTATCGATATCGGCACAAAAGCAGCCGTACACAAGCTGATGACCAACCTGGCTTCACAAGGCATAGCCATCTTGATGATCTCTTCCGAACTACCCGAAGTGCTGGGAATGAGCGATCGCATCCTGGTAATGCACGAAGGGCGGGTCACCGGGCTGTTTAACCGCAGCGAGGCCACCCAGGAAAATATTATGATGGCAGCCACACAGACTGTGCAATAGGGATAGAGGTAAATGTGACGACGATTAAACCCGAAGTTCGTAAAACCAATTTCCTTTTGATCCTGGCCCGCTTTCGAGAGTTGGCGCTGATCGGTTTCATCCTCTTGCTGGTGATTGTGATCAGCCTGCAAAGCCCCAGCTTCCTTACCTTTTCAAACTTCCGGGACATCCTGATGGATATCTCGATCCTGGCTATGATTGCACTGGCACAGGCCATGATTATCATCACGCGCGGCATCGATCTATCGGTTGCATCCATGTTAGGGTTAACGGCCATGATGGTGGCATTTTTAATCAGAGCCTACCCGCAAACTCCCATGGTTCTGATTGTTTTGTTGGGGGTCGGACTGGGGATCGTTTTGGGTAGTTTGAACGGGCTGATCATCACTCTCGGCAAAGTGCCACCGATTATTGCCACATTGGGCACCTTGAGCATCTTTCGCGGCATGATCTTTCTCTACTCCAAAGGGAATTGGATCAATCCCTTCCAACTGCCGCTCGATTTCAAACAACTGGCCAAGGGCGCGCCGCTGGGACTGCCCAATCTGGTCATCGTAGCCATCATCGTGGCGGTGATAGCCTACATCTTCCTCAATTACGCCCAAATCGGCCGGGATATTTATGCGCTTGGAACAAATCCAGAAGCGGCCAAGATATCCGGTATCCGCACCGAGCGGGTGACATTTATGGTTTACGTCATCTCCGGGGCAGTTTGTGGGTTGGCGGGTGTGATGTGGGCCTCCCGCTACGAAGCAGCCCAGACCAATACCGCGCTGGGCTTTGAGCTGCAAACGGTAGCAGCGGCGGTCATTGGAGGTGTAAGCATGATGGGTGGGATCGGCACGGTGCCAGGGGTGCTGTTGGGCGCTTTACTGCTCGGCATCATACAGAACGGCCTGACCCTATCCAGCATCTCACCGTTCTGGCAGTTAGCCGTCCAGGGCTTTCTAATCCTGTTAGCTGTGAGTTCCGACTCGTCCATCCAACAGCGCATTAAACAAACCATGACGCGAGGTATCGTAAATGACAGGCACGGATAAAGCCGTATCTTCTTATATCAGCGCGATTCCCCCTCGCCGGTCTTTGATCGCCAGATTGATGCACTGGGAATGGTTCCTGGTTGTCTTGATCGTGCTGGTCGTGATCATGAACAGCAAGCTATCGCCGTACTTTTTAAACGTCCAAAACCTGTTCCGGGCCTCCACCGACTTTATGGAAATGGGCCTGATGATGCTTCCGATGGTTTTTATCATCATTACCGGAAATGTAGATCTGGCGGTAGCATCGACATTGGGAATGACCGCCTCTTTTATGGGGTTACTGTTCAATAACGGCGTAAACATCTGGCTGGCCGCCGGAGCAGCCTTTATCCTGGGCATTTTAGGTGGTTTGCTCAACGGTTACCTGATCTCCCGCTTAAAAGTACCCGCCCTGGTAATTACTCTGGGCACATACGCCTTCTATCGTGGATTGGCTTACGTCATGCTGGGGGATCAGGCAGCCACTGGATACCCGGCTTCGTTTACCTATATTGGGCAGGGCACAATTCCTGGAACGCCGGTGCCGTTTTCACTGGTGCTCTTTTTGGTAATGGCCATTATCTTCGGGTTGATCTTGCACAAGACCGCTTTTGGCCGCACTTTATACGCCATTGGAAATAACCAGGATGCAGTCATTTATTCGGGCATTTCGGTCGCCCGGGTTAAAGTAATTATTTTCCTGGTTTCGGGAATGATGTCGGCCCTGGCCGGGTTTGTTTTAGCGGCGCGTTACGGTAGCACCCGACCGGATATTGGCACCGGCCTGGAACTGGCTGTCATAACCGCCACCGTTCTGGGCGGCGTTGACATTAACGGCGGCAAGGGGTCGATGATCGGTGCGATCCTGGCGCTTTTGCTGGTAGGTCTGACGCGTTTTGGCATGGGCTTATTGAACATCCAGGGCGATGTTCAGAACATTGCGATCGGTATCTTACTTGTCCTTTCAATTTTGCTGCCCAACCTGACCCAAATTATTCGGGGTCAAAGGGCAACCTGGAATACTCGCACGGTAATCACCATCCTGCTGGCGCTGATCATCGCCGTAGCGTTTGGCTGGTTTTTCTTTTGGTCACGTGCGGTAGTGTTTTCGTTAGGCTAGACCTGACGAAAAAATACTTATGATCCTGTTCATGTCAACATTTGCAAAGGAGGCAAGCAAATTATTAAAAAAACAAAAAGTTCACTCCATGTCAAATCGATTCATTTCTATTTGAGAATCAAGAGATTCAAAAGGAGATAGATCATGAAGACGCGTATTGGATTTACTTTGATGTTCGTTGTGCTCAGCCTTAGCCTGCTTCTGAGCGCCTGCGGCCCGGCAGCTACTGCTGTACCAACCCAACCGCCCGCTCCGGCAGCTACTCAGCCACCTGCAGCTCCTGCTCCAACCCAACCGCCAGCCGCCCCCGCAGCAACTCAACCGCCGGCAGCCACGATGGCGCCAACTACCGCAATGGCAGCTGCAACCGCCACACAACCCCCGGCAGCCGCCGCCACTGGGAAAACCTACATTC